>PDQT01000054.1 GCA_002747875.1 bacterium DOLZORAL124_64_63
GGGTAGGTCTTGGGAACCCCGACGCATGAAAGCGATCCGGTATCACGTGATCAATTTGCCGGGTCGAGTAATAGTACATGCCAACCGTTTGTTTTTGCACGTCACCGACAAGTGTGGATCTCTGGATCTGTTGCTGCGTGCGCGTAAGAGGATCTTGGCTCTGGCGACGGGGCCACCAGTGTAGCACCGCTCTATGCATGAAAGAACAGCGTGATCACGGAGCTCTAGGCGATGCTGGTTGTGGTCGTCTGCGCGGATCGGCGGGTGAATCGGCGCTCTCCCCCCGGGGGGATGTGAAATGGGCTTTTGATCGACCGGTGGGGGGAAGTGAATGTCGGGGAACGGGGAAGATCCGCCACGAAAGGCAAGATTGCACCGTTTGGTGGCGGATTATGGCGATGTAACAGTGTGGCGATGTAACAGTGTTGACACTGGGAATTTTTTGCGTTATAATCAGGGCTGACGGGGAGAAATATACCCTTGACCCGGTATGAACCTTGTTTCCATAACCCACTTAGGGTGAAAGGCCAAGCTATGAAGAAGAATTACAAAAAACCCGAGTTGAAGACCCGCAAGATAGAATTGGGTGTCTTTGGGGACTACGGCAAGAATGATGGCCGTGTGAACCCCTCTCCCGTGGGCGTCATTGACGATCTCAACCTGCGGATGGAATAGTCCCCCGGTTCCGGATCTCGGCTCGTGGAACGCAAAAGCATTGAGGACCAGAGGTTTTCCCTGGTCCTTTGTGCTTTTGCGGATCTTTTGTTTTCGTTGTGCCCCTGAAATTGTTGATCGATCAACTGTTGTTGGCAGTCGCCCGACCTCGTGGGTTGGCTTAGTCTCAACCTCGCGCCTGTAATCCCAGAATTTTTCCCAGGTTTTTTTCCAAGCTGATGCGATGCTGCTTGCGGTGCTTCAGAGTGATCCGCAGATCGAACTGTTCCCGAGGAGTCAGATCATCCCAGTGCATGTTCAAAAAATCCGTCAGCGCGCCGGTAGATTCCAGATAACGAGCCAGAACTTCACCAAAAGGCCACGTGGCGGCCGCGTCCAGAGCCTGGCGATTGTATTCCTCAAAATCCAGGGGAGGTAGAGGGTCGAGACAGCCCCGATCCAATTTGCGGGTGAAGAAATCCACGGTGAAACTGTCCCAATAGGCAATATGGGCCAGGGTTTCCAGGAGGCTCAGGGCCCCGTCGGCGCCCGACACGTTCCGCATTTCCTGGGGACAGGCCGTCACCTGGCGGCGCAACAGACGATCCTCTTCCTCGATAGCATCCACAAGCCATTGCCGGTTGTTCAAAAGGTGCCTCCCTCTGGTCTGATGCGGCCCTCCTAAGGCTTTCTTTATCAATTAAGCCATCCCCCCATCCCGACGCAAGACCTTCAACGCAAGATATCTTGATTATTATACACCCAACAACTAGGATCGGGAATTGTTCCCCGAACGAAAAAGCCCCTACCCCCCAACCGCACCCCGAACCGCGCCGGAGGATCCCATGTTCCCCAGAACCCGCCTTCTTGTTTTCCTCCTTGTTTTTTGCCTTGCCGGCAGTATGGCCGCCAGCGCCGCCGCCGGGGATACCAAGGGCCGCTGGGGACTGGGTTTTGAGAGCGGCGTCATGAAGTTGACAGAGGGTTCACGGGACTACGCCAACATGGACCAATTCGGCATCCTGGTCTTGGAGCGGGGCCTCGACACCCACTGGAACCTTCAACTGAGCCTGAAATACGGCCACATCCGTCCCGGTGCCGAATACCGCGGAGAGGAAGTGGGCCTGAACGGCAAAAGCGGCGCGCCGCTGCACAACATCCTGTGGCAGCCCATGGCCCATCTGCGGTATCGCTTCGCTCCCAAGTCCAGCATCAGCCCCTGGTGTGGCCTGGGCCTGGGTTTGACCAACTGGAAAGTGCTGGACCGAAGGGGCCTGAGCGCCAGGCTGTTTCCCTCCGGGGATGCCGTGGATGGCTACGACGCCAACGGCAACCCGGTGCCTCTGAAGGGGACGGACTTCACCTTCGGCATCTCCCTCGGTGCGGACTTCTTCGTGAACGAGCAGCTGGCCGTCTGTTTCGGTGGCCGTTACTACCTGATGCCCGGCAACGAGGTGGACAATGCCGGCATGAGCCGCTACTGGGGTCCCACCCACGTGGACGCCAACACGGCCATGGTCGAGGCCATGGTGGGCGTGACCTGGTGGTTCGGCGACGCGGACAAGGATCATGACGGCATTCCCGACAACCGGGACCTGTGCCCCGAGCAGCCCGAGGATCCGGACGGCTTCCAGGACGAGGACGGTTGCCCTGAATCCGACAACGACCAGGACGGTATCCTGGACGGGCAGGACCGCTGCCCTGACACGGCGGAAGATCGGGACGGTTATCAGGATGAGGACGGTTGCCCGGATCCGGACAATGACGGCGACGGCATCGTCGACGGCCGGGATCGCTGCCCCGACGAGGCGGAGGATTGGGACGGCTTCCAGGACGAGGACGGTTGCCCCGAACTGGACAATGACGGCGACGGCGTGGGCGATGACACCGACCAGTGTCCCGACACCCCCACCGGCGTGCCGGTGGACGCCGCCGGTTGCCCCCAGGAACCTCAGGAGCCCCAAGAACCTCAGGAGCCCCAGGAAGAGGAAATCGCCGAGAACCTGGTGCTCCAGGGCGTTTCTTTCCGCCTGGGCAGCGCCGAACTGACCCCCGAAAGCATCGCCGTGCTGGCCGAGGTGGCCGCCTCACTGCGCGCCTGGTCGGACAAGAAGGTGGAGATCCGGGGATACACCGACAACAGCGGGGATCCGGCTTTCAACCGGGATCTGAGCCAGCGCCGCGCCCAGAGCGTGCGCGATAGCCTGGTGCAGATGGGCATCGCCCCCGCACGCATCACCGCCGTGGGCTATGGCCAGGATTTCCCCATCGCGGACAACAGCACCCGCGCGGGTCGGATCGCCAACCGCCGGGTGGAGTTGCATGTGATCAATTGATCCCGGCCAGGACCACCCCGGAACGCGCTACCGCGCTCGGTCGAACCCGCCCTTGCGGAAGGCCGAGCGCAGTTGCTCTTCATTCTGCAGGCCCACCATGTGGGCCCGGATGATGCCCTCGGGATCGATCACGAAACCGGCCGGGATACCGCTGATCTTGAACCGGGATCGTTCCAGGTTGTCCACCAGCGCGATGGGGAAGTGGTAGTTGTTCACCTTGATGAATCGCTGGACCGTAGCCTGGGCCTCGTTGCTGGCACCGATGATGTACAGATTCGGATCGTCCTTGAATTCCTGATACAGCGTCTCGATGTGCGGCATCTCCCTCTTGCAGGGACCGCACCAGGTGGCCCAGAAATCGATGAAGACCGTCTTGCCGCGCAGATCTTTCAACTCCAGAGTGGAACCGTCAAGAAGCTGGAAGGTGATGTCCGGTGCGGTCTGCCCCACCATGGAATCCGGATTCATGACCCGCTCCAGGGTATCGACCACCCGCGCGCCCCGCGGGGCGGTGAAGGTGAAGACATCGTCGTCGATAGCGGGGTTCAACTGGTAGCTCTGGACGGTGGTGGTCAGCACGCGCTCCACCACCATACCCCGTTCAGAGATTTCCGACGCCAGCCGGGCCTTGAGGATGAGGCCCACCGCGGGATCGAACCAGAAACGGCTGACACCCGTCTCGGCGGCAAATTCGAAGACCTGGCAGTCCACCTCCCGGCCCCCCACGCTGAGGGTCTCCTGGGTGACCTCGCACCGCGGTGTGCGATCCTCGATGAAGAGGAAATCCTCCAGACCGATGTAGAAATTATAGAGATTTTCTTCGCTCAGTTCGCGGCCTTCGGAGGGCTCCAGATTCCGGGTCAGGGTGACGGGCGCCCCCACGTAGCAGCCCTCGGTGCCGGAGGTCATGAACCAGCTTGCGCTGGGGCCGGTGCCCAGTTGCTGGCTCATCATATCGCTTTCGATGGCGACCTTCAGCCGGTTGGGCATGCGGGCCTGGGCCACCTGGGAAACCTCCAGCATCATACCGCCGGTTTGACCCTTGACGTTGTTCTCCAGGACCAGCGCGCTGGTGATGGCATAGGACTGGAGGGACCGAGCCAGTTCACGGCTCTTGGCCTGGGCCTTGGCGTAGTCATCCGCGGGGTCTGCCAGGGCAAAGCCACCGGTGGCGATGATGACCAGAATGACAAGCGAACTGACGGCCCAGGTGATGGGATACCGCATGGATCTGTCCTTTCAAACCGGAATAGCAAGTTGGGAGTGTGAGGACGTCAATACCGGGCAACAATATAAGTTCCCGGAACCGGAACCGCACGGAGGGCCCCGGGTGATCCCGGTCACCCGGAGGGCTCTCCGTCAAACAAGCTCAGACGACGTTGATGTGGTGATGCCGCTTCTTGCCCACCTGCAGGGCGACCTTGCCGTCGACGATCTGGTCGGCGGTGAGCATGAACATCTCGTCGCTGACCAGCCGGCCTCCCACGCGCACGGCGTTCTGGCGGATCATGCGGCGGGCCTCGCCCTTGCTCTTGAGCAGGCCGCAGCCCACCAGCGCCTCCAGCAGACTGAGACCGGCCCCCTGGAAATGGGCGGCGGGGCGCTCGCTGCTGGGCACGGTGCTGGCATCTCCGGCGCCCCCGAACAAAGCGGCGGCGGCCTTGGCGGCCTTCTCCGCCTCTGGCCGGCCGTGGACCGTGGCGGTCACCTCGAAGGCCAGAACCTGCTTGGCGGCGCGGATCTCCGCTCCCTCCAGCTTCTCCAGTTCTTCGATGCGATCCCGGGAAAGCAGGGTGTAAAGGCGCAGGAAGCGGGACACATCGCGGTCGTCCACGTTCACCCAGTACTGGTAGAAGTCGTAGGGCGAGGTGCGTTCCGCGTCCAGCCAGACGGCGCCGTCGGCGGTCTTGCCCATCTTGGCGCCCGTGGCGGTGCTCAGCAGGGGGAAGGTCAGGCCGTAGACCTCGGACTGGTTGAAGCGGCGGCACAGATCGATGCCGGAACAGATGTTGCCCCACTGGTCGTTGCCCCCCACCTGCAGCCGGCAGCCGTGGTCACGGTTCAGAACCATGAAGTCGTAGGCCTGCAGGATCATGTAATTGAATTCGATGAAGCTGAGGCCTTTCTCCATGCGGCTTTTCACCGAGTCCCGGGTCAGCATCTGGTTCACGCTGAAGTAGCGCCCCACGTCGCGCAGGAACTCGATATAGCCGTAGTCCTTCAGCCAATCGGCGTTGTTCAGCAGCAGGCCGGCCTCATCCCCGAATTCGATGAAGTGGGCCAGCTGGGCCCGGATACCCGCCAGGTTCTTCTCGATCTGGTCCAGGGTGAGCATCTGGCGCAGCTCGGTTTTGCCGCTGGGGTCGCCCACCATGGCGGTGCCGCCACCCACGATGCCGATGGGCCGATGACCGTGCCGCTGGATATGCACCAGCCCCATGATGGGCAGCAGGCTGCCCACGTGCAGGCTGTCCGCGGTGGGATCGAAACCGGCATAGGCGGTGACCTTTTCTTCGGCCAGCAGCTTGCGCAGGCCTTCTTCGTCGGTGCACTGCTCGAAGAAGCCGCGCCATTTCATTTCGTCGATGAGGTTGTCAAAATCGCGCGGGGTCTCGGTTCCGCTCATGAGTCTGTTCCTTCGTGTGTTTGGTTTTCAAGGTCCCGGAAACGGCGCAGCATGGTCTTCAGGTCCGCGCCGCCCAGAAAAGAGGTCAATGCGTCGCCCAAACGCCAGGCCACCACCGCCTCGCCCACGATGCCCGCGGCGGGCACCACGCAGGTGTCGCTGCGCACCCAGGCCGCCAGGTCGGCCCGGCCCGATTTCAAATTCACGCTGCGCAGTCTCTGGCGCTGGCTGCTGATGGGCTTGACGAAGCCCCGCACCACCACCGGCTCGCCGTTGGTGATGCCGCCTTCCAGGCCGCCTGCCCGGTTGGTGGTTCGGCGGAATCTCGGTCCGGAGAGCGATTCCTCGAGCGCGTCCGCCGCCGGGAAGATCTCGTCGTGAGCGTTCTGCCCGTCTTCGCCCGCCACCTCCAGGCCCAGGCCCAGGCTGACGGCCTTGACCGCCGGGATGGCCATGACATCCTGCGCCAGCAGCGCGTCCAGCCGCCGGTCCGGATGGGCGTACGTGCCCAGGCCCGCGGGCACGCCGAAAGCGATGACCTCGAACTCGCCGCCCAGGGTGACGCCGTCGGCCATGGCCGCGTCTATCAGACGGACCATGTCCTTCTCCCGCGGCGCCTCCAGGCAGCGCAGGGGGCGGCCCCGGCGGATGCGGCGCAGGCGGGCCAGGGTGGGTTCCGTTTCCAGGGCCTCGATACCGCCCACGCTGCGCGTGTGCGAAAGCACCGTGATGCCGAACTCCGCGTCACGCCGGGCAAATCCGCGTGACCCGGGCGCGGCACCTGCCAGCGCTGAGCCTTGATACCGCGCTTGCGGCGCAGCTGGTAATCCAGGTTGGGAATCTGGAAGGCGATGGGCGAGCCCAAGGTTCGGCCCTGCCAGAAACCGGAAAGGAAGGTGACCTGGTCCTTCTCGATGCTCTGCACGCGCGGACCGCGCCCGTACCCCTGCTGCCGCAGGGCCAGCTCCCCATCCACCAGGCTTTTCTTGATCCGCAGTCCGGCGGGGAATCCTTCCAGAATACCCACCAGAGCGGGGCCGTGGCTTTCGCCGGCCAAAAGGTGTCGCAACATATATCCGTTCCCGCGGGGCCGCTCAAGACCCTGCCAGCAATTGGTCCAAGGTGACAAAGAATTCCGGATAGGATACTCTCACACAGGCGTCATCGTCCAGTATGGTTGTGCCTGCGGCCACCAGGGCGGCCACGCCGGCGGCCATGGCGATGCGGTGATCGCCGTGGGTGGCGACGAAAAGGGGTGCGGACGGTTCTCCCCCATGCAGAGGCGTGGGGCCGATGACGCGCCAGCCGTCCCGCAATTCCACGATGTTCGCCCCCATGCCCCGCAAGAAGCGCGCCGTGGCGGCAATGCGGTCCGACTCCTTGACCCGCAACTCGGCCGCGCCGGTGATGACAGTCTCGCCGGCGGCCTGGGTGGCCAGGACCGCCAGAATGGGCAGTTCGTCGATGAGGGGCGGCACGTCCTCGGGGGTGATCTGAAAAGCGCGCAGGGCGCGGGCGGAGACCTCCACGTCACCCATCTCCTCACCGGGGGCGCCCCGGCGGTTGCCGATCTTCACCCTGGCACCGGCCCGTTCCAGCACCCGCAGGGCGCCGGCGCGGCCCGGATTCAGGCTCTGGTCCGGCACCAGAACGCGGGAGCCCGGCAGGATGGCCGCGCCCACCTGGAAGAACGCCGCGCTGCTGGGATCCGCGGGCACGATGATCCGGTAGGCCCGGCCCGACAGCGGCCCATCCAGGGACAGGTCGCCCGATCCCGGGAAGCCCTCCACCGGAATGCCCATGGTGGCCAGCAGGCGTTCGGTGTGGTCGCGGCTGGAGCCGGCACCGCGCACGGTGGTGCGGCCGTCGGCAAAGAGACCGGCCAGCAGCAGGGCGCTTTTGACCTGGGCGCTGGGCACTTCCAGGTCGCAGATCCGGCCTTCCAGAACCGAGGGCTCCATGCGCAGGGGCAGGCGTCCCTCTTGTCCGAGATACGTGATGCGGGCGCCCATGCCGCGCAAAGGATCCACCACCCGCGCCATGGGCCGCGAGGAGAGGGAGGCGTCGCCCGTGAGAGTGACGGCGGGACCGCCCACCGGCAGCCAACCGGCCAGCAGACCGCAGAGCAGGCGAGTGGTGGTGCCGCTGTTGCCGCAATCCAGGGTGAGGGGCTCCGAGCCCAGGCTATCCGGATCAGGCGGGGTGATCGTGATGCGCCGGCCGCGCCGATGGGTCCGGCCGCCCAAGGCGGCGACGGCTTCGAGGCTGCGCAGGGTGTCATCGCTCTCCAGCCAGCCTTCGGCCCGGCAGGGACCATCGGCCAGCAGGGTGAAGAGGGCGGCCCGATGGGAGATGCTTTTATCGCCGGGGACGGCGACCCGTCCCCGTAGAGGGCCGCGCGCGGCGGATAGGATGCGTTTCAGGATCAGGCCTCCCGGACTGAAGTGGATGCCGAGTCGGCCCTGAAAGTAACCCATGATTCGGGAAGGGGGAAGACCCTTGTCCAGACGTGCTCGTATGCTTTTCCTTTGCGGACCGGATGCGCTGAAGGTCCGGCACGGCCGCGAGATCATGGCTCTGGCCACCCCCACCATCCTGGCCATGCTTTCGCAGACCCTGATGTGGACCGTGGACACGGCCCTGTTGGGGCGGGTGGACAGCGTCGCCCTGGCGGCCGGCGGCCTGGGCGGCATGCTGACCTGGGCCGGCTACAGCCTCTTCAACAACCTGAGCCGCATCACCGGCACCTTCGTCAGCCAGGCTCACGGCCGCCGCGATGACGAGGCCGTCGGCCACTACACCTGGCAGGGCCTGTACCTGGCCCTGACCACCGGCCTGCTGCTGACCGTTTTCGGCTGGTACAGCAACCACGTCCTGCCCTGGACCCACAATCCCGTCGCGGTGCAGGAGCTGACCTACGTCTACATCAAGTGGCGCAGCCTGAGCGCCGTCTTCACCCAGATGAGTTTCGCCCTGCTGGGCTTCTTCCAGGGGCGGCGCGACGTGCGCGTGCCCATGCTGGCGGGCATCCTCGGCAACCTGGTGAACCTGGTGCTGGACCTGTGGCTGATCTTCGGTTTCGAGGGCGTGGAACTGGGCGGCCGCACCTGGCTGGCCATGCCCCCTCTGGGCATCAAGGGGGCGGCCATGGCCACCAGCGTGGGGGTCCTCATCAACACGGCGGCCCTCTTCGGGTGGGCGTTGGCGCCCACCCTGCGGCAGCGCTACGCCATCCACCGGCCGCGCCGACCCCAATGGCGGGCCCTGCGCAACATGGCGCGCGTGGGTCTGCCTGCCGCCGTGGAGGGTTTTCTGGACATGACGGGCTTCCTCATGTTCACCGTCTTCGTGGGCACCGCCGGGGCCGTGCCTCTGGCCGCCTCCCAGATCACCATCCAGGTGCTCAGCTTCAGCTTCATGCCCCTGTGGGGGCTGACGACGGCCGCGAGCGTGCTGACGGGGAACTGGATCGGCAAGGGGCAAGCCGACAAGGCGGCCCACTACGGCCGGCAAGTCTTCAAACTGGGGACCTACTACTCCCTGTTGCTGGCGGCTTTGCTCATCCTGGCCCGGCATCGGGTTTTCCCCATCTTCAGCAACGATCCCCAGGTGCTGGCCCTGGGCAGCAGTCTGGTGGTGGCGGCGGCCATCTTCCAGTACTTCGACGGGCTGCGCATGCTGGGCAGCGGCATCCTGCAGGGCGCTGGGGATACCACCTACCCCATGCTGGTGACGCTGGTGATCATGTGGGCCCTGTTCACGCCCCTGTCCTGGTTCCTGATCGTGCATCAGGGCGGCAACGTGCTGACGGCGTGGAAGGGCGCGTCCTTTTGCTACTTGCTGATGGGGCTGATCATATGGCTGCGCTTCGAGAGCGGGCGGTGGAAGCGGGTGGTGATTTTCCGCTGACTCGGGCGACAGGGGGGCGATAGGGG
>PDQT01000288.1 GCA_002747875.1 bacterium DOLZORAL124_64_63
TCGGCGGTGGTTTATCTGCGCCGGGCCGTGGATTCGGACCGTGCCAACCCGCGCCACCGCTTCAATCTGGCCAACGCCCTGGAGGTGGTCGGCCAGTTCCATGAGGCCGAGAAGCATTTTCTCTATTTCCTGGCGGCCCAACCCGATGACGTGGTGGGCCACTTCAATTACGGCATCCATCTGGACAAGCAGGGCAAGCCCGTCGAGGCCCTTTACCACATCAACCGCACCATCGCCCTGGACGGGGGCATGGTCTCGGCCCGGGTGGTCAAGGTGCAGCTGCTGGAGAAGATGGGCCAGTTCGATGAGGCGATCGCGGAAATTCAGCACCTGAAGGGGATGGACCCGGAGGCCTCCCCGGAATTGCTCAGCTGGGAGGAGCGCCTGGTCCGCGCCCGGGATGTGGCTTCCGGCAAGCGGGAAGAGGGCAAGCAGCATCTGCTGCACATGGTCCTGCCGGACGAAGCCCTGGTGCGCCAGGTACAGGATTATCTGGATTCAGGAGCGGATTTCGGCAGTCTGGTCCAGCAGTTCAGCATCGGCCCGGCAGCGGTTCGGGGCGGGGATATCGGCTGGATTGATCCGGCGGAGATGGTGCAGGAGATGCGGGAAGCCATCGAAGGGCTGGAAATATATGAGATAAGCCCTCCGATTGAATCGAGAGGGCTATATCACATTTTCAAAAGGCTCCCCTGAGCGAGGTCGCGCCCGACTGGAGAGGCGTCTTCTCAGACGACCTTCTTCACGTTGCCGGTGCGGATGCAGCGGGTGCAGACGTAACCGCGCTGAACCTTGCCGTCCTGCTCGAAGCGGATCTTCTGCAGGTTGGGCAGCCAGCGATGGCGGGTCTGGTTGTGGGCGTGGCTGACCCGGTTGCCGTACTGGGGGCCCTTGCTGCAGACAGAGCATTTCCTGCTCATGATCGAATCCTCCATCTTGCGCGAATAATGAGATATTTCGCGGGTTCCAAGTATGTTTCCGCGAGCTCTCTCCCGCGAGTTGAAATCCAAGGCAGAGCAATTTAACATCCTCTGGTCTTTCCAGCAAGAAATTTCCCCCACCGGCGGAGAAGATGAAAAAGGAATTCAACACTACCACCTCCGTGCAGTTCCTCAAATCCGTGGGCCCGGCTCGGGCGCGCAACTTGGCCCGGCTGGGCATCGAGACGGTGGGGGATCTGCTGCAGCACTACCCGCGGCGTTACTTCGACCGCAGCCACAGCCTGCCCGTGGCTCAGGTGCGGCCCGGCCAGGAGGTGACGGTGCAGGGAGAGATCCTGACCGTGGGGGAGCGGGCCACCGGGCGGGGCCGCACCGTGCAGACCATCAGCATCGGCGATGACACGGGGGTGCTGTTCTGCGTCTGGTTCAACCAGCGTTTCCTGCTGAAGCAGTTCCGATCCGGGCGCCGCATCATGATCAGCGGCCTGGCGCAGCAATTCCGGGGGCGTCTGCAGGTGGCGCATCCGGATTTCGAGGTTTTCGAGCCGGTGAACGCCCCGGTCGCCGATGGGGGCGCCGATGGGGCCGCCGATCCGGCCGCCGCCTCCCTGCACACGGGCCGCATGGTGCCGGTCTACGGACTGACCGGGGGCATCGGGCAGCACTGGCTGCGGGCCCTGGTGCACCAGGCCCTGGAGAAGCTGCCGTCCTCGCGGCAGGACGCCTTGCCGGCGGATCTGCGCCGCCGGCGGGGGCTGCTCACCTGGGACGAGGCCGTGCGCGCGGTGCATTTCCCCGCCAACCAGCAGGCCCTGGCGGGGGCCCTCAAGCGCCTCAAATACCAGGAGGGTTTCCTGGTGCAGACCCTCATGGCCCGGCGCCGGAACGGTTACGGCCGTCGACAGGGGCTGATGCTCAGCAAGCCGGGAGACCTGACGCGGGATCTGGTGCGGTCGCTACCCTTCGCCCTGACGGGGGCGCAGCGACGGGTCCTGGCAGAGATCCTGGCGGATCTGCGCAGCGGCCGGGTCATGCACCGGCTGGTGCAGGGGGATGTGGGCTGCGGTAAGACGCTGGTGGCCTTCATCGCCTGTCTTTTCGTCATCGAGCAGGGGTACCAGGCCCTGTTGATGGCTCCCACGGAAGTTCTGGCTCGGCAACACGGCCAGAGCCTGGCCCGGCTGGCGGAACCGCTGCAGGTGAACGTGGCCACCCTGACGGGCAGCACCCCGGCGGCGGAACGCCGGGCTGTCCTGGCGGCCCTGGCGGATCGGGAAATCGATCTGCTGGTGGGCACCAACGCGGTGATCCAGGACGGAGTGTACGTGCCGGACCTGGGCTTGTCGGTGGTGGATGAACAGCATCGTTTCGGGGTGCGCCAGCGGGGGCTTTCCGGCCGTGGCGGGCAAGATGAGCGGCAGAGCCATGTGCTGGTCATGAGCGCCACGCCCATCCCGCGCAGCCTGGCGTTGACCCTGTACGGGGATCTGGACCTGAGCGTCATCGACGCTTTGCCCGGGGGACGGCAGCCCATCCGCACCGACATCGTCCCGGAAAGGGATGAGGCCCGCGTCTGGGAGCATTGTCGCGCCGAGGTGGCGGCCGGGCGGCAGGTCTACGTGGTGCATCCGGTCATCGAAGAGACGGCGGGGCAGGATCTGAAGGCGGCCACCGCCGAATTCGAGCGTCTGCGGGGCGAGATTTTTGCGGACCGGAACGTGGCGCTGCTGCATGGTCGCCTCAAGGCGCGGGAAAAAGCGGCCGTGATGGAGGCTTTCAACCGGGGCGAGGTCTCTGTCCTGGTGGCCACCACGGTGGTGGAGGTGGGGCTGGATGTGCCCCGGGCCACGGTGATGGTGATCCACAACCCGGAGCGTTTCGGGCTGGCCCAGCTACACCAGTTGCGGGGGCGTATCGGGCGCGGCGAGCATGCCTCCCGCTGTTTCCTGGTGTGCGACGGCCATCTGGCGGGCGAAAGCCGGGAACGGATCCGCTTCTTTGCCAGCCATCTGGATGGTTTTGCTCTGGCGGAGCAGGACCTGCGCGTGCGCGGTCCGGGAGAGGCCTGGGGAGTGAGGCAGAGCGGTTTGCCGGGCTTCCGGCTGCTGAACCCGGTGACGGATGCGGATCTGATCAGGTTGTGCCGCGAGGACAGCCGGGCCTTTCTGGAGCGGGACCCGGATCTGGACAGCCCGGCAGGGCGCCGCCTGGGTGTGCTGCTGGAGCAGGTTTTCGGCTCGGTGGCGGGCACCATGGCGGGCTGATTCCGCGGGCTCCGCGTACCCTGGTGATTTCCCCTCTAAACCCCAAAATTCCGGGTTTTTCGCTTGCACCAGGGCACGGCGGCCGGTATATTGGGCGCATCTCAATGCGTCCCCTTTAATACAGGGGGACTTGGTGAGGTGGGCAGAAGTCCACTTCTTTTTTTTCATGGAGCGAAGGCGGATCACGCCATGGCCGCACGCGGCGACCTCAAACAGATGTCCAGCCAGGTGCTCTCGTTGCTGGAGCCCGAATTGGCCCGGGATGGCTTCGAGATCCTGGATGTGCGCGTCTTTCAGGGCGGCGGGCGCTTGCAGGTGCGCATCTATGTGGACCTGTATCCGGACGGGGGGATCACCCTGGACGCGTGCGCCCGCGCCGGCCGCACCGTGAACATGCTGATGGAAGAGGCCGACATCTTCGCCGGGCAGTATGTGCTGGAGGTCTCGTCCCCGGGTATCCGCCGCCCCTTGCGCCTGCCGCGCCATTTCGCGGCGGCGGTGGGTCGGAAGGTGGATCTGAAACTTTCCGCCCCGTCGGGGCGGGAGCGCCTGCGGGGGATCCTGGTGGATTTCGATGGGCAGCGGCTGCGGGTGCGGCCTCCCGCCCCAGGCCGTGGGGATGAAGACACCGCGGAAGCGGAGATCATCGCGGTGGAACTGGGGCGTATCCAGGAAGCCAATCTGGATCCCGAATTCGACGCCCGGGCCCTGATCAACGCCGATCGCCGCCGCAAGAAGCAGGAACGACGGCAGAAGCGGCAAAGCCGCAAGAAGACCAAGAGGAGTCGGCCCCGGGCGGATCGCCTGGCCAGGAATGACCGTTCCTCCCACGACGAGTCCTAGGAGACACGCATGGATCACAACGTTCTGAACGCCCTGAGTGAGATCACCAGGGAGAAGAGCATCGACAAGGCCATCATCATCGAATCCCTCGAGTCGGGCCTACAGTCCGCGGCCCGCAAGAAGCTGGGTGCCGAGGCCAATATCGACGCGCGCGTGGATCCCGACACGGGGGCCATGGTGGTGGAGCGGGTGATGACCGTGGTCGAGGAGGTGGATGATCCCGACACGGACATGTCCCTGGAGGACGCCCAGATCGAATTCGGCGACGAGGTGGAAGTGGGCGACGAGGTGCGTTTCGAATTGCCCTTGGGCGACTTCGGCCGCAACGCCATCCTGGTGGCCAAGCAGATCCTGGTCCAGAAGGTGCGCGAGGCCGAGCGGGCCCAGATCTTCGAGGAATACAAGGATCGCGTGGGCCAGATCATTGTCGGGACGGTGCAGCAGGTGGACCGCGGCAACGTCCTGGTGAACCTGGGGCGCACCGAGGCCCTCATGCCCTACCGTGAGCAGATCAAGGGCGAGCGCCTGGGGCAGGGCAAGACCGTGCGCGCCTTCATCATCGAGGTTTTGGACACCGTCAAGGGTCCGCAGGTGATCCTGTCCCGCAGCCATCCGGGTTTCCTGAAGGCCCTGTTCGAACAGGAGGTGCCCGAAATCCAGGAGGGCATCGTCAGCATCAAGGCCGTGGCCCGGGAACCGGGCACCCGTTCCAAGATCGCCGTGACCAGCAACGACGACCGTGTGGATCCCGTGGGCAGTTGCGTGGGCATGAAGGGCAGCCGGGTGCAGGCCGTCACCCGGGAGTTGGCCGGTGAGCGGGTGGATATCGTGCCCTGGAGCGCGGAGCCCAGCCTGCTGATCACCCGCGCCCTGAGCCCGGCCATCGTCAGCAACATCATCCTGAACCGGGACCGGGGCGAGGCCACGGTCATCGTCAATGACGATCAGCTGAGCAAGGCCATCGGCAAGGAGGGCAAGAACGTCCGCCTGGCCGCCAAGCTGACCGAGTGGAAGATCGACCTGATCAGCGCCCGTGAGCACGGCGTGCGCCAGCGGGTTTCCGACGAGATCAAGATGAGCCTGTCGGATCTGCCGGGTGTCACGGAGGACCTGTTGGTCCACCTGGAGGCTTTCGGCATCATCACCATCGATGATCTGGCCGATGCCCCGCTGGATCGATTGGCGGCCCTGGAAGGGCTGGACGAGGACAGTGCGGACACCCTGTTGGCCACCGCTCAGGCCACCCGTAACGAGCTGAAGAAGATGATCGAAAAGACCGTTAAGGAAGAGCTGGAAAGGGATGCCGCCGACGGTGGTGACCTGTTCAGCGAGGATGTCTTTACGACGGATGCCGAGAATGTCGCGGAGGACCAGGACGAAGTCGCGACCTCCGACCGTGGGGAGCTTTTCAAGGACTTCCCCGTCGAGAGCGAGGAGGAGGCCGCCGCGGCCGCTGAGGAGACGAAGAAGATTGATCCCTTCGCCAACACCGAGCTGGACGACTGAGCGGGCCCGGCGTGAGTGAAGTGGATAACCAAAAACTGCTGGCCCTGCTTGGGCTGGCGCGACGGGCCGGGAAGCTGGCCCTGGGATTCAGCGCCGTGGAGCAGTTGGTGCGCAAGCCCGGCCGGACCATGGTGATCGCCGCCTCGGACATGGGTGCGGCTCAGAAGAGCAAGGTGCAAAGATTTGAGAACCTGGCGGGGCTCGTGGACGATGCCCTGACGGGGCGGCAGATGGCCGCGGCCTTCGGGCGGGAGAAGCTGGTCATCGCCGGTGTGAACGATCCCGGATTCGTCAAGGGGATCAAGAAGTTGCTGGACGCGCCGTCCGGGGGGGCGTAAGCGTCGGCACGCAATCAGAGCCTCACGGCTTGGAGGTATTGGGTTTGTCGAAAAACCTCAGGGTCTATGAACTGGGCCGCCATTACGGGGTGGATAGCAAGCAGATCATCGCGCTTCTGGAGAAGATGAAGGTGACGGTCAAGAGCCACATGAGCGTGGTGGAGGACGCGGACGTGGATCGTGTCCATGCCGTTTTTCAGCGCAAGCGTGAGTTGGCGCGGGAGAACTACGCCAAGGCCCATGGTCTGAACCCCGATCAGCTGAAGAATGTGGCGGCTCTCAAACCGCTGGAGCGGCCTCAGCCCGAGGGGGAACCCGAGAAGCCCAAGAAGAAAAGCCCCAAGAAGAGGGCCGCCAAGAAGAAGGCTCCCGCCAAGCCCAAGGTGGTGGTCATCAAGAAGGCCGGCACCATGACCAAGGTGGCCAAGGAAGCCCAGGCCAAGAAGGAAGCGGAAAGGGCCGCCGCCGAGGCCAAAGCGGCCCGCCGGCGGGAGGAAGAGGAGCGCCAGGCCGAGGAACTGGCCCGCAAGCGGGAAGAGCATGCCCGCGCCCGCATCGTCAAGGGCGCCGCCAAGCTGGTCAAGAAGAGCGATATCGCTGCGGGCGAGGGTGAAGGCGCAGGCGAGGAAGCTCCCGCCGCTGTCGAGACTTCCGCCGCGGCGACCGGCGACACCGCCCCCGAGGTCCCGGCCACCGGCGGGCTCCAGAGCGAGACCAAGACCTCTTCCGATATGCCCGCGGTCGTCCCCGAGGCCCCGGAAGACACGGCCGCGGCCACCGTGGAGGCGCCCGCCGTGGAAGAGTCCGCACCGGCTGCCGAAGCTGAGGGGTCCGCTGCCGACGAAACGTCGCAGGAAAGGCGGGACGCGGATCAGAGCGGGCTCCCGGGTGGGGTGCAAGACGTGACCGGAACGGTCGCGGAAACATCGCCGACGGAGGAAGCCGCCAAAACGGAGGATGCCAAGACCTCGGACACTGGAATTGCCGAAGGCGGGATTTCCGATACCGGGGTTTCCGGTACCGGGACTTCCGAGAGCAAGGTTTCCGAGACCAAGGCGTCGCCCGCCCCCGTCGTGGAACCGCCTCGCCCCAAGGACCGCCTCGATAGGGTGGGCACCAAGAAGAACGACGGGTTCAAGGTGGGCGATATCATTCGCCCCGCGCCGGCCCGTCCGCGGACTCAGCCCAAGACCGAGGTCAGCAGCCGGGACGTGCGCGAAAATATCGAGGCCGCTTTGCGGCGTCGGAAGGATCAGGCGGCGGCCGGCCCGGAGACGCCCTCGCGCCGCAAACGGACACGCAAGAAAAAGCAGAAGGTGGATCAGCAGGAAGTGGAACGTCAGATGAAGCAGACCCTGGCCGAGATGTCAGGCGGCGGCGGCAAGAAGAAGCGTCGCAAGGGCGGTGGCAGCGGCAACGTCGAAGCCGAGGAACAGGCCCCCGTGGCCGAGGTGCTCAAGGTCACCGAGTTCATCACCGTGCAGGAGTTGGCGGACAAGCTGCTGGTCAAGCCCCAGGAGTTGATCGGCAAGCTCTTCATGCTGGGCATCATGACCACCATCAACCAGCGCCTGGAGAAGGACAACATCGAGTTGCTGGCCGGCGAGTACAATCGTGAGGTCGAGTTCCTGGACGAGTTCGGCGAGGACGTCCTGGAAATCGAAGAGCCCGCCGAGGGCGAGCTGACGATCCGCCCGCCGGTGGTGACGGTCATGGGCCATGTGGACCACGGCAAGACCTCGTTGCTGGATGCTATCCGCAACACCAACGTGATCGCGGGCGAGGCCGGCGGCATCACCCAGCACATCGGCGCCTACAAGGTGGAGACCGACGGCGGGCCGGTGACCTTCCTGGATACCCCGGGTCACGCCGCGTTCACGGCCATGCGCGCCCGTGGCGCCCAGGTGACGGATATCGTCATCCTGATCGTGGCCGCCGATGACCAGGTCATGCCCCAGACGGTGGAGGCCATCAACCACGCCCAGGCGGCGGAAGTGCCCATCATCGTGGCCATCAACAAGATCGACAAGCCCGGCGCCCGGCCGGATCTGGTCAAGCAGCAGCTGCTGCAGCACAACATCACCGTCGAGGAATACGGCGGCGACACCCAGTGCGCCGAGATCAGCGCCAAGCAGGGAACGGGCATCGAGCAACTGATGGAATTGATCCACCTGCAGAGCGAGATGCTGGAGCTGACCAGCACCACCGAGGGGAATTCCCGCGGCGTGGTGGTCGAGGCCAAGAAGGAGCAGGGCCGTGGCGTTCTGTTCACCGTGCTGATCGAGCGCGGCACTCTGAAGGTGGGGGACAACTTCCTGGTGGGTCTGCAGGAGGGTAAGGTCCGTGCGCTGCTGGACGAACGCGGCAAGAAGGTGGAGAAGGTGCTGCCGGGTGAACCGTGCGAGGTGCTGGGCGCCGCGGACGTGCCCGAGAGCGGCGACCGCTTCTACGTCCTGGACAGCGAGCGCGAGGTGCGCGAAATGGCCGCCAAGCGCCGCAACGTGCACCGTCAGCAACAGCTGATGGGGCCCAAGCAGACCATCGATCTGGACAACCTGGCCAGCCTGATGGAGACGGGCGATCTGAAGGAACTGCCCATCATGATCAAGGGTGATGTGGCCGGTTCGGTGGAGGCCCTGGCGGATCAGTTCATGGAACTGAATACCGAGGAAGTGGTGGTCAAGGTCGTGCACAAGGCCGTGGGCGCCATCAGCGAGTCGGACGTGCTGCTGGCGGCCAACACCGGCGCCATGATCATCGGTTTCCACATGCGTCCGGGCGCGGCCATCCGCGATCTGGCCAAGAAGCACCATGTGACCATCGAGGTCTTCGATATCATCTACGAGGCCGTCGACACCATGCGCAAGGCCATGGCCGGCTTGCTGGGCAGCATCCAGCGTGAGGTCTCGACGGGGCGCGCCGAGGTGCGCCAGGTCTTCACCATTCCCAAGACCGGTCAGGTGGCCGGTTCGATGGTCATCGAGGGCGTCATCAAGCGCAAGAGCCTGGCCCGCCTGATCCGCGACGAGGTCGTGGTTTACGAGGGCAAGGTCAACAGCCTGAAACGCTTCAAGGACGACGTGCGGGAAGTGGCCACCGGCTACGAGTGCGGTATCGGCCTGGAGAACTTCTACGACATCCAGGAAGGCGACCATCTGGAGACCTTCGAGATCGAGGAGATCGAGCGCACCGAGCTGTGATCCTTGGCTGAGCGTCGAGAACGGCCGGGCCTTTCCGGAGCGGCATGCTTCCGGGGGCCCGGTTTTTTGTCAGGACCTTTTGAGAAACGGATGAACGATGGATCCCTACCGTACCAATAGATTGAGCCAGTCCATCCTGGAGGTGCTCAGCCGGATGCTGCAGGTCAGCGTCAAGGACCCGCGCGTGGGCTTCGTGACCATCAACAGCGTGGAGCTGAACCGGGACCACAGCGTGGCTCGGGTCTTCTGGTCCGTCCTGGGTGATGAAGAGGATCGCAAGAAAAGCTTTGCCGGTCTGAAGAAGGCCCGCGGCTTCATGCAGAGCAACCTGGTGCGCACCCTGGGGTTGCGCGCCGCGCCGGAGCTGCGCTTCGAGTACGACGACACCGTCGAGCGCAGCGTGAACCTGGACCACGTGCTGGACGACCTGGCCGAGCAGGGCGAATTCAAATCCGAGGCCGACAAGAAACGGGAGATGGACCTGGAGGACCTGGAGGTCCCCGCGGATCTCATCGCCGGTTTGCGCGCCGCGGAATGCCTGTGGATCGTGCCCCACTTCAATCCCGACCCCGACGCCATGGGCAGCGCCCTGGCCCTGCGCGAGGCCCTGGCGGCCACCGGCCGCGAGGCCACCGTCGTCAGTTATCCGGATCCCCCCGCGGGTTTTTCGGATCTGCCCGGCTTTGACGGCGTCGTGACCAGCGACGAGGCCGAGGAGCTGTACCGGACCCAGGAACCCGATACCCTGGTGCTGGTGGATTGCCACCGCATCGACCGTTGCGGCCCCCTGGAGGATGTGCTGGCTCGTTTCGAGACGCGCTGGTGCGTGGACCATCACCTGGTAAGCGGGCGCAAGGCCCCGGAGCGGGGCTGGATCGAGGCCCGCAGCTGCTCCACCTGCACCCTCATCTACCGCGTGAACACGGTTCTGGGCCAAGGCGATGCCTCCGGCGATGAACCCGCCTTCGATCTGACCCGCGGCATGGGGACCAATATCTACGCCGGGCTGATCAACGACACGGGCGGCTTCCGTTTCAGCAACACCATGCCCCTGACCTTTGAACTGGCCCGGCGCCTGTCCGCCATGGGCGTGGACACTGCGGCCGTCTCGCGCCAGACCATGCACCGCTACCGCCCCGAGGGTGTGGCCGTGCTGCAGCGCGTGCTGGCCTCCTTCGAGTATCACCGGAGCGGCCAGATCCTTACCCTGCGCGCCACCCGGGAGATGCTGCGCGACACGGGCGCGGCTCTGTCCGACACCGAAGGTTTCGTGAACGTGGCCACCGCCGTGGACGGCGTGAAATTCGTGGCCTTCATGAAGGAAGTGGAAGACGGCGTGTGGCGCGTCAGCCTGCGCGTGCGCGGCGAAGGCGATGTGCAGCAGATTGCCGCCCGCCATGGCGGAGGGGGGCACAAGCAGGCCAGCGGCTGCACCATGACCGGCAGTGCCGAGGATGTCACGGCCGAACTGGTGGCCGAGCTGGGGGCGGTCCTGTCCTGATGCGGGACGCCATCCAGGCAAGCAGCGGCCTGCTGCTGGTGGACAAGGCGGCAGGCATGACCAGCCACGACGTGGTTGCCCGGGTACGCCGTCAGTTGTTGCGCGCCCATCCCGGCTGGGACCCGCGCCGCCGGGCGGTACCTTCCGCGGGCCGGGCCCGGGGGCGGAGCGGAAGCCGCGGCAAGGACCTGGGCAAGGGCTCGCGCCCACCCCGCTTCAAGTGCGGCCACGCCGGCACACTGGACCCCATGGCCACGGGCCTGCTGCTGGTTCTGGTGGGCAAGGGCAGCCGCCTGGCGCCTTTCCTGCTGGGCATGGACAAGACCTATCTGGCCACCCTGCGCCTGGGCGTGGCCACCGACACCCTGGACGCCGATGGCCAGATCTGCGCCACCGCTCCACTGCCTGCCGGCCCGGAGGCGCTGCTGGCACGGTTGCCGGAATTCACGGGTGATATCCTGCAGGTTCCGCCCGCCGTCAGCGCCCTCAAACACGAGGGCACTCCCCTTTACAAGTTGGTTCGCCAGGGCCGGCCGCTGCCGGAGCTGAAGGCTCGGCCCGTCACCATCCACCGGCTGGAGGTGACGGCGGTGCGCTGGGAGACGCAAGAGGTGGACCTGCGCGTGGACTGTGGCAGCGGTACCTACATCCGCTCTCTGGCCCGGGATCTGGCCCAGGCCGCAGGCACGGAAGGCCATCTGACGGCCCTGCGCCGCACCCGGGTGGGCCCTTTCGGTGTGCGGGACGCGCTGGACGGCATCATGGAGCAAGACGGTGCGGCCATGGCGGCGGCCCTGCGCCCCTTGGCGCAAGCTTTGCCCCATCGGCCCAGCCTGCTGCTGGATATGGAGCGCGCGGCCTTCGTGCGGCAGGGGGGGCAACCGGATGCCGGTTGGCTGGATGGCCCCTGGGAAACCCCTTTCCAAGAGGGCCGAGCCGAGGGTATCTTCCGCATGGTGGATACCGAGGGGAACCTGGTGGCCGTGGGTCGGCGGGAAACGGATCCACCGGGCGCGCGCTGCGTGGCTGTCATCCCCGCCGCGGCCGAACCTTCGCGGGAGCAGGACCCATGAGGCTGATCCGCCTGACGGAACCGTACATCCAGGAAATCATCGCGGGACGTCTGGGGGTGCGTGGACCCCAGCTGGCCTCCTGTGCCTTGACCCTGGGCAGCTTCGACGGCCTGCACGGCGGCCATCGCGCTCTGTTGCGGCGCACGCGCGAGGCCCGCGACCGTCTGAACCTGGCCGAGAGCGTCGTCTTCACCTTTCGCCAGCACCCGCGCGAGTTGCTGGATTCCGCCTGTGAACCCTTCCTGCTGACCACCTGGCGCGAGAAGCTGAGCCTGCTGGAGGATGGCGGCTGCCGGGTCATCGTGGCGGCGGATTTCTGCCCCGCCCTGGCGGAGCTGGACTACCGCGCCTTCGTGGAGAAATTCCTGGTGGGGTATCTGGGCATGAAGCATCTGGTGGTGGGGCACGATGCCCACCTGGGGGCCGACCGCATGGGAACGGCCACCACCCTGGCCGCGCTGGGCCGAGAGTTGGGCCCGGAGCGGGGCTATAGCCTGGAAGCCCTGACGCCGGTGAGGAAAGGGGGCGCGGTGGTCAGCAGCTCGGCCATCCGCGTCGCTCTGCGCGCCGGCGACATGGAGCGCGCCAACATCATGCTGGGGCGCCCTTATGCCCTTTGGGGTGAAGTCTGTCCGGGCGACCGCCGGGGCCGGGAAATCGGCTTTCCCACGGCCAACGTGGAGCCCCTGGATCCGCTCAAGCTGCTGCCCCGGTCAGGAGTTTTCGCGGCGCGGGTGCAGGTCCCCGGGGACGCGGTGGGAGCGGATTGCCGCGAGATCCTGGGCCGTGTCACCGAGAGCCTGCCCGAGGTGGACGCGGACGGCGTGCCCCTGGGCACGGGGGCCGGCGAGTGGGTGGTTTTCGGCGGCATGCTGAATTTCGGGCACGTGCCTACCTTCCACGGAGAGGGGCTGCCCAGCCCGCGCATCGAAGCCCATCTCTTTGGGTTTACGGGGGATTTGCGCGGTCGCAACGTGAAGGTGGAGTGGGTGCGCCGCCTGCGTGGCGAGCGGAAATTTGCCGGAGCGCGGGCCCTGGTGGCGCAACTGGAAAAGGACCGGCGCATGGCCAAGGGAGTCCTGGAACAGGATTGAGGATTCGCTCGGATCGATCGGCGGATCAGCCCTTGGCCTGGGCGTGCTTCTCCATCTCCTCGGCAATGGTCTGGTTGATCTTGAGGGCCAGCTGCAGGGCGTTCAGCCCGTCCAGGCCACTGACGGCGGCCGGTTGCTGCTGCCGGATGGCCCGCACGAAGGAGCGGATCTCTGCCAGCAGATTGTCCGCGGGCCCGTGTTCCACCTCTTGGGGCAGGGCAAGGTCCTGCGCGCCGGCGGGCTTGCGGAATATCTGGTTCTGCCGGCTGGCGCAATCGGCCACCACATAGCCTCTGGTGTGGATCACTCGGAAACGCCGCATATCCTTGAAACTGAGGCGGCTGGCCGTCAGGTTGGCCGTGCACCCATCCGCGAAGCTGAGCCGCGCGTTGGCCAGGTCCACGTTGGGGGTCACCACGGGCACACCCGTGGCGCGGATCTCCACCAGCGGGGCCTTCACCAGCGACAGCAGGATGTCCAGATCGTGGATCATCAGATCCCGCACGATATCCACATCCGTGGCCCGACCGCTGAAGCGGCTCAGGCGGTGCGCCTCGACGAAGAGTGGCCTCCGGACCTCCTCGCGCAAGGTCTGCACGGCGGGATTGAAGCGTTCCAGGTGGCCCACCTGCAGCAGGACACCGGCCTTTTCCGCGGCCTGCAAAAGCTCGCGGGCTTCGGTTTCCGTGCTGGTGATGGGCTTTTCCACCAGGACGTGGATACCCGCTGCCAGCAAGGGCAGGGTCACGGCATGGTGGGTGACGGTGGGGGTGGCGACGCTGGCCAGATCCACGCGGCCGGGCAGGTCATCCAGGCTGGTGGTATGGGGCACGCCTAATTCAGCGCCCATGGCCGCGGCGCGGTCCGGGTCGCTGTCCACCACACAGACAAGGTCGACATCCGGCAGGGCGGCGTATTTCTGGGCGTGGAAGCGGCCCAGGTAGCCGGTGCCGATGACGGTGGCGCGGAGTTTGGTTTGGGAGTTTTTCATCATGGGAGAAAAATACGTCGGCATCGGCCCGTGATACAGAAAATTCTCTTGTTTTCTCCGTGCGGCCAGACTTGGCCGTTCCTGCAATCTGCGGGTTGATCGGGCGGGAATCCCGCAACGGGATATCACCTTGGAGGGATATCACTTGACGACAAAGCGCGGCGGACCAATACTCTGGATGAATACAATCTTCCGTCAACTTCGGTACCAGGCCAAGGAGGGCCTGAATATGCGTGTTTTGAGAAAGCATCTCCGTGCGGCCGTTCCGGTCCTTTTCCTCCTTGTGTCGGCCTCCATTTTGGGGTGGCCCCTTTGTGTCTCCGCCCAGGAACAGCTTTCCTCCCAGCAATTGACACCGGAGATGCTGGCAGAGGCGTCCCGGCGTACCGGGCTGAGTCAAGAGGAATTGCTGCGCCGCTACCAGGCCCGCGCGGGAGAGGCGGACACACCTGCCGCAGAAACGGTGAATCAGCCGGGGCGGACATCTCTGGAAGGTGTTGACGACAGCACTGTGGAGCAACCTTTCGTGGATTCGGATCAGGAAGTGGCTCTTCCTTTCAGCAATCTGCTGACCGAAGAAATGGCCGATATTTTTGCCGACAGTTTGCTTGCCCAGAGTGTCGCGGAAGACAGCATCGCCTTTTTCGGGACTGATTTTTTTCAGCTGGACGACGGCGTGTTCAGCCCGCCTTCCTTCGGCCCCGTGCCCCAGGATTACCGTTTGGGCGTGGGGGATGAAGTCATCGTCAACGTGTGGGGGGCCATCGAGTACCAGGAAACCCGCCTGGTGGATCGGGATGGCAGCATCATTCTGCCTGGGGGCGGCAAGATCATGTGCGCCGGACGGCGGCTTGCCGAAGTGGGCAATGCGGTGCGCCAGTCCCTGGCGCGGAGCCATTCCACCATCGACACGGGTGATGGGGGCGACACGGAGGTCGAGGTCACCCTGGGTAAATTGCGCTCCATTCGGGTATACGTGGTGGGGGCGGTGCAACGTCCCGGTAGCTACGAACTGAGCAGTGTTTCCCGCATGCTGACGGCCCTTTACGCCGCCGGCGGCCCTACCGTGGATGGCTCTTTCCGGTCGGTGCGGCTGGTTCGGGGAGGGGAGAAAATTGCGAATTTCGATCTCTATCGCTACCTGCTGAGCGGTGACCGTTCCGCCGACGCCCAATTGCGGGAAGGGGACACGGTCTTCGTGCCCGACGTGGGGCCCATTGTGCGTATCAGCGGGGAGGTCAAGCGGCCTCTCTACTACGAAATGCTACCCGGCGAAACGCTGAGAGATCTGCTGACCTTCTGTGGAGGTTTCACGTCCCGAGCCGCCACCGAGGCGGTCCATATCCAGCGGATCCTGCCTCCGGAAGAACGTCGGTCGGGAGAGTCGGATTACACCTTCGAGGATGTGCCCTTCGATGCCGAAGCCATGCATTCCCGGCAGGGCCCGGTGCCGATTCTGGACGGGGATGTCGTTCTGGTCGATACCATCAGCGAGCGTATGGGGAACTTTGTGGAGGTGATGGGCCGGGTGAAAAGACCGGGCCGGTATGAGTTGGAACCTGGTATAACGGTCGGGGACTTGGTGCGTGTGGCCGGCGGCCTTTGGCCGGATGCCCTGCTGGAAAGCGCGGTCATTGATCGAACCAGCCGGGAAGGGGGGTTCTTCGCCCTGAGTGTCCCTCTGGGGAAGATCCTGGATGGATCCAGTGCTGATGTTGCCCTTCAGGACGGTGACATCCTGGAGGTTTTCACGCGCTGGGATATTCAGGACCGCCCCATGGTGTATATCTCGGGAGAGGTGCACGAGGCCATGTCGGTGCCTTGGCGCGAGGGTATGACCTTGCGCGACCTGGTGCTCAAGGCGGGGGGGCTCAGCGCCCACGCCGACTGGTTGCACGCCGAGATCGCCCGTCTTCTGGATGCCGCGGTCAGGAGCCATGATCTGAGGCGGCAGCCGGAGCAGACGGTGGAGGTACTGGAGGTCAGCCTCGGGAATGATTTTTTGCTTCGTCAGGATATTCCTGTCCTGCAACCCTGGGACCGGGTCTACATCCGCAAGCTGCCCTGGTGGCAAAACCAGCGGACGGTACAGATTTTCGGTGAGGTGTTCTACCCCGGAACGTTCAGCCTGGAACGGCAGGACGAGCGTCTGTCTTCGGTGATCGCCCGGGCGGGTGGATTGAAACCGGATGCTTACCTGCTGGGGGCGCGGATCGTGCGAGAGCAGGAGGATGTGGGGAACATCGCCATCGATCTGAAAAAGGCCCTGGAAGATCCCGGTAGCGAGCAGGACATCATTCTGCAGGACGGCGACCGGCTGGTCATCCCGGACCGTATGTTCACCGTCACCGTTCGGGGCGAAGTGGGCTTCCCCACCAGCCTGGTTTTCCAGGACGGTCTGAAGATCGATGACTATGTGGATATGGCCGGCGGGTATCTGGAGAAGGCCGACAAGGGCCGGACCCGGGTGGTATGGCCCAACGGCCTGAGCTTGCCCAACAAAGGCAGCAGCAAGGTGGTGGCGGGGGCCACTATCATCGTGCCGGTGGAGCCCCCGCCGGAAGGCCGGGATACCTGGGAAATCATCCGTGATATCAGCAGTGTCGTGGCCAGTCTGGCTACGGTGTGGTTGATCGTGGACAAATAGCAAGAGAGCGGAGCATTGGCTGAATATCAGGATTCGGGCAGCCAGATGAAGACCGAAAGTATAGACCTGCTGGACACTTTGCTGATTCATCGCAAAATGTTTCTGGTGCTGGTGTTGCTAGGGGTCCTGGGAGCTGCCGCTATTTTCTGGACCCGGGTCCCGATTTACAAGGCAGAGGTGACCATCCTGCCCCGTGGCGGGGCGTCCAGCACGGGGCTGCTGGGGCGGTTGACCGGCTTCAGTGACATCTTGCCCCAGGGCGATACCAACCTCGAAGACCTTTACGGCAAGATCGTGATTTCCGATGCCGTTCTGGATTCTCTGAGTCTGCGCGAATGGTCCGTGGGAGATCCTCCCGAGCAGGGAACTCTCGTTCGCTGGCTGGAATTGGATGATGAGAACGCTTCCCGGGAAGTTCAACTGCTGCGGACCAAGCGAGAATTGCGTAGCGAAGTGATCCGCTTTCATCGGGATTTTCAAACAGGTTTCATGGTGTTGACCGTGTCCGTGCCGCGCTACCCTCGGCTGGCACGGGACTTGGCCAATGGTATCGCCGACTATCTGAACCGATTCAACATTGAGTATCGCACCAAGAAATCCCGGGATAAACGCGCTTTTATCGAAGAACGTCTCGCCCATGTCGATGTGGCCCTGGAGCAGGCGTCCGCCCGGATAGCCGATTTTCGGCAAAAGAACCGGAATTTCCACTCTTCACCGGCATTGCAGGCTCGCCACGGGGAACTGGAACGTGAATTGAGGGCCCAGGAAACCATCTGGGTAGAGTTGAAACGCCAGTACGAATTGGTGAAGATAGAGGAGAATCGGGAGACTCTCACGGTCGATGTCCTGGACCGGGCTTTATTACCCCTGGGACCTTCCGGGCCCGGACTGATTATTTTTCTGATCTTCGGCGGTATTGTCGGGTTCATCGTGGCGTTGGTGGTTCTGGGTGGACGCTGGCTGCGGCAGGACATCCGGCAGAGGATGGCAGGCAGGGAGCGTATGGTTAAGGACCGGGCCTGATGAAGAAAGGGCTGGTCTGGATCCTGGGTCTCATCATGTTGCGTCCGCACCCGGAGATATTGGGGAGCCAACTGGCTGTTTATCTGGGCGATCTTCTTTTGCTCGGCTTCTTGTTGTTCATCGTGGCGCGTAAGAAGAGTTTGGTGCTTGTTCCCGCCAGCCGAACCGGCTTGCTGATCGGGGCCGTGTTTCTTGTTGTGGATTGGTGGTTGGCTCTTTTCAATTTGCATCTGGGCGGCATCCAGCCGGATGTTGTGCGCTTCACTTTGCTCGGGCTTTTCCTGGTTCTCCTGCTGGATTATTTCCATACTGAGGTGGAGGACAGCCGGTGGCGATCTGTTCTGGACGGGTTCTTCTGGGTCATGCTGGGCATTGTGCTGTTGCAACTGCTGAATCCCCCTGTTCTGGGCGATCTGGTGCGTATGATCTGGGGTAGTGTCAAGTTGCGGGATATCTGGCATGGCTATCCTCGGGTTTACGGCGCCTTTTATAACGCCAACTGGTTTGGTATTTATCTCGTTTTCATGCTTTCCGTATGGGTCAGTGAATTGAAGGACTCTCGTGATTTCCGGATGCGGGACATGGCGCGTTTCGGAGCCCTGATGGTGATGTTTTTTCTTTCAGGTTCGCGCACCGCACTGGTGGGGGCTGGTATCGTGGTCATGCTGGCGGTCTGGCCCTTGGGGATTTTCCTGGTCCGGATGGTTCGTAAAACCAGGTTCCTGGTGGCTTTGGCCGTACTGTTTGTGCTCCTGGGTTGGGGATCTCAGTACCTGGAGATTTTCGGCAAGCTGGTGGATCGGTATCTCTCGTTTCAGGCCGTGCTCCTCGATGGTCAGGCCGATAACAGCATGGTCGGTCGTATCAGTCTGTGGCGGGAAGGATTCACCTGGTATGAGATGAGGCCCGCTCTAGGGTATGGCACCCTGCCCGGCGACTACTTACCGCACAATAGTTACCTGTCGGTGGCTTTGGCCATGGGGTGGCCGGGCTTGGTGGGGTTGTTGGTCTTCGTGGGGTGGTTCTTTTTTCAGGCGCTGATACGCTATTTGCGCTTTGGGCATTCTCCAAGTCTGGGGTTTTGCTTGTTCACGGCGGCCCTGGCGGTGATGTCTCTGTCCGGTGAGTACTTCTTTGCCGGTCAGGTCATGCTCTTGTGGCTATTGGCGCTTGTCTGGGCTCTGGGGCCTGCCTGCCCGGGGATTCGTTATTCACAAGAAATTTCGGAACCGGGTGGTCTCGTGGGAGAGGTGAGTGTTTGAAGATGAATGGGCCGCCGACCATTTCTCTGGTAGTTATCGGATGCAATAGCGAAAATACGCTGCGGTCCATTTATCACGGGCGGTATCTGGAAGTTCTGCGTGAAATGTGCGGGGAACTGATCTATGTCGATTCCGCTTCTCGGGATGATTCGGCGGCATTCATGGCCGCCGCTGGTTTCGCTGTGCGGAGGTTGTGCCCCGATGGGGTCATGAATGCGGCGGCCGGTCGCGCCGTCGGTACCGCGGCCAGCCAGTCCCACCTTATTCTGTACCTGGATTCGGATATGGAACTGGAACACCCCGAAAAGGTGGGTGAACTGGCGGCCCAGGTTTTGGAATCACCTTTTTGTGGCGTCGTGGGGGAGGTGGTGGACGTCTTGCCGGATGGTACACGACGTTTGCGTGTGCGCAAGGTGGGGCCCCGGCATGAGGCCACCTCGTTCGGGGGCTTTCTGATAATCGAGCGGGAGGCGGTCCTGCAGGCGGGTAACTGGAATTCCGGACTCTGCGCCAATGAAGAGCTGGAGTTGCATTGCCGTCTGACTCGAAAAGGCCAGCGGGTTCTCTACCGCCGGGAGTTTCGTGTTTTTCATCATACAGGCTTTCACTCTTCGCCTTTGAACCAACTGGCGGCGTTGTACATACCGTGGGTGGCACCGCGTCGTTACGGAGCCTTTGGCAAAGTTATCCACTCCAGTTTGCGGGGCGGTTTCCTGGGGGCTGTGATACGGCATTTTCCGGAACCCTTTTTGTTGCTGTTGGCACTGCTGGCCTTCTTCGGGCTGCGGACTCCCTGGCCGGGTGTCGCTTTGTTGCTTTTCTATGAAGGTGTTTTGCTACGCCGGCGCAGCTGGAAATTCAATGCGGTGGTTCCCGGAGTTTTACTTTCCGCCCCCTATGGCTTTCTCGCCTATCGTCAGAAGCAGGCCCGGGAGCTTTCTGAATGAAGGTCCTCCTGGCTTCTCTTTCTTACTTGCCATCCGTCGGAGGGTTGGTTTCCTATCTGGAAAATTTCGGCCGGTTTTTGAATCGCTCGGAGCATGAGGTACGGATTGTCTGCTCCAACAGGCCAGCCCATGATCTTCCTGATTCTGAAATAATGGCCGGTATTCCCGTCCGGCGTGTCCATGCCATGCGCAGTAATGTTTTCGATGCGCTTTTCAAGCCTTTCGTGGCGGTGGCGCGGTTGGTTCGGGGTTTGAGGACCGAGGAAACGGGAGCGGATCTGGTCCTGGTGCGCCATCTCTATCTGGCGGCGGCTCTCCTGATCGCGGGGGCGGACCCTGCGCGGGTGGTGTATCTGGTTCCCTTGGCCGCGTCCCGCCTCATGTGGATCAATCGTGATGACGCGGGCTTCTTGCGCAAGCTTTACACCCTGTGGCTTATCCCCCAAGTCTATCTGCTGGAATGGTGGGTGTTGCGGCGCTTGGACCATGTGGCCGTGCTCAGCGAAAGCAAACGAAACGAAATTCAGGATTATTATCGTCTGTCCCGGAAGCCAGAGGTGATCCCGCCCGGTATTGACCTCGATGTCCACACCCCGGTGAAGGATCCGGTACATCGCCGGGCTATTTTGACGGAACTCGGTCGGCCAGAGGACGCTGATCGGAAAATAATACTGACGGTCTGTCGACTCGTGGCCGAGAAGAACACGGCAATCTTGCTGGAGGCTCTGTCCCGGTGCCAGGATTCAGAGACCGTCCTGTACGTGGTCGGTGACGGACCGCTGGCCCCTATGCTGGCCAAGCAGGCCGTGGATCTGGGGCTTACCGAGCGGGTGGTCTTTTTCGGGTACGTTCCCGATCCCACCGATCATTACCGGGTGGCGGACCTGTTCGTCCTGCCTTCTACCTACGAGGGGTTCGGCCATGTCTTTCTCGAGGCTCTGGCTTGTGATGTCCCCGTGGCGGGTCTGGGGCACAATCCTCCGGAGGTGATCACCGCCACGGATGAAATTATCAGCCCGGAAGTGGGATATGTTGTGCGCGACAATACCGCGTCGACCTGGGCGGCGATGATGGATGACCATTTTCGGGATGGTGGGGGTATCCCGGCCGGACGGTGTCGGGAATATGCCCGGAAACGTTTCTCTTGGGACCAACATCTGCGTCACCTGCTCGATGTCGTGGAGAGAGCCCATGTATAGGCACCTCTTTCGTGGCATATTCTGGGGTTTGACGTCTTCTGTGGGCGTTATTCTCATCCAGTTGCTGATGACTCTCGTGGTGGGCCGGCAATCGTCGGCAATGCTGGGCTTGCTCAATACCCTGGAAGTGGTGGTGGGGGGGTATCTGGCCTTCTGTTTCGTGGGCGGCAGTGTTTCCCTGGCCAACCATATGAACCGGAACCCCGAACGGAGTGTTCTGCCTCAGATAGTCGCCAATCTGGGTGGGGCCGTCGTGGTGACGGTTGTTGGCATTTTGCTCATGTTCGGACTGGGGTGGGGTGATAGCCTGGGCAGGGGACAGCTGTTGCTCCTGGCAGGCTGTGGATTGGCCGGGCTGGCGGCCAACCAGTTCGCGGCGGAGCGGGCCGCTCTCCTGGATTTCCGTTTCAGCAATTTTCAGGAAAAGGGCGGTTTTTTCTTTCTGGCAGTGGGGATGATCCTGCTGACTTGGGCGGGGCTTCTTACTAGCCTAGCCATACTGGTTCTGGCTCTGATCCTTTTCGGTCTGGTGGCCTTGCTGGGGTTCTGGAAGATTCGGAAACCGTCGGCTCACGACTGGTCCCGACTGAAATCTTATTACACCCGACCAGTTTTTTATTATACCGCCACTTACGCAATGATCTTTTTTTACGAGCGGATCGACCAGATTCTCATTCTGCACTACTTCGATCTGGCAACTTTGGGCATTTATTTCGTTTGCTACAAAATGTCCTTCAGTGTCCGATTGCTGTCCTCTATCATCGTCAAAGCGGCTTATCCTATCATGAGTCGGATGGAGCAAACCGGTGGTGGTGGGCAAGGGGATATCGAAATATTCCTTTTACGGATCAATTACATCATCGCGGTGGTGTCGGCCGTGGGGCTCTGCTTGGGGGCTGATTTTCTGCTGGGATTGTATGGGGAGCCGTATCTGGCTCTCAAAAGCGTCTTGATGATCATGGCTGTCACCCGGGTCGCGGGCGTGGTGAATCTTGTTCTGGCAAACACGATCAATGCTCGTGGGGAGGGGGCTACGTTCTTCGGGATTTCCACTACCACGGTCATGCTGCAAGTGGCGATCATGGCGCTTACGGTGGATTCGCAGGGTATAAAGGCCATGGCGCTTTCCCGGCTCGGAGCAGTGTTGCTGGGCAATGTCACGACTATGATGGCGGTGCGGAAGATGGGGAAGCTTGACCCCTTGATCATGAAGATGTCTCTGAAATTTACGACCTTCGCCGCTCTCATGGCGTGGGCTTATTTCTATCGTCCATCTCTGGTCGTGGCACTGGCCATCGTTGGTGGGCTGGGGCTTGTCCTGTTTGCTGAATTCCGGCAACTGTGGAGTTTGTGGCTTCAGTATCAAAGGAAGAAGCCAGTGGCCTGACCCGCCGGTGGCTCTGCGACTTGAGGTTTGATGGAGTTGATGTCTAGTGAAAAAATCATTGGCGGCCCTGTACTGGAATCTCCCCGAACCCTGTAAGGATCTTCTGGGTGCGGGTCTGCGTCGAGTTCCCCGTTTTCAGGTGAGGCCGGGGACCGAGGAAGTGGCTTATCATACAGAACTTCAGAAGACGCAAGGCTGGAGCGCGGAACAGCTGCGGGAATTGCAATCCGAACGTCTTCATGATCTCATGGTCCATTGCCATGAGCACGTGCCTTATTACCGGGATCTCATGCTGGAGCGTGACCTGCGGCCCGCTGATTTCACTCAGCCTGAGGACCTTGCCAAGTTGCCTCTGCTGACCAAGGACATCATCCGGAAAGCCCCGCGGTGTTTTCTGAGCACGGCCCCTGACCAGGGGAGACGCATCACAGTGAGTACAGGAGGCAGTACGGGCACTCCCATGGAGTTCGTTTTCGATGCCCGGATGGACGGTGTGCGCCGAGCGCACTGGTGGCGTTGGTCGGATATGGCGGGAGTGGATCTGTATCGGGATCGGATGGTGTACTGCGGGGGGATTCCGTACCAAGGGGGGCGACGAGCGGTGGTGGACCGGGGAGTCCTTTCTCCGACCCGGGATCGCTTGCACCTGGGCACGACCAAGATGACGGACGCGGTTCTGGATCGCTTCCTGAAGGATCTTCGCCGGTTCGGAGCCGATTACATGCGCGGGTATGCCTCCGGGTGCTATCTGCTGGCGCGTCGTCTCCTGGACCGTGGTGAGACCTATCCCTTGAAAGCGGTCCTGACTTCCTCTGACACCCTGTATCCTCAGTACCGAGAGGCCATGACTGAGGCCTTTGGTTGTGGTGTGTTTGATCACTACGGACAGAACGAAGACAGTCTGACAGCCAATGAATGCGTCGCGCATACCGGCATGCATATCAACGTCGAGAGCTGTATCCCCGAGACGGTGGATGACGCTGGGGAATCTGTCCAGGCCGGGGTGGGGCGTCTTGTCAGCACCCATCTCATGAACACGACCATGCCTCTGATCCGGTATGCGGTGGGGGATCGCGGCGAACTGGGGCCTTTCGACGCGGACTGCCCATGCGGTCGTCATCATCAGAAGTTGCTGAACCTGGATGGACGGGATGATGAAATCATCGAGACACCCGAAGGGGCTCGGGTGGGGTGCGGTTCCCTGAATCAGCCGATGAAGCACATGGCGGGACAGGTGGGGGCCAGCCAGTATATTCAGAGGGCGGATGGGGGGCTCACGTTGCGTATCGTTCCCGGACCGGATTTTCAGAAGGATGCGACCTGCGCGGCATTGGCCCGAGCGGTGCAAGAGCATCTCGAATCGGCCATCGCCGTGGATGTGGAAGTGGTGGATCGTATTCCCACTCGGCCCAATGGGAAGTTCCAGTTCATCGTTCGGGAATCATGAAGACATCGGTTTGGATTCGTATGACCAGAAAGGATGATCACCTTGGGATGGAAACACAGGATCCTGGCCTTTGTGAATGCTCCGGAAGACGGCGTCCGCAGTTCCCAGACTCTTTATGAGAGCTTGTTCTATCTGCTGGAGAGGGCTCAGGCTCAACCCGCCGAGTCTGTGCGGGACGAGACCCGCCGGGTCGCCCATCTCATCGTGGCGAGTCAGCTGCCGGATGGGGGCTTTGATATCGGCTACAACTTCCGGTTTGGCCGGGGTATGGAGAAGAGCCATTCCAAGGAGGGGACCACGCCGGAGGTCCTTTCGTTGACCGCCCTGGCTCTTTATTACCAGCGCTATGAGGATGCCGATGTCCTTGAGGCTCTGCGCCGTGGTTACGACTGGATCAGGAGCCACATGGTGTCGGCTGCCGGTGGCTACGCCGTTCCGTACGCGCCCCTGACTTCTCGGGAAGTTCATATTACCAATGCCACCAGCTTCGCTCTGTCCGCCCTTGCGTGTTGTGCCGAGGTGCTGGGCTGCCGGGCCGAGGTGGAGCAGGAGATCCAGGGCATGGTGACCTTCATGCAGGGCCAGCTGCAAAGGGCCGAAGTTGGCGGTGCCTACTGGCCTTACTTCCACCAGACCGATGCGGTCCTCGCCAGCGAACCGGGTGCGGACAAGATCGACAATTACCATATCGGCCAGCAGTTGTATCATCACTGCCTGGCGCACAAGGTTTTCCCTCTGGAGGAGAACGCGGCCATCATTCGCGCGGTGCTGGACTACCTGATCAGCCTACAGGATGAGGATGGTTTCATCCCGTACACCATCAAGTCGGGAAAGGTCTCGGACGCGGTGGATACATGGGGATTCTCGTCTACCATAACCGGTTTTTTGTCAGCGGCGGAAATCTGTGGCGATGAGCGCGGGAAGGTGGCGGCCGGTCGTGTCGCGGATTATCTCTGGCGTCATGCCTGGTCGGGCGAGCATTTCTACCCCATTGTCTCTCATGCCTCGGGCCAGCCCCTTGATACCCATTTCTATCCCCGTTCCGACGCCTGGGTGCTCCATGCCCTGGCCATGGAGCAGGCTCAACTCCCGGATGGGGATGCCTCCCGCTGGGATGACCTGCGACGTTGTTATGAGAAGATGGCGGTGAACGATTTCCGCGGGCTGGAAAACCACACACTGACGCCCCGCAAGCGCCTGTTTGGGTGGGCGGTGATGCTACCCCTGGCCTTGCGGGCTCGTCTCAGGAAGCGCTGAGTCCCATGATGTTCAGGATATCCTGGTTCACCTTGTGGACGTCAAATCGATCGCGGGCCAGGCGACGGGAGGCTTGGCCCATGGTCGCGATGGTCTTGGGGTTTCGACAGAAAGCGATCATGGCTTCGGCCAGAGCCGGGGCGGAACCCACCGGAACCAGATAGCCATTCTCGCCGGGAATCACTGTTTCCCGGCAACCGGGCGCGTCGGTGGTGATCACCGGGCGCCCCATGGCCATGGCCTCCAGCACCGTCCGCGGCAAACCTTCGCGATAAGATGGCAGGACGTAGATGGAGGCGTCTCGGAGAGCCGGCCGTACATCGTCCATGCGACCGGCAAAGTTTAGGATACCGTTTTTCTGCCAGCTTTCTACTTCGGTGGCGGGAATGTTGGAGATGTGGTCTTCGTGGTATCCCACTAGGTTGAAGGTAGCGCCGGGAAATTCCTGGCGAACCTGACGGGCGGCGGCGGCGTATTCCCGCACTCCTTTTTCCCGGATCAGGCGGGCAATGGTCAGAAAGTGCGGGCCGTCGGGCAGGGGAGCTTCCGCGTAATGAGCCAGGTCCACCCCGGAACCTGCCACGAGATGGGTGCGTTCGGGTTTGGCCAGACGATGCTCCAGGAATAGAGCCCTATCGTCCGGGTTTTGGAAGATTACGGACTGGCATTTTCCCAGGGCTTTCCGATACAACAACTTGACAAGCACATGCAGGGCCTTGCGGCTGGGGCTGGCCCCCTGGAAGGCCGTACCGAGCCCGGTGATCAAGGCATGCCGGTGGGGCACGTTGGCCCGTTCCGCCGCGATGCTGCCGTAAATAACGGGTTTTATCGTGTAGGATAGAGCGTGGTCGGCCTGGAAATCGCGCAGGATTCTCGTGAGTACGGAAACGGTCTGGATGTCGGCCAGCGGAGACAGTCCGGTGCGTTGCAGAGGGAAGGCCTGGTGCTGGATGCCCAGCCGAGAGATCTGTTCCAGAGACGATGTATCAGGCTCGGGCGACAGGGCGATAACCTGATGGCCATCTTTGACCAACCGTTGTAAAAGATGACCCCGGAAGTTCATCAAGGACGGCGTATAACTGGCGATGATGGCTATTCTCAACGGGAGCTCTCTTTTGCAAATCTCATGGCAGGTGATTCAGATTCTGAATGATTTGTAGTATTCACGCATGGGTTTTCCATGGCTCTGGAAAACCCGTTGGGGTGTGAAGCCACAGGATTGGTAGAAGCCGTTGGAGCGCTCATCCGTACCGTGGGTAACGACAAAGTATCCGGGCGCATCATTGTTCCTTAATTCCTGATCCAGCGCAGCCACCAGCAGTTTCCCCACACCCTTTCCGCGTGCCTGGGCGGAAACAGCCATACTGAGCAGTTCGGATCTTTGCTTATGGAGCGTGGCGGAAGCCTCGGCTCTCTCAGATTGCTGGGATCTGGACTGACGCATGGGATAGGTCAAGGTTTCGAACATTTTGCGGCATCTGGAGGGATGGAAAAAACTGGGCAACAAGCGGATCATCAGGCGAAACCCGTGGCGGCGCAGCACTTCCCGGTAGCAGGCTTTCACGTCCTGGGTGTAGGAGATGTAGCCCAGGACCTTCTCGCCCTCCCGGGCAATGAAAATACCGCTGTTGGGGGCTTCGTTGATGGCCTGATAAAGGGCGGTTAGAAACGACGCGCCCAGGATGGAAAGAAAACCCGAAGTGATGCTGTCGATATGCAGAAGAGCGATGGCTCGGAAGTGGGTCGCCTGGTCGGGGCGCGATAGGATCACAGGGGAACTCATGAGGAGGACTCCTGACAGGAAGATCTTGGGCGGGGGCGGGCCACTCGGCCCAGAAAATTGACGGTACGCCGTATCTCGGCCTCCGAAAAACGGTGGTCGGTGGGGATGTTGATGACCTCCCGGGAGGCCTGCTCCGCCACCGGGCATGTGCCGGGGCGATATCCCGCCAATTCCCATTTTTCCAGATTGGGGTGAATGGGAGATAGGAACCAGTCGCCAAGCTGCACCCTTTCCTTGCGGGCGGCCGTCAACACTTCCTCCTTGTTCGCCACCGGAACGGGGTAGCGCAAAAATACCACATCGGTCTCGGACGGTTGCTTCACGGTGGGAAGATTGTGCCGCACCAGTTCCTGCTCGATGATCGACTTATTCCTCCGGCGAATCTCAATATGATGGTCCAGATTGTTCAGCAGTTGCCGCAGGCGCCGGCTTTGTAGTCGGTGCATGCCGAGCTGGTAGTCCTGTGGCAACGCACATGCCAACTCTTCCAGGCTGGAAGAACCAATGGCTAGGCCCATGGCACCGAGGGTGCGGTACAGGCTCTGGATCAGCCAGTAAAGCCGGGGTGAACTGAGAGCGTTGTAGGCCAGGAACTGGATTTCCAGGATCAGGGCCTTCAGCATGGGGGGGGCAGGATACTCGTTCTGGATCTGCAGCACCTGAGCCCGTAGCTCGGGATCATTAATCTGAGCCCAGCCACCCAGCCCCGTGGTGACGGGTTTCGACCACTGACTGCTGAAGAAGGCGGCATCTCCCCAGCTGCCGACGGGTTTGCCCTGCCAAGTGGAGGAAAGGGCGTGGCAGGAGTCCTCGATGACGAGGAGTTCGTACTTACGGGCGAAGGCCAGCAATCGTTCCACATCCGCGGGAATACCGTAGGTGTGCTGGATGATGAGGGCGCGGGCTTTTCCCGGGACCCAGGTCTGTCCTTTGTGACTTTCCAGACGGGTGCTGTCCAGATTATAAGTCTGGTTTTCGATATCCAGAAAAACGGGGGTTGCACCGGTGTACTGGATGGCATTGGGTACCACCACGCAGGTATAGCCCGGCAACAGCACTTGATCTCCAGGACCAATACCGGCGGCTCGGAGAATAGCGTGCAGTGCCACCCGACCTTTGAAAAAGGGAATGATGGTTGGGGGGGCCGTCATAGGTGGCTACGCTTTCCTCGCTCGTCAACCAAGGGCGCTTTGATGTTGGGCCCGGTGCCCGGAACCTTTGCGGAAGAACACCACATAATACTAAGGATTTACAAGCTTCTAACGATAAGTGGTTTTTCGGATGGCCGATTGGAGCAACATACGGCTTTTCGAGATAGCGATAAAGGGAAAGTTTATAAAAAAAGTGGCTACTTTCTGAAAATTGTGCATATTTTTTGCGTTCACAGATAAAAGCGTATTCTGTTCCGCTCATCATGAGACACATGACAACACGGGAAACGGACGGAATGTGTCACCGGATCACGAGTTTGGGGCCGTTTTGTTTTCAAACCTGAGAGTATTTCTTCGAGGGGGATTTTCTTGCTCAAGCGATCTCTTGACCTTGTAGGTGCATTTTTGGGTCTGGTTCTGCTGGCCCCACTGTTCACTGCAGTGGCCATCGGAGTAAAACTCTCCAGTTCGGGGCCGGTTTTTTTTCGGCAAGAACGGGTGGGTAAAAATGGTGTGCCTTTTTGGATTTATAAATTCAGGACCATGACCCACAACCCTCGTGGCAAAGGCGCTCTTGTCACATCCCAGACCGATAACCGGGTCACGCCTCTGGGGGGATTCCTGAGGCGGAAGAAGCTGGATGAGTTGCCGCAGCTGTTCAATGTCTTGCTGGGGCAGATGTCCCTGGTGGGGCCCCGACCTGAAGTCCCCCGGTATGTCCAGTACTTTCCTGATCACTTTGCCAAGGTCAATCGCCAGAAGCCGGGCATGACCCACCGCGTTTCTCTCTTGTTGCGCCATGAGGAGAAGATTCTGGCTGCCAGCTCTGATCCTGAGGCCATGTATGTAAAAGAGGTGTTGCCCTGGAAGCTGGGGTTGTATCTGGAAAACGATACACCCGACTCGCTGGCCGATGATATCATCACCATCTGCCGGACTATCATACCCCAGGGGCAGGATGAACTGACGCAGGATCCCTTTGTCGATTCGCCGCTGGTGGCCCATGAGACCGCAGGTGGTCCCGCTACTCAAGAAGTTGCCGCCGCCGCCAGTTGAGCGACGCTGGAAACCGAAAAACCTTGCCCGTGTTCCGTGGATGATCTATATTCTGCCCAAGCCACCCGGTCCGGGCCTGAAGGCCTTGGTCCCGGTGAGTCTGTGTGTTTTTCACCAGCGGGTCGGTTACGCCGCGCATTGGCACCGGAAATTGCTCCGGCCAAGCGGTGACCTGAACAACCCAGCTCCGGAATGCGAACCCTTATCGGGCATTCCGGCAGCCGCCGGCCTGCGGCCATCGTGACGCGATAGCGTGACGGTTTTTTTGGAGGTTCTCGACGATGGCACTGACCAAGGATCAGAAGCAAGCGGTTATCGATCGCTTCAAGAAACACGAGGGCGACTCCGGTAGCCCGGAAGTCCAGATCGCCCTGCTGACCGAGCGGCTGAATACCCTCGGCGACCACTTCAAGGCCCATGGCAAGGATCACCACAGCCGGCGCGGCCTGCTGAAGATGGTGGGGCAGCGCAAGCGCCTCCTGGCCTACCTGAAGAAGAAGGACCTCGAGGGCTATCGCAAGCTCATCAAGGAACTTGGAATCCGCGGTTGATGCAACTTGCCGGACTGCCAGTGATTTGAACGATGATGGCCGTGGCGTCTGTGGCGTTGCGGCCATCGTTCGTATGGATATTATTTCGGTTTCGGGCGCCATAGGGGCGTCTGTCGAAGGGTAGCCGGGCGGAATTCGCCGCCGGTCTGCCGCAAGCCCCGGACTGACCGGGCAGATGATGATGAGAGGAAAGCAAGAAAATGAGCAACCAGGTTGAAATGACCAAGCACGTCGTCAGTATGGAAATGAATGGAACGACCTTCTCCCTCGAGACCGGTCGTATGGCCAAGCAGGCCAACGGCTCCTGCATCGTCCGCATGGGCGACACCATGAGCCTGATGACCGTGACCGCCGACAAGAACCCCAGCGACCGGGACTTCCTGCCCCTGTTCGTCGAGTACCGCAACAAGACCTACGCCGCGGGCAAGATCCCCGGCGGGTTCTTCAAGCGGGAGGCCCGGCCCACGGAGCGTGAGACCCTCAGCTGCCGCCTGATCGACCGGCCCCTGCGCCCCATGTTCCCCAAGGGCTACCGTCACGAGACGCAGATCGTGGCCTTCGTGATCAGCGCGGACACCGATTTCCATGCCGACACCCTGAGCATCACCGGCGCCAGCATGGCGTTGAATCTTTCGGACGTGCCCTTCACCACCTTGGTCAGCGGTGTGCGCGTGGCCGAGGTCGATGGTGAGTTCATTCCCAACCCCAGCTTCGACCAGCTGGAGGAAAGCTCCATGGACCTGGTCGTCGCCGGCACCGACGACATCGTCTGCATGATCGAGGGCGAGTGCCTGGAGGTCAGCGAGGATCGCCTGCTGGACGCCATTGAGTTCGCCCACGTCTGGATCAAGAAGCTGAACAATCTGCAGCGTGAACTGATCGAGAAGGCCGGCGCCAAGACCAAGTGGGAGTTCGTCGAGCCCGTCGAGAACACCGAGCTCATCGACAAGGTGGAGACCTTCGTCGGCGCCAAGCTGCGCGAGGCCATCGTCGTCAAGGGCAAGATGGAGCGCGCCGAGGCTCTCAGCGCCGTGAAGGACGCCGTCAAGGCCGAGTTCACCACCGAGGACGGCGACGCCGATCCCGAGGCCCTGGAGGCTCTGGGCAAGGTGGAGAAGAAGACCATGCGCGAGATGATCCTCAGCGAGGGCACCCGCACCGATGGCCGGGATCTGAAGACCGTGCGTCCCATCACCGTGGAGTGCGGCGTCCTGCCCCGGGCCCACGGTTCCTGCCTGTTCACGCGCGGCGAGACCCAGAGTCTGGGCACCGCCACGCTGGGCAGCAAGCAGGCCGAGCAGCGCATCGAGCCCCTGAACAGTGACCAGTACTGGAGCAAGTACTACCTGCACTACAACTTCCCGCCCTTCAGCGTGGGCGAGGTCGGCCGTTACAGCGGCACCGGCCGGCGTGAGATCGGCCATGGTAAGCTGGCCGAGCGCGCCATCCGGCCCATCCTGCCGGATCTGGACGACTTCCCCTACACCATCCGTCTGGTCAGCGACATCCTGGAGAGCAACGGCTCCAGTTCCATGGCCACCGTGTGCTCCTGCTGCCTGGCCATGATGGACGCGGGCGCGCCCCTGAAGGCTCCGGTGGCCGGTGTGGCCATGGGCCTGATCAAGGAAGATGACCGGGTGGCCGTCCTGACGGACATCCTGGGCGTGGAAGACCACCTGGGCGACATGGACTTCAAGGTCACCGGCACCCGCGAGGGCATCACCGCCTTCCAGCTGGACACCAAGATCGCCGGCATCAGCCGCGAGATCATGACCGAGGCTCTGACCGACGCGAAGAACGCCCGGAATCACATCCTGGACGTCATGCAGGAGGCCCTGCCCGAGTCCCGCACCGAGATGAGCCCCTACGCTCCGAAGATCGAGACCATCCAGATCCCGGTGAAGAAGATCGGTCAGCTCATCGGCCCGGGCGGCAAGGTCATCAAGAAGATCCAGGAAGACACCGGCGCCACCATCGAGGTGGATGACGACGGTCTCGTCTTCATCAGCAGTATCGACCAGGCCGGCGGCGAGGCGGCCATGAAGTTCGTCGAGGGCCTGATGGCCGAGCCCGAGGTGGGCAAGGTCTACAAGGGTGTCGTCAAGACCATCGTGGACTTCGGCGCCTTCGTGGAGTATCTGCCGGGCAAGGACGGTCTGCTGCACATCTCCGAACTGGAGCATTTCCGCGTGGGCAACGTGGAGGACGTGCTGCAGCTGGGCGATGAAGTGGAGGTCAAGCTGGTGGAGGTGGACAGCCGCACCGGCAAGGTGCGCCTCAGCCGCAAGGCCTTGCTGCCCGTTCCCGAAGGCATGGAGAACATGCCCCAGGACGACGGCGGCCGGCGCGACGGCGGTCGGCGTGATGGCGGCCGCGGAGGCGATCGTCGGGGTGGCCGCGGCGGCCGTGGTGGCCGACGCTAGCCCGGCGACCGACCGTCATGAATATCGATCTCTACAGGAACGAGCAGCCGCCCCACCGGGAAGTCCTTCCCGGTGGGGCGGTCCTTCTCTCCACACCCATACCCACGGCCCACGCCGTGACCCTGGGCGTCTGGCTGCGCACCGGCAGCCAGGACGAGCCCGACGGTCTGGGCGGCATCTCCCATTTTCTGGAGCACATGGTCTTCAAGGGAACCCGGCACCGGGTGGCCTACGAGATTGCCCGTGAGTTTGACGGCATGGGTGTGGTGGTCGACGCCTTCACCACCAAGGACACCGTCGCCTTCACCGTGAAGGTGTTGCCGGAGTACTTCATCCCGGCCATGGAATTGCTGGGGGAGATGCTTCTGGAGCCGGCTTTCGCGCCCAAGATGGTCTCTCTGGAGCAGGGGGTGGTCATCGAAGAGATCCAGGAGGCCCTGGACACGCCGGACGACCGCCTGCACGACGCCTTCGCGGCGCGTCTGTACGGCCGGCATCGGCGGGGCCGGCCCATTCTGGGCACCCCCGGGGCGGTGCGTAGCTTCCAGCCCGATGTGCTGCACAACGCCCACCGGAGACTTTTCTGCGGGCCCAACATGGTCATCTCCATGGCGGGCAATATCCAGGACGGGTTCCGGGACGCGGTGGCGCGGCGCTTCGATGTGGGGCCGGCGGATCCGGATCCCGGGGCGCGTTTCCAGGCGGAGGATCCGGCCATCAAGGCCGCCTTCGTGGACATTAGCCTGGAAAATCTTGATCCCTTCCGGCTGGAGATCATCAGCCCCATTATCCAGACCTACTTCGAGATCGGGAACCTGGGAGTGGCCCTGGGGCATCCGGATCGCATCCCCGTCTTCTTGCTGACGAATATTCTGGGCGGTGGCATGAGCAGCCGCATCTTCCAGGCCGTGCGCGAGCGCGAGGGGCTGGCCTACTCCATCTACAACTACAACGACATGGGCCGCGACACGGGGCTGGTCAGCTGCGCGGGTAGCTGCTCGCCGGAAAATCTGGAGCGCATCACCGAGGTGATCAGCGTGGAATACGATCGT
>PDQT01000304.1 GCA_002747875.1 bacterium DOLZORAL124_64_63
AGGGTCGCCGATCTTGTCGACCACGTTCTTGTCCAGCTCCGTATCCTCGCCCGTCATCCGGAAGTCCACCTTGCGGTTGGTCTTCTTGCTCAGATCGCGCACCAGGCGAGCCATCTTCTGGAAGACGGGGCGTACCGGCACCATGCGCAGGCTCATGCCGATTTCCTGCAACTCGCGGCAGATCTTGTCCAGATGATCCAGGTCCTTGGCCAGCTTCACGCTCATGCTGTTGCCGCGCAGCTCCTGGCTCTGGCTGACCATGCTCTCGGCGATGACCAGCTCGCCGAGGGTCTCCACCAGATGATCCAGCCGATCGGCATCCACACGGACGGCTTCCTTCATCTTGACCGGAGCCTTGGCCTTGGCCTCGGGCGCGGGGGCAGGAGTGGTGGTCGGGGCCGGAGTGGTGGTCGGGACCGGTGCCGCGGCCGCGGGCTTTTTCGTCCCGGCCACGGCCTTTTTCTTCATGTTCCCCAGCGGAATGAACCCGCTGGTCTTGCCCTGAACCGGCGCGGGCTTATCCTCGGCAGCCTGCGGTTCGGGGGTTACCGCATCTACCGGTTCAGGTTCAGGTTCAGGTTCAGGTTCAGGCTCAGGTTCAGACACCGGCGCGGCCGCGGCAGGCGCCTGCCCCGAAGTCGCCCCCAGCAAGCGAGCCATGAGCCCCGGCAGGGCCTCGGCCTCCGCCAGATTGCCGCCACCGGCCATGGATTCGGCCACATCGCTCACCAGATACTTCATCATATCCACGGACTCGAAGACCAGGTCCATGTTCGCGCCCACCAGCTCCAGCTGGCCGCGACGGGCCATATCCAGCAGGTTCTCCGCCTTGTGCGCCAGATCCTTGATGTGGTCCAGTTCGATGAAACCGGCCAGCCCCTTGATGGTGTGAAACCCCCGGAACACGGCGTTCAACGCTTCGATTTCCTGGGGATCGGCCTCGATGGTCAGCAGATGGTTTTCGGACGCGTCCAGGTGCTCGACGGCTTCCTCGACAAAGTCCTGCAGAAGATCCACATCCCCTTCCAGGATGTTCTTGCCGATATAAGGCGGAACCTCATAGCTCACGGGCTCCGCCTCGGCGGTCACGGCCGTCGCCGCTTCTTGGCGGACCGCCTCCTCGCAGGCGGCATCTTCACAGGCAACATCTCCACAGGCCACCTCATCAAAAGGAGCCTTCACCATGGCCAGAATCTCGGACGACGGTGCCAGATCGGAAAGGTCGCCGCCGTAGTTGCGGAAGTACTGGATGAACCAATCCTTCACCTCCAGCAGACGGTCGACGCAAACGGTGATATCCTGGGCCTGCAGCATGTCCTCGCTGGCATGGCAGATCTCCGCCACCTCGCCCATGCCCAGCAGGGCGGACTCGCCCTTCAGG
>PDQT01000305.1 GCA_002747875.1 bacterium DOLZORAL124_64_63
GCCTGGCGCCCCAGGAACTCGGCCACGATGGCATCATCCACCAGGCCGGCGCCGCCGGCAGCAGATTCCCCAGGAGTGGTAGATGAATCAGTGGTAGATGAATCAGCGACAGGCGGAGATCCCGTCAGCGGAATTCCGGTGGGCAAATCTCCATCCAGCCCCTCGGGCCACTGGGCCTCTTCGGGGGCGCATTCTTCGCTCAGGCAAGACTGGATAGCTTCGCAGGTGCCGGCCAGAACCTCCAGCCCGGCCGACCAGTCCACCTCGCCCCCCAGGGTCCGCACGGCAACATTGATGGCCTTGCGCGCCGCCTCGGCGGCCACCTCCTGGCCCATCTCCGACAGCACGGCCCCCAAATCGCCGTACCGCTCCGGCAGTTCGGCAAAGGCCTCCATGGCATCGGGGTCCGTCAGAACCAGAATGTGGGAAATCTCATCGACATTTTTCAGAACATCCGTCGTGTCCATCCACATATCCTTTGCATGGCCCGTAAGATCCTGTCCCTGAGCACGGGCGGTCGATTTCTGGTCAACCGGCCTGCATCCCCTCAGATGGCCGAGCGGAATCGGAAGTTCCACCCTTCCTCTCCCCGCGGAAAACGCTCTCGCCACCCCTCTCGACAAAAATTTGCCGAATAACAAGTTACCGAGACCCAGCCAGGTTTTCCCACCTCATCGTCCGATCTTCATTTCGCACAACTACGAGAACCCTTTAGGTTTTTCGGACGACCGGTAACCGAGATTTGGCAACAAATATGCCACAATCGGCCGTCTCTACCGGTCTCGTCGGGAGGGAGGATTGTCAGGAATGCCTTCCCGTCCGGAAAGGCGCCCGGAGGTTCCGGGCAAGAGGCATATCCATTGTTATACGCTGAACAAGCAAGTAGGCATCGGCAGCAACAAAGCCCATGCGAGCCGTGACAATTTCAAGCGGCAGGAGGGCAGGCGGAACGCCCCGCATTCAAAGCCCGAAACCTGCGCCCGATGGCCCAGGCAACCAGAATCCACACCGCCGCCAGCCCGCCATTCACCCACGCAAATCCCCGCGTGGACAGATGCAGGACGGTGGTCCCCAGCAACACCAGCAACCCGGCCAGCATATCCCCCGCGCGCCAGAAGAAACTGTCGATGGCCTGCTTGGCCTGGTACTTCTCTTCGCGCGTGGTGGGCAGAAAAAGCATGTTGCGCACGGTGTTC
>PDQT01000306.1 GCA_002747875.1 bacterium DOLZORAL124_64_63
CCCATGAGGAGATACCCGCCAAAGGCCACCGTCGGCAGAAAAAGGATCGCCCACCGCACCCCCACCCAGCGCACGATCCGCGAGACCAGGAAAAGCTGCATCAGCAGCCCCACCAGATTGACCACGTTGAAGAACGAAGAATAGAACTTCCCCATCCGCACCCCGACCAGCGCCTGCCGCTGCGCCTCCGCCGCGTCGGCCGCCGCGCCCTGCAAGCCGGCCTCGATCGCCGGCACCGCGGCCTCCGCCGCCGCCTTGACCCGGGAACTGAGAATGTATTCCCCCGTGGTGTTGACCAGATTGGCCAGCACCATCATCCCCGCAATCAACAACAGATAGCGGTTGGCCAAGACCAGCCCGAAGCCGCCACGCCCCCCGGCGCGAGCCTGTGCCTCGACCGATTCCGTCGATTCAGCCGTTCCCCCCGCCTCTCGCCCGGTTTTCCGCGCGGCCCCCCTATCCACGATCCAAGTCAGCAACAAAGCCCCTCCCAGCAACCCCGCCGAAAGCGGCAGCAACTGGAAAACCCCCACCGATTCGATAAGCCGGCCCGTTATCAGGCCACCCAGCACCGCTCCACTGCTGGCCCCGAAACCCACGATGGCAAACAGCCGCTTACCCTGCTCGCTGGTGTAGACATCGTTGGCAAAGGACCAGAACTGGGCGATGACCATCACATTGAAGATGCCCACCCACAGATAGAAGGGAATCCCCAAAGGCACGCCGGCGCGGGCCAGCAGGTAGAACACCCCCAGGCAGCCCATGAAAAAGAAGAGGACATAACTGATCAGCCGGCGACGATCCACCGCTCCCGCCAGACGGCTGTACAACGGCACGACCACCAGCAAGAGAACCGCCTGCCCGGCAGAGGTGTAGATCTTGGCGTCGGCACCCCACTCCGAAAGGATCAAGGCCTCCCGCACCGGCTTGATGATGTAGTACGCCGTCAGCAGCAGAAAGACATTCAGGGTCAGAAGCAGGACGCTGCCCCCTTCGCCGGAACGCACGGGAGCGAAAATGGACAGGAAGCGTTCCAGAAGTGAACGTTGCTCCAAAGGCGAACGTTTTTCCTGAGATGAGCGCCGGCCGTCCATGCTCAGCCTCCCTTTCCCGGTCAGCGCGTGACCGCCACCAGCCGTCCCGAAGCGGGGGCCAGGTAAGCCCACACGCTGCGGCTCCAGCCATCGCCCCTGTTCACCTGCATCTCCACCGCCAGGAACGGCTGCCGGTCCGTCACCGGCGGCGCGCACCGCAAATCCACCCGCAACGCGGCCGAGTCTTGCCAGGCCGTCCAGAGGGTGCCCTTCCGTTCGGCATCCACCAGGGACAGACGGCTGCGGTAACGCACACCCTGCCCATCATGGTAGCCCCGGGTCACCAGCAAATCCTGGCCCACCAGCACCCCGTCCCGCAACTGGAAGAAATCCAGGGGCGGCACCTGGGCAAACCAGTACCGTACCAGTTTCTCCTGCCGCCCGCGCAGCGTGCGCACCAGATAGTCCACGGCGCGCGGATCCTGATACCGGCCCTGCTCCACCGCGGCCCGGATCTGGGCTTCCGTGAACTGGGCCAGGACCTTGGCCGCC
>PDQT01000307.1 GCA_002747875.1 bacterium DOLZORAL124_64_63
GCGCTGTGGGGGATGTCCGGCTCCCAACCCGTCGGGTCGAAGGTCTCCACATCGAAGTACCCCACCTCCGGCAACCCCTCGGGGCGCTCCAGACAAACCCAGCCGTCCTCCACCAGGCCCAGAGTCATCAACCGTCCCACAACATTGCCCGCATCGATGCCGTATTCGTAGCCGAAGCGCTTGACCGGGGTGGCCCCGAAGGTGCCCAAAGTGCTGGCGAAGTCGATCAGGTTGTGCTCCACATATCCGCTGCCGGGTTCGCCCACGTACATATCCAGGCTGTTGTGCATCTTGGTATCGAAATGGTTGAGCCAGGCGGCAAAGACCCGCAGGGCGCGCAGGGTGCGCCGATTTTCGTGCCGGATGCGATCGTTGGGGTCGTCGGCGCGCCGGCCCTGGGTGCGGAACGGCCCCAGCGGTTTGCCCGCCAGGAATTTGCTGGCCAGGGCCACGTAGTGATCACCCTCGCGGCAGTTGCTGTCCCGCAGCACGGACTCCAGGTTGGCCTCCGTCAGGGGCACCTTGCCGGCGCGGGGCAGGCGCATGGTGGCGCCCTCGCCCACCCGCAAATCATCCAGCGTGAAGAAAACCACCCGATCCACGGGCGTGTTGTAGCCCATGGCGTGGAAGAGCAGATTGCTGACGACGCCGCTGCGGGTGGACATGCCCGGATAGTCGGGCGGATCGAACTTCAGCAGCCACACATCGCCCCGGCCGTCGCGGATGCGGAAGCCGGGCGTCACCCCACCCACCTTGGCACCGATGATTTCCCAGGGCCGAGAACGGTCCGGGCCTTCCGGCTGACCCGGCCCCCGAGCCACCTCGGCCGGGTCCAGGGGGTACAGGCCGATGCGGTTGGTGAACCAGGTGGAATTGATGACCTCGCCCAGGCTGTTCACATCGCCGGCGGGCCGCCCGGCGTAGCCATCGTCCAGCTTGCGGACCAGGCGGCTGGGCCGGAAGAAGCGGCTGACGGGCCCGGCCACGAAAGCCTGGCTGGCGCAGGGCACAAGCCCCGGCTCGGCGAAAGCGGGCACGGGAATGGGCTGTCTGTCGTCGGCGTACCAGATGACCGGGGCGTTCCGCAACGGCTCGGCGGCGGTGCTCGGGACCACGGCAACCAGCGACAGCAAAACCAGCAACAGCAACAACCACGAAACCAGCGGTTTCCCGCGTCCCGACTCAGGGCTGATGCGTGGGATCTTGACCATACATCATCCCCTTTCCCGCGAACTGGAAGGCCTGACCGAAGCCCACCGCCAGTTCCACCCCATCGGCGGAAAAACCCACTTCGAAGTTGGCCAGCAGGTTGTCCGCGTTGCCCAGCAGCCTGATCCCGCCGCCGTAAGTCCACACGAGGTTGTCCAGAGCAATTTGCCCACCGTGGTCGTAGACCTGGCCCATGTCCGAAAACAGGTAGGCATCCAGGCCGGCTTGGGCCCGCCCCTTGGCCACCCAGATGGGCCAACGGTACTCGGCAGCCAACCCCAGGTTGCCCAGCCCGTAGTACCGATGGCTCTTCAGCCCGCGCAGGCTATAGGGATCGTAGGTGCTGATCAGGCGGGACAACGGCACCTCCGGACCGCCGGTCGGCCGGATGCGGGAGCCGTAGGCCCGCAACGCCAGGACACGTTTGGTGTACCACAGGGGCAGGAAGCGCTGCAGATCGAAGGTGTACTGCTGGTATTCCAACCCCGAATCGTCCGTGGCCCGGTAATAGGACAGAGCCACACGCTTGAAGGTGCCGCGCGTGGGGCGGCCATTGACAAGACTGGAGTCATGGCACCAGGCCAGTTGGGCGGTCACCCCACGGCTTTGGCCCGGAAAACCGGTCGGCAGATCCCCGGCGTGCACCCGCGCCAGGGAGGCATCGGTGCGGTAGAAGGAATCCCGTAGCTCCAGATGGGAGTAGAAAATCCGCAGCCGCGCGCGGGAGACGCGACTCAGCCGCCGGGTCAGGTCCAACCCGCCCCAGTGGGCCACCCGGTTGTGAAAGGATTCGTCTTCCACCCTGGCCCGGGGACCTCGCCCGAAATACCGGGCCAGAGGCATATCCGCCCCGCCACCGCCCAGTTCCAGCGTCCAGGCGGGGTCCAGGCGGAAGCGGAAGCCCCCGCCCATCTTCTCCGCGTGGCGGGTGGAGGTGGAAAGCGCGAGATAGGCCTTGTTGCCCGCACCCAGGAAGGCCGGGTGGCGGATATTCAGCCCCGCCTCCCAGCCGGTCAGGCCGGAATAACCCCCGGCCGGCAGCAGCAGGAATCCCCCGGGCAAAAGCAAGCCTGTTTCCTTCGCCAGAGACAGATCGAAAAGACCCCAGGAATCCATGGTCTCCACCGTCTCGTGCACCATGATGTTCCCCAGCCGGAACGGGATGCCCACCAGATCGTAGGGCGCGTTGACCACCCGCTCCCAGGTGCGGGTGGGCGGATTCTCCGGAACGGCGGTGTTGGAATCGGTCCGGGCGGGGATGGGCCCCCAGTAGCTGGGCCGCGCGGTGAGCAGGGAATCCCAGGCAGCGGTGGCCGGCACGGGCGGGTCGATGGACGGCTCGATAGGCGACGCGATAGGCAGCTCGGCAGCCGTCGCGACGCCCGCCAGAAGCAACCAGAGCACGCTCCACCATCTCATCCGGATATCCTTCGACCGAACTGGAAACAGCGTCGCCAGTAGGCGTTGTTCAGACTGTCCGTGCGCACGGGATTGTGGCGACTCGGGGCGTGCACGAAGCGGGCATGGCCAATGTAAATGCCCACATGATTGATGCGCCGGCCCTTGGTGATGAAAAAGACCAGATCACCGGGCTGCAGGCCGCGCAGGGCCACCTTGTTCCCCACCTGGGCCTGATCCCGGGAAACACGGGGCAGGCTCACCCCCAGGGAGCCGAAGACGTAGTAGACCAGGCCGGAACAATCGAACTTCTCCGGCCCGGCGGCGCCCCACTGGTAGGGTTTGTTGAGCTGGGCCTTCGCCAGAGAGACCGCCTTCTGGCCCAGGCGCGGCGGATGCGGGGGAGCATCGGTCTGCTGTCGGGGAACCTTCACCCGGCCCCTGGCCACGGGATCCGGCAGGGGGGAACCAAGTGGATCGGAGGGCGCACCGGGGGTAGCCTCCCGTCCCGGCGGCACCGGCCCCGCCGATCCGTGCCGCACCCGCTTGGGGGCGCAGGCCCCGACCAGAAGCACCAGCAGGAGCAACAACATCCCCACATCAAGAGCACGGGGCCCCAACGGCCGCCTTCCATCCCTGCGCATGTTGGAACTGGCCCTCCTTGGCCGAACGTGCTAGCTTTTGGCCACCATGAACGACAACCATCCCCAGGAAAAACCCGGCACTCCCGTGCAGACGGTTGAAGTGCGTATCGAAAAGCTGCTGAACCAGGGCGACGGCCTGGGCCGCCATGACGGCCAGGCTGTTTTCGTCCCGTTGACCGCTCCCGGCGATCTGGTCCGTGCCCGAATAATCAAGCAAGGTCGGGGTTTTGTCCAGACCGCCCTTGAGGAGGTCCTGGAACCCGGTCCCGGCCGCCGGGAAGCCCCCTGCCCCCACTACGGGGACTGCGGCGGCTGCAACCTGCAGCATCTGGCGATGGACCACCAGCGCCAGGCCAAGGCCGATATCGTGCGGGACTGCTTCCAGCGTCTGGGCAAGCTGGATGTTTCCGACCTTTTGCAAGGACCGTACCCCGTGGATGACGCGCCTGATCCGGCCGAGGGCCTCGGCTACCGCAACCGCATCCGCGTCTTCCGCGATCCCGTCGGCCATTACGGGCTGATGCGCAAAGGCACCCATGACGTGGTGGCCCTGGAGCAGTGCCTCCTGATGCCCGCGTTCTTCAACACCGAACTGCTGACCTGGCTGCGCATGCAGCCGCCGGTGGAGCAGGTGGTGCTGCGTCTGGACGGTCGAGGCGGCTGGCTGGCTTCTCTGTTCGGCCCGCCCCAGCGCCTGCGCGTGCTCAAGAAGATCATGGCCGGGCTGAGCGCCGACCAGACCCCCGGCCCCGGCTGCCAGGGCCTGCTCTTCAACAACCGGCCCATCTGGGGACGCGACCATCTTGTCCTGGAGGTGGCCGGGCACAAGTTCCGCGTGGGGGCCCAGAGTTTCTTCCAGGGCAACCTGGCGGTGACCGAACGGGCCGTGTCTGCCGTCCGGAAGTGGATTGCTGAGCTGAAAGCCGCCGGCACCCTGGGCCCACTGATGGGCGACCTGTTCTGTGGCGTGGGGCTTTTCACGCTGACCCTGGGCGAAAATTTCCAGCGCGTGGTGGCCATCGACAGCGATCCCTACGGCTGCCGCGACGCGGAGAACAACATCCGACGCGATGCCGCCGTCAGGGACCGGGCCCGCGTGCACAAAGGTCGCCTGGACCAGATGGCGGCCCGGTTGCGGTCGGAAGACGGCGCGGCCTGGCGGGACAGCTTCTGCATCCTCGACCCCCCGCGCGCCGGTCTGGGCAAGGGCGGTCTGGGTGTCCTGACGGACCTGGCCCCGCGCCACCTGGCCTACATGAGCTGCGATCCGGCCACCCTGGCCCGCGACGTGGCCGCCCTGCAAGAAGCCGGGTACCGCATCCTGCGCCTGGAGGTGCTGGACATGTTCCCGCAGACGGCGCACATCGAAAGTCTCATCTTCCTGGAACGCCAGGACTGATCCCCATTCCGGAGAGCAACGTGTCCGAACAGACCATCGCCCAGCAGCAGGGCTTACCCGACCTGGACAACATCGTTGTCATCCTCAGCCACACGACCGAGCCCATGAACATAGGGGCCGCCTGCCGCGCCATGAAGACCATGGGGCTGAAGCACTTGCGCCTTGTCTCGCCCCTGAACCCCAAGGGCCGCACGGCCCGGGCCCTGGCCCACGGCTCGGAAGACATCCTGGACAACGCGCTGGTGGTGGATGACCTGATGGACGCCGTCGGCGACTGCCACGTGCTGGTGGGCACCACCGCGCGGGTGCGGCAGTTGCGCAAGCACAACCACCTGGAGCCCGGTGAAGTCGCCACACACATCGTGGACCACAGCCGGGGCGGCAAGGTGGGCATCCTCTTCGGGACCGAGCGCAGCGGCCTGACCAACGACGAGGTGGACATCTGCCGCTACCTGACGTCCGTGCCCACCGGCAAGGAGCACGGCTCGTTGAACCTGGCCCAGGCGGTGATGCTGTACGGCTGGGAAGTGCGCAAGGCGTGGCTGGCGGCTTTGGATGCGGAGGAGCCCCGGGATCCTTGCGGGACTTCGGTAGAGAATTCCGCGGTAGAGGGTTCCGACGTGACTTCCGCGCAGCCGACCGTGGAACACCCGCCGGCCCGCAACGCGCGCCGACCGGAGATGCGGGTGCGCCATCCGCACCGCAGCACGCGGTTGCCCACCCAGTTGGAACTGAACAACATGTACGGGCACATCGCCGCGGTCATGGACGAGGTGGGCTACACCCCGGAAGAGAAGCTCAAGTTCATGACCTACCTGCGGCAGCTGCACATGCGCGCGGGCATCGTGAACTGGGAGACGCACATCTACCACATCCTGTGCCGCAAGATCCTGCGCAGGCTGGGGGTCCCCAAGTTCGAAGGTGTCCCGGAAGACTGATCAGCTGGAAACAGTGCCCTGGACGGCGGCAACGACCTTTTCGTACTCCTCCGCCAAGGCCCCCAGGTTGGCCCGCGCGGATTCCAGATCGCCGGTCCGGGCCTGGACCTCGATCAGGTTGCAAACCCGGGCCAGCCGGGGCGCGCCGAAGGAGGCGCAGGTGCCCTTGAGGCTGTGCGCGTTGGTGCTCAGAGCGGCGGCATCGGCCTGCTCGGCCGCGGTGTGGATGGCCTCGTACAGCGGAGGCACGTGTTCCAGGAAGAGGGCCGTCAACTCGTCGAGGATTTCCTGGTCGCCGCCGAATTCCTCCAGCAGCCGGTCCTCATCGATGACGGGCATCTCCGGACCGGGAAGGGCAAGATCCTTACTCACTGGGCGTCCTTTCAAAGGATGAGGATGACCGTTTCCGGCTCTTTTTTTCGGCCCGGGTGAGCGGAACTTGAACCGAAAATGCTTGACCGCCGGCAAACATCCCCGACAATCGACCCCGTGTAGCCAAATACCCCTGATCACCACCATAGAGGAGATGGACAATGCGGAAACTGATCCTGAAACTGACCACCCTGCTGGTTCTGGCGGCCGCCGCGGCACCCGCCCTGGCCCTTGGCCCCCTGGACATCAACGCCGAGCTGCCCCTGTACTCCAAGCACGTGTGGCGCGGCAGCGTCATCACCAACGATCCCGTCCTGCAACCCAGCCTTTCCACCGATATCATGGGCTTCGGCGTGGGCTTCTGGGCCAACATGGATCTGACGGACTACAACGGCACCGAGACCAAGTTCAACAAGATCGACTGGACCCTGAACTACGGCATGCCCCTGCCCCTGCTGGATCTGAACTTCGGCCTCATCTACTACAGCTTCCCCAACACCGAAACGGACGGCACCGCGGAAATTTACGCCACCGGTTCGGCCCATGTGCTGCTGCACCCCACCCTGGAAATCTATTACGACTTCAAGGAGATCGACGGCGCGTACGTGAACGCCTCCGTCCGCCACGGCGTGCCCCTGAACCCGAGCCTGAACCTGGAGCTGGGCGCCGGCCTGGGCTTCGGTGACGGCGACTACAACAAGGGTTATTTCGGGGCCGGAAACGCCGGCGCCAACAATTTCCTGCTGACCGCCGGCGTGCCCTTCCACCCCGCGCCCCTGTTCACCATCACCCCCAGCCTGAACTACAGCACCCTGCTGGGCGACTCCAAGGACGCGGTGGATGCCGCCGACGGCGAGGCCGACGCCTTCTTCTTCGGCATCAGCGCCGCCTTCAAGTTCTAGTCTCGGCGTTCTGGGCCCCTGGTTTCGCCGGGGGCCCGGTCGTCATCGAGCGGAATCCTGAAAACTGCCGCGGTTGGCCATTCCCCTGGAACCCGCCCCACCCACCCGACGTAGGAAACGGATCACCCGCACGTGTTCAACCCTGGAGGTGCACCAAACCATGAGATTCCTGGCCATGAGATCCCTGCTCCTGCTGTTTCTGTTCGTCACCACCGCCCCCACCCTGGCCGCGGACATCACCTTGCCCGCCAAGGCCCCCGAACACCGCGAGGTGGTCCTGGAAGAAGTCTGGCGTCTGGGGGGCGACGACGAGGAGGGCGTGCTGCTGGGCATGATCAGCTACGGCCGGCGCGACAATCAGGGCCGCGTGTTCCTGCTGGACAGCCAGCTGAACCAGATCCTGGTCCTGGATCCGGCAGGCGAACTGATCGCCACCCTCGGCCAGGAAGGCGAAGGACCCGGCGAGATCACCCGCCCGGGAGGGTTCTTCCTGAACGGTCCCGACCAGGTGGGCGTGGTCCAGAGCTTCCCCGGCAAGATCGTTCTGCTGAACATGGACGGCACGCCGGGCGGCAGCATCGCCTTGGGCCAGGACCCCACCGCCGGGGGCTTCGTTTTCGCCGGCGAGATGCACAAATTTGGCGACCACATGGTCCTCAGCCAAGGCAGTGGCAACTATGATCAGGCTACCGGCACGATGAAAACCACCCAGCTGCTGGCCTCGCTGGACCAGGAGGGGAACCAGCTGGTCCGCTTCGCGGAGCACACCCAGGAGCGCGGTCTGAGCACCCAGACCTTCGATGAAAAGGCGGAGTTTTCCGAACTGAATGTCTGGGCCCTGGGGCCGGAAAACGTCTACACGTGCCCCGAACGCGACGCCTACGTCATCAACATCAAAGCCATGGACGGCAGCCTGCAGGGCCGTTACGTGCGTCCGATGCAGCCCCGGACACGCAGCGACAAGGAAAAGGAAAAGGCCAAAAACAATCTCCAAGTGGTGGTCAACGGGCAGCAGCAGGAAATCAAAAGCAAGATCCTGGACACGGACGCGGTCCTCGCCGGTATGGATGTGGCGCCCGACGGCACTCTCTTCGTGATGAACTGCTACCAGGCGCCGGCGCACCAGGAAGGGGATCTGGCGCAGAGCTACGACATCATCAGCCCGGACGGACGGCTGGTGGAAGAGCTGAGTCTGCTGGTGCCCGGCTTCAACCGGGAACAAGATCAGCTGCAATTCCTGGACGGGGAGTATTTCCTGTGGATGCGCAACATCACCTCGGCCCAGCTGAACATGGCCGCCTCTTTCGGCGTGCAGATGGGGGGGCAAGAGGGGTTGGACGAAGCGGAACCGCTGGAGATCGTCCTTTGCCGGATTCCCTGACGCGCCGGGCCGGGCTCAGATCGGATCAAATCAGATCGGATCAGATCAGATAAAGGTCCAGCAGGACCACGCCCAGCAGCATCATGCCGATCCAGCTGTTGATCTCGAAAAAGGCCCTGTCGATGCGCGTCAAATTCCCCCCGCGCACCAGGGCCTGTTCCCATGCCAGCAACCCGGCCATGACCGCCACCCCCAGCAGGGCCACAATGCCCAGCTGATCGGTGCGCCGGAACGCGCCCGCCATGAAGGCCACGCTCAGCACGTGGAAAACGCGGGAAAGCATCAGCGCCCGGGGCACGCCCAACCGCGAGGCCAGACTGTGCAGCCCCACCCGCCGGTCGTACTCCGCGTCCTGGCAGGCGTAGATGGTGTCGAACCCCGCCACCCAGAACATGACCGCCGCGCTCAGCCAGAGGGGAAAGGCCGCGAACTGTCCCGTGACCGCCAGCCACGCCCCCACCGGCGCGATACCCAGCCCCAGCCCCAGCACCAGATGCGCCAGCGGCGAGAAGCGCTTCATGTAGGAATACCCCAGCACCACCACCAGGGCCACCGGGCTCAGCCGGAAACAGAGCGGATTCAGCATGAAGGCCGCCAGCACCAGCAACGCCGCCGAGACGACGATGAACACGGCCGCCCCCGCGCGCGAGACGATGCCCGCGGGAATATGCCGATCGGCGGTGCGCGGGTTGTCGCGGTCGATCTTCCAGTCCGCCAACCGGTTGAAGGCCATGGCCGCGCTGCGGGCGCCCACCATGGCCACCAGCACCCACAGCAGGGTCAGGGGCGCGGGCTTGCCGCCTGCCGCCACCAACAGGCTGATCAGCGCGAAGGGCAGGGCGAAGATGGTGTGCTCGAATTTGATGAGCGCGAGATAGCGGCCGACCAGTGACATCAGGCGGACCCGCCTTCCGGCCGCCCCTCGCCCCAGCGCGGGGCTAGGTCCACATCCACACCCAGATGGTCGCA
>PDQT01000057.1 GCA_002747875.1 bacterium DOLZORAL124_64_63
CGGAATATCGAAGAGCTGCGGGGCGCCGTGGAAATCAGCAGCGAGAAGGGCAAGGGCAGCGTCTTCAGCATCAAGCTGCCGCTGACTCTGGCCATCATCGAGGGCATGGTCGTCATGGTGGGGCGGGAGCATTACATCATCCCCACCCTATCGGTCGTGCGTCTGATCCGACCGCGCGCCGAGGACATCACCCACGTTTTCGACAAGGGCGAGATGCTGTCCTTCGAGGGCAGCCATCTGCCCATTTTCCGCCTGGGCACCCTGTTCGATGTGGAGGGCGCCGAGCAGGAGCCGGACAAGGCGATGGTGGTGGTTGTGGAGGAAGAGGGCAAGCAGATCGGCATCATGGCCGACCAGTTGCTGGGTCAGCAGAGCATTGTCATCAAGAGCTTGGGTGAAACCGTCCAGGGTACCGACGGCTTGGCCGGCGGGGCCATCATGAACGACGGGAACGTGGCCCTGATCTTGGATATCACCGGTCTGGTGCGCGTGGCTCATGCCACCGACACGACCATCAACATGCGGATGCCGCCATCCGGCGGCCCGGCCGCGACGGTGGATTTCGACGCGGCCCGCGGCTTGAAAACCGCCGTGACGGCGGAGAGGACAACGAAGGGCGAGGCGGCAATCGCCGAGGCTCCAGAGAGCCGCGGTCGCATCATCGGACAGCAGGCCGAACCAACCGAAACCGGCGTCTGAGAAAAGGCCCCGCGGGGCGAACTTGAGAACATTGGAGGATCGAAATGGCAGCCGAATCCGCCGTTGCGAAAATTGCACAGGCTGGGAAGTACCTGAGCTTCGTGCTGGGTCGTGAAGAATACGGCCTGGAGATTCTGAAGGTGCAGGAGATCAACGGGATGATGGACATCACCCGGGTGCCGCGCACGCCCAGCTATGTGCGCGGGGTGATCAATCTGCGCGGTCGGGTCATCCCGATCGTCAGTCTGCGGGACAAGTTCAAGATGCCGGCGGTGGAAGACACGGAGAAGACCTGCATCATCGTCGTTCAGGTCCAGTTCGAGGACACCACTCTGACCATGGGCATCATCGTGGACGAGGTCTCCGAGGTGCTGAACATCAGTGACGACGCCATCGAATCGCCTCCGAGCTTCGGCGGCGGCATGGAAGAGGCCGACTTCATCACCGGCATGGGTAAGCTGGAGGGCAAGGTCGTGATCCTGCTGGATATCGACCGGGTGCTGGATGCGGAAGAGATGAGGAGCATCGTCGAATCGGCTCAGGGGTGATCAGCGGAAGCGGCCGCCGGCTTCTTGGCGGCTCAATGATGGAGTGGATGGTTGACACAACTACAGACCAGACCCAGTGGGCTTGCGGTGGTCAAGAGCAGCATCACGATCGATATCAGCGACATGAAGATATCACGCAATCGTAACGATGTGCTCGTGACCTATTCCCTGGGGTCCTGCGTTGGCCTGACCCTGTACGACCCGGTGGTGGGTATCGGTGGCATGATCCACTGCATGCTGCCCCTGTCGAAGATCGACCCGGAGAAGGCCAAGACCAAACCCTTCATGTTTGTGGACACGGGCGTGGCCCACATGCTGGGTGAGCTTTACAGGATGGGCGCCCAACGCCGGAACCTGATCGCGAAGGTGGCCGGCGCGGGCTCGCCCCTGGGCCGGGAAGAGACCTGGCGCATCGGACAGAGGAACTACACGATTCTGCGCAAATTGCTTTGGAAGAACAACATCCTCATCGAGAAGGAAGATGTCGGAGGTTCCAAGGCGCGTACGCTTTATCTGTATATGGCCAACGGTCGCACCGCCGTGAAGTCTGAAGGGAAGGAGGTGGAACTGTGACCGAGAAAGAGAAAATTCTGGAGGCCATCCAGGGCGTCCCGTCCCTGCCGTCGGTGGTCATCAAACTTCAGCAATATCTGAACGATCCGGATGTCGGTTTCGACGAACTGGCCAAGCTCATCCAGGTGGACCCCGGCCTGACGGCCAACATCTTGCAACTGGCCAACTCGGCTTACTTCGGTTGGGCGCGCACCATCAGCTCCGTCAAGGAGGCCATCACCCGGCTGGGCACCAACCGCGTGTTCCAGATGGTGCTGTGCATGTCCGTGGCCCCTCTGGTGCGCAAGCCCATCCGCGGTTACGACATGGATGCCGAGGGCCTGTGGGAGCACTCCCTGGCCGTGGGTATTTGCACCGAACAACTGGCGCGGATTCTGAAACGGCCGGAGGAGCGCGACGCCTTCACCGCCGGCCTGCTCCATGACATGGGCAAGGTGGTCATGGGAACCTTCGTGGAGATGGATGACGAGCCCATCAAGGAAATCATGGCATCGGACAACCTCAGCTTCAACGAGGCCGAGATGATGGTCATGGGTATTGACCACGCCGAGGTGGCGGGGCTGCTGCTGGCCGAATGGAATCTGCCCAAGCCGGTGGTCGCGGCCGCTCGTTGGCACCACAAACCTTCCCGCGCCGGCGAGGAGAACCGGACCCTGGTGGACCTGATCCATGTGGCGGACGTGCTCTGCATCAACGTGGGCTGGGGCATGGGCAGTGACGGACTGCAGTACAAGCTGGACGAGGGTGCCAGCCACCGGTTGGGCGTCGGCAGCGGTATCGCCGAAGAAGTGATACTCAAGACCATGATCGGCATGGATGAAATGAAGGACCTTTTCAAGCCCCACGCGGAAGGCAAGCCCCATGGCGTTCAACATTCTACTCGTCGATGACTCGGCAACGGTCCGAGCCGTGATCAGCAAGGCCCTCACTCTGGCCGGGGTGGATATCAATGAGTTGCACCATGCCGGCCACGGTCAGGAGGCGCTGGAAGTCATGGAGGAGCAGTGGATCGATCTGGTCTTCTGCGACATCAGCATGCCGGTCATGGACGGTGAGGACTTCGTCAAAGCCATGAAGGAAAATGAGATGATCGAGACCATTCCGGTGGTGATCGTCTCTTCGGCGGGCTCCGAACCCCGGGTGGCCCGCCTCAAGGAACTGGGCGTGCGGGATTACGTGCAGAAGCCCTTTACCCCCGAACGGATCCGCGAGGTTGTGGATCAGGTCATGGGAGTGATGCAGGATGCGCCATAGCGTGCAGGAACAACTGTGCTCGACCTTCTCCGAGGTGGTCGAGAAACTGACTTTCATGTTTGGCGAGGTGGTGCCCAAGGATGAGGCGCGCGCCCCGGGCAGGCTCTTTACCCAGGCGTCCATGTCTTTCACCGGGGACCTGGCGGGCACCCTCTCGGTGGCCGTGCCCTCGGACACGACCGCGGAGATCGCGGCCAACATCCTGGGTATAGAGCCGGAGGATATCGAATCCGAAGCGATGATGAACGATGCCTTGGCCGAGATGCTGAACGTGGTCTGCGGCCACGTGATCATGGCCATGGTGGGCGCGGATGCCGATTTCCAACTGCAGACGCCGGTGACGGATTATGTGTCCGAGCAGCAATACGACCACATGATGGCTTCGGATGATTACGCCACCCTGCTGCTGGATGAGAACCCGGTTTTCCTGGGCCTGATACTGGAGAGTTGATGTGCGCAACGTCCGTGTTTTGATCGTCGATGATTCCCCGACCGTCCGCCAGGTCTTCGAGAAGGGGCTGTCGCGCGCCGCCGGCATCGAGGTGATGGGGGTGGCGCCGGATCCCTTCGTGGCCCGGGATATGATCGTCAAAGATCCGCCTGATGTGATCACCCTGGACATTGAAATGCCGCGCATGGATGGGCTGACCTTCCTGCGCAAGCTCATGAAGCATTTCCCCTTGCCGGTGGTGGTGGTCTCGACGCTGACCAAGGAAGGCAGCGCCAAGGCCATCGAGGCCCTCGAATGCGGGGCCGTCGAGGTGGTGGAGAAGAATATGGGCGAGGATCGGGTCCACGACCTGATGCTGGAGATCGTGCGCAAGGTCCGCGCGGCCGCGGGGGCCAAGGTGCGCCGCCGGGCCATCGGCGCGCAGCGCTTGGCCTCGCGGA
>PDQT01000308.1 GCA_002747875.1 bacterium DOLZORAL124_64_63
GTCCTGAATGGCTGTAGTAACCTTCAGAATGCCATGCCGAAGGGCATTTTCATAGCTCGATCAGAAAGTTATTTTGGACAGGTGTGGGGTATTCGATATTCCATGAAGACTGTTCCGCATAAGACGGAGAAGCCAGTAATACCATCATGATCATTAACGAAGTGATCACTTTAGTCCAATTATTCATGTCGAAGACATCCTTTCATTTTTTGACGATACAAATTCAGTAGACTGCAAGCAATCAACGCTATATTGATTTTATCATTTTCTATGCCAGGCAGCATTAATCACATAAGTTAATTAATCACAACAGATTAGAAATTCTTTTTTCAACTGCCAAAAGTGTTCCAAAACCTGGGACACTTTATTCTTGGAACATTGTGTCCCACTCCACTGCTGTCCAAAACAATCTTAATCCCCCGATCCCGGATTATTCATGACCCAGACTTGTCAGCCATTTCCTGAGCCATGTCCGTCACCCCAGCCGACGATTTCGCCGATGGTGAGGTCTCGTCGGCTCCCAGCCGCCATCTGCCGGTTACATGGTACCATTTCCCGGCGATTTTGGGCACACCGGTCCACCGGATCTTCTCTTCTCCAAATGACAAATTCCCACAAGACCTGCCTCAACCCCCACTTGGCAACATCCCCCAAAAAATGCTATTCTCCCCACAGAAACCGGTTACATCTCGCCCAAAAATGGAGCACCCCCTTGGCCCAAGTCACCCTCGAACAAGTCCAGAAAACCTACCCCGGCGGCGTGACCGCCGTGCACCCCATGGACCTGGAAATCCCTCACGGCGAGTTCCTGGTGCTGGTCGGCCCCAGCGGATGCGGCAAAAGCACCACGCTGCGCATGATCGCCGGGCTGGAAGAGATCACCGCGGGCACCATCAG
>PDQT01000314.1 GCA_002747875.1 bacterium DOLZORAL124_64_63
GATGGGAAAAAAGAAACCTGATTCGATTCGTACATTCAGTCCCCCCCTTCGGCACTGCCGAATGCCGCCTGCCCGGCCAGGGAATTCGTTTCTCCCTGGCCGGACAATTTCACGGGGGCACAGTCTACATGAACTTGTAGCTGAATCCAAGGGCCAGAGTCTGCTTGAACTGACCCGATTTGCGGATGGCGCCATGCACGTCCGCCGCGTTCACCAGGCTGCCGTTTTCCACGACGGGAGCC
>PDQT01000315.1 GCA_002747875.1 bacterium DOLZORAL124_64_63
AGGCCCTCGGCAGCCAGGTTGACCTCGTCCTCGAAGGTCTCCTTACCGGAGTACATGAAGGGCAGGGTCAGGGTGAGCTTGCTGTCCCACTGCACCCTGTCTTCCAGCACCTGGGCAGCGTATTCGGTGACCATTTCGGCCGCCAGACCGGTGCTGCTCTTGCTGTCGGTCTCCGAATCCGGAGCCGGGTTCAGGAAGAACTTGCGCATGTTCTGGATGGCCGCCAGACCGAAACGCATGTTCACCCGGCGCTCGTCGGTGTCCACCAAGGTGCGGCTCATACCGAAGGATTCCTTGAAGGATTTCGGGTTGAAATCGATGGTGCGGCCGGCGGCGTCGCTCTGGTCGCTGAACATGGACGTGAAGTTGAAGGCCACGAAGGGATCCCAACCGTTGTCCCGAGTCCAACGGAACATGGATTCGAAATCGATCATGTCGTCCGTCTTGTCCGGGCGGGGCCAGAACAGATCCCCGGCGGCGTTCCGCTCCTGCTGGTGGGTCTGGCCGTAGGCCAGCTTCAGGGTGTTGCGCCAGTTGGTCCGCGCGTTGAACTGCTTCTCCATCTTGGCGTCCAGGACACCGGTCCACACGACCGCGCCCTTGTCGCCGCCGTTCCAGTTCTCACTGTAGGAGCTCTGCAGGATGTTCACACCCAGCTCCACATCCTTCTGCCAGACGCCCATCGCCTGTTCGCCGGCTTGCGCCAAAGCGGGTACCGCGAGTAGCAGGATCAGGGCGAAGGCGCCCAGCTTCTTGAAAGCAAACATATCAGATCAATCCTTTGGTTGGCGCCGGAACTAGTTTTCCAGCTTGCTCATGTGCACAACGGTCTGCGGGAAGGGAATCTCGATACCGGCGGCATCGAACTCTTCCTTGCACTTCTTCAGGAAATCGAACTTCACGGCCCAGTAGTCGCCGGCCTTGACCCAAGGACGGACCACGAAGTTCACACTGCTGTCAGCCAGCTCGGACACGGCCACGGTGGGAGAGGGATCCTTCAGGACGCGCGCGTCACCCTCCAGGATGCGGTTCATGATATCCATGGCCTTGTTCATATCGGATTCGTAGCCGATGCCCATGACCATGTCGATGCGGCGCGTGGCATAGCCGTTGTAGTTGGTGATCACGCCGCCGTAAGCCTGGCCGTTGGGCACGATGACCTTCTTGTTGTCACCAGTGCCGACGATGGTGCTGAAGATGCTGATTTCCTTGACGACACCGGCAACACCGGCGGCCTCGATAAAATCGCCCACCTTGAAGGGCCGGAACAGCAGGATCATGACACCGCTGGCGAAGTTGGCCAGGGTGCCCTGCAGGGCCATGCCGACGGCGAAGGCTCCAGCGCCCAGAATGGCCACGAAGCTGGTGGTCTTCACACCGAAGCGGCCGATCACCGCGATGATCGTGAAGGCCATGATGATGAAGAAGATCAGGCTGCCGCAAAAGCCGACCAGGCTGGCGTCGACATTGCGGGACCGCATGGCCTTGGTCACGGCGTTGCGGACCACGTTGGCCACGATACGACCGACGATCAAAATAACGATGGCCATGAGGATCTGGAAGATGTATTCCGGACCGTGGGTCTTGAGGAAGTCGATGGCGACGCTGACGGCGCCGCCGGTTTCGTTAACAGTGTCCGAGACGTTGGCCTGGGCAAGGAATAAGTTCATTATTCTCTCCTTGTAGTGGTCAGGCCTGGTCTTGCGGTACTCAACAATCACCATCAATGGCCTGGTTTTAGGTGAACCGAATTAAGCCGCATAATAGCAATAGAATGGGGCTTGTCAAACGGCTTCTTGCGCCCCTAAAGACACCCTTATGAAAGGGCCGCAACGCACAAAGCGGACACAGAACGTCCAGTTTTTTCACTCAGGGATGGTCAAACACAAATCGATGCGTCGATTCCGCGCCCGCCCCGCCGGCGTATCATTCAGCGCCACCGGGTGATCCGGCCCAAGGCCCACGGTTTCGATGGAACCTTGCTGGCGCCCCAGCATCTTCTCCAGGGCGCGGGCCACCGCCTCGGCGCGACGGCGCGAAACACGCAGATTGGCCTGGCGGGTGCCGGTGTTGTCCGTGTGCCCTTCCACCTTCAACTTCGCATCGGGAAACCGTTTCACCGCCTCGGCCACCCGGGCCAGCAAGACCGTCTGCTTGTCTCCCAAGCGGGTGCTGCCGGAGCGGAAGGTGACGCCTGTCAGGCGCATGGTCACATGCTGACTACCTTTGATCAGGATCTCGCCCTCTTCCTCACCCAGGACGCTGAAAAGGGCGGCCATGGCCTCCTCGCGTTTCTGCTTGGCCGTCAGCACGGTCTCGGCCGCGCTGCGGTCGGCTTCGGCCACACCCGCGCGGAGCTGCGTTTCCCACAGCTTCTGGCGCAGGCTGCTGACCTCCACGTTCAGGGCCGTGATCATGCTGTCCTGGGCCACCACCCGGTCGCCCACCGTCGCGCGTAGGTGGCGATTTTCCAGGGTCAGGCTGTCCAGAGCCACCTGCCGCTGCAGCCGCACCTTCGCCAGGCTCTCCAGCAAGTATTCCGCCTGGGGAGAGCCGCTGCGGACCGGATCCAGCGTCACATCGAAAAGGGTGGCGATCTCCAGGAGAGCCTGGTCGAAACGGGCAAGCAGTTCCTCGTGGCTGTTCTTGCGCTCGCGGATGGCGCGCATGAAATCCGCCTGGTTCAGCAGCAGTATCGCCTCGGTGCGGGCCTGGGCCCATTCCCCTTCCGTGCCCCCGTTTTCCTGCAGCCCGTCGATGCGCCGGTCCAGACCGCGCCAGGCCATGGGCAAGGATCCCCTGGCCCCCAGCTTGCGGGCCTGGCCCTGCAGATGGCGCAAGTCCTCCAGAGGAGTGGCGGTCGCCTCCTGGGCCAGGGAGGACACGGCGCCCGGGATCAGCAGGACAAAGGCCAAGGACAAGGTCAAGATCAGGGTCAGGGTCAATCGACTCACGATTCCTCCTCGGGCACGGCATGGAGGCGATGGAGTTGCAGCACCGCTTCCAGGACATCTCTTTCGTAGATGGCTTCCAAACAATTGAAGTCGTGGCAGCGTTCCCCCCGGCAGAAGCGACGGGCCGGGCAGCTTACCCGCGGGGTGATGGCCCGGGTATGCGGCCCCCGAGCACCCCAGCGGCCGGGGCCCATGGTGGGCGCGGGCGGGAACAACCCCACCGTGGCCACCCCCAGGGCGGCCGCCATGTGCAGCGGCCCCGTCGACGGACCCACAAAATAATCCGCCCCCGGCAACACGCCCAGAAAATCGCGCAGGTTGTAACGCCCGACCAGCAGGCGCACGCGGCCGTCCAGCAGAGGGTGCATCTCCGCGATGGTCTGGGCATCCGCCGCCGTGCCGGTAATAAAGACGTGGAAGCCGTCTTGGGCCGCCAGGGCGTTGGCCACACCGGCAAAACGCTCGGGCGGCCAGTCCAGGGCCGACCCTCCGCTGCCCGGATGGATGAAAACCGCGCGCTCGTTTTCCAGTTGGTACTCTCGGCGGAACTGGCGTCCCTGCCCCTGCTGCCCCGGCCCCAAATGGATGCGGGCGTGCTGCGGCCGGGGCGTCCGGCGACCCGCCGCCCCCAGGAAGCGGCGGGCCAACTCCAGATTCTGGTCCATCTCGTGGCGCGGAGAGAGAGAGCGCTTCTGCCAGGATCCTCGGTTCAGCAGAAACCAGCTGCTGAACCGGGACAGGGGCCCGTAGCGGCGGCCGATGCCCGCTCGCCTCAGCAGCAGGGCCAGTTCCCGCCGGTACTGCAGCATGATGACAGCGGCGAAACCTTCCTTCGCCAGCCGTTGCCGCAGGTTCTCGTGGGTGTCCGGGGTGTCTTCCACCGACCAGGTCCACAGACCGGCCAGCTGCGGAATATTCTCCACCAGAGGCTCGTTGCCGGGAGCCACCAGGGCGTGGATTTCCAGATCGGGGCGTGCCCCGCGCAGATATTCGAAAACCGGCAGGGAAAGAACCAGATCCCCCAGCTTGTCCGTTCTGGTGACCAGAATTTTCACCGCGCGCCCAATCGCCACAGCTTCGTGTACTTGGTCAGGACGTAGAAGGCACTGGCCAGGCACAGAACCCAACCGGCCGGTCCGTCCAGAATACCCCCCTGCAGGAAGAACATGCGGAAGAACGCCGCCTTGGCGCGGACAATGGCCGCCACCAGGGACACGCGTCGCCCCCGCGCGTGCATCTCCTCGGCCGCCAGCGAGGTGTAGCGGTTCAGCTTCTCGATGTACTGCTCCATGGTCTCGTAGGTGTAGTGATGCAGCAAACCGTCCAGCCGGCCCGTCTCGCCGCGGACCTCGACACTTTCGTGCACCGGCTTGTCGTTGAAGCCCGCCCGACGCCGATCGAAAAGGCGCACCACCCAATCCGGGTGCCAGCCGCAGTGACGGATCCAGTGGCCCAGAAAACGGCTCAGACGGTTGACCGCGAAGGCGGCCGGGGCGGGATCGGCGGGTAGGGCCTCGATGGCCGCCCGCAATTGGGGCGTGACCTCCTCATCGGAGTCCACGCTCAGAACCCAGTCGTTGCGACAAAGGGCCGCGGCCTTGGCCTTGGTCGGCCCGAAGCCCAGCCACCGTGTCTGATGCAGGGAAGCGCCATGGCGGGCACAGACCTCGGCCGTGTGGTCGGAACTGTCCTGGTCCAGGACCACCACCTCGTCGGCGAAGGCCACCGAGGACAGACAGCGGTCCAACTCATCGGCCGCGTTGTGGGTGATGATGGCCACGGAAATGATCACGCCGGGTCTTCCGCTTCGTTTCGGGTTCCAAACAGGGCATCGGGCACCAGAACGACCTTGCCCACATTCCGCCGCTCTTCCAGCCGGCTGTGGGCCTCTCCCACGCGGGCGAAGGGCAGCACGGTATCGATCCTGGGGGCGATTTTGCCCGATCCCGCCAATTCGAGCAAGGCCTCAACCCAGTGGTGTGTCCGCCCGGCCATGTCCCACATGCGGCCCAGGTTCACCCCGGCCACGCTCTTGTTGTCGTTCATCAAGCGGATGGGGTTCAGCTTCAGCCAGGGCACCCCCGCCAGGGTGCGCAGGGCGGAAAAAACCCCGCTGCCCTTGCCCACGGCCGCATGGGAAAACCCGAAGAGCACCAGCCGGCCGCACTTGGCCAAGCTGGCGTAGCTTTCCATGATCCAAGGGCCGTTGCGCGGTTCCAGGGCAACATCCACGCCCAGCCCTCCGGTGGCCTCCTTCACCGCCGCGGCAAAATCCCGCTGCCGGCTGTCGAAGACATGGCTCAACCCCTGCTCCCGCAGCAGGGCGTGCTTGCTTGGCGAGGCCGACCCCAGCAGCTCGGCCCCGGCCAACTTGCCGAGCTGCACCACCGCCTGCCCCACGCCTCCGGCCGCGCCGTGTACCAGCACACGATCCCCCGCCGCCACGGGCGCCATCACGCGCACCATCTGCCAGGCCGTCAGGAAGTTGACGGGCAGGGCCGCGCCGGTCACGGCGTCCATCCCCGCGGGCCGCGGGTGCACCAGTTCCGGCGGCAGGCAAACGGCCTCGCTGTAGCCACCGAAGTCGCACATGGCCAGCACCGGCCGGCCCACAAGAGATTCATCCCCCTCAGGGCCCACCGCGTCCACCGTGCCGGCCACTTCGTATCCCGGGACCGCGGGCGGCTTGGGAGCATCGGGATAAAGCCCCAGGCGCATCATCACGTCGGCGAAATTCACGCCGGCCGCCTCCACGCGCACACGCACCTGCCGGCCGGTCGGGTCGGGCAGAGGCGCCTCCTGGATCCGCAGCTTTTCCGTACCGCCCTTGCCGGTGATGACGATCTGCTTCATGCCCGCTCCTATTCGTAGGCCAGAATGCCGGGTTTCAGGTCGTCCGCGATGGTGGGTTCGTCCAGGGTCCCGCCCAGGCCCAAACCCAGCCGGAAATCGCCGCCGCCATCCGCCTCGGAAACCCAATAAACATGCACCTGGATGGTGGGCAGCACCAGCATGGGATTGCGCAAGCGCACACCCAGCCCCACGCCGGCGCGCACCCGGGTGTGGTCGTCCGCCCGGCCATTGCCGTCCACCCGGCCGGGGCCCCGGATAAGCCCCAGATCCCCGTAGCCGAAAAACCCCATGCGAAAACCCAGCAGACTGTGGGGCGTGAAGAGGCGGTAGCGCCCCTTCAAGACCAACCGGCGCGTACCCGCCACCGCCTGCTTTTCCAGATGCTCCACACCCGCGCGGTCATCCAGAAAGATACGATCCGTGGGGGTGCGCCGGATACCCAGCGTGTAATCCAGCTCACCATAAAAACGATGGCCCAGGCGCCCCGCCTCCAGCAGAGGCGAGGCATAAACTCCCCACAATTCCAACACGCCGTCCTCCAGGCGGCCCTCGTCCACGAATCCCCCGACCGCGAATCCCAGGCCCGTCAGCCGGCCGCTGGTGTGGAAATCCTGCCGCCGGCCAGCCAGGAAAACACCGGGCCGGTCCTCGAATTCCCCCAATTCGTACACCCCCGTCAGCTTGACCTGTGCGCCGGAGAGGATGTCCTCCACCTCGCCGTCGGCAAAGAGGAAGCTGGTCTTGTAGGATGTGGCCTGAAGCCAGGCGACAGAGCCCATCACCTGGTCCCGATCGCGGTACTGGCTGTTGCTGTCCGGACACACCGCCCTGGGCCGGCTGTAGAAATCCAGGCTGCGGAAGCGCATGGCCGGCACGATGACGGCACGCCGACGGCCCCGCAGCCGACGGTGATCGTACAGGCGATGGACCCGGCCCGCCCAGATATCGGTGTCGTGGAATCCGTTGCGGCCCGCAAGTTCACCGCGCTCGTCGAAATCCTCCCAAAGCAGACCACCGATGATATTCAGGCCCGGATGCACCAGCGGGCGCCGCAACGCCACGCGGGTGCGGCCTTGCCGATAGGAATCCTCGTACTCCAGGGTGCCGTTCCAGAAGGTGCCGCCCAAGTTGACCAGCCCCAGACGGCCTTCATAACCCCAGGCCGGTTCGCCATCCTTCTTGTGCAGCACCTGGTGGCCGATATCGATGCCCAGCCCCATGGTGTTGCGGTTGTACACCCGGCCGCGCCAGTGGTCCTGGTCGATGACGGTGGCGGTGGCGCCGAACGGCCAGCGGTCGCTGGTCTCCACGATGACGGCCACCCCCTCGCCTGGGCCCGCCAGGGGCGCCACCAGGATACGGGCGTCTTGGATGAAGGGCAGGCCACGGAGCATGCGTTCGCTGTCCGCCAGGTCGAAGGGAATGAGCGGGTCCCCCCGCCGGAAAAGCAGATAGCTGCGGATGACGCTCTCATGGGTGTAATCGTACAGAGGGCGGGAAAGGGAATTCAGCAGGCGCTCAGCCACGATGCGGTCGTCATCCCAGCCGGCCTCGAAAGCCTTCACTTGGTTGACGATGATGACCTCGATCTTCCGCCCGTCGTATTCCAGGAAAGGGTCCACGGCATTCAGGCCGGCACCACCCAGTTCATCACCCGGCAGGGTGTTGCGTCCGAAGAAACGGTCCAGGGTGTGTTCGAACCAGTTACCGGCAACGGGCGTGGCAGCAGGCGCAGGTGCGGGTGCGGGCTCCTCGGCGCCGGCGGCCGGCCCCGACAGGGCGCCCATGATCCAGAGGACGGCCAGCAACCACCCCCATGCCGCGCCTCGTCGCATCCCTCAGCGCCCGCAGCACTTCTTGAACTTCTTGCCGCTGCCGCAGGGGCAGGGGTCGTTCCGCCCCACCTTGGGCTCCTCGCGCTTGATGGGCTTGTTCACGCCCGGTTCCCCCTCGGTGAAGTACCAGGCGCCGTCCACCTTGTCGAAGGTGGCCACCTCGTGGTAGCGCGCTTCGTCGCCGCCGTAGGTGTACATGGCGATGAACTCCACGGTGCCGCGCTCGTCCCCCTCACCGCCGCCGGTGGTCTCCAGGATGGTCAAGCCGTTCCACTCGCTTTTTTCGGCCCAATCCCGGCTGCCCTCGCGATCGCTCTCGTCGCGGTGCTCCGGATGCAGGGTCTCGAACAGGAAATCCATCTCCACCTGGGTGTAGGCGGTATAGCGGGCGCGCATCAGTTCTTCGGGGGTGGCCGCCAGGCGCTCTCCCTTGATGATGGGCCGGCAACATTGGGCAAAGGCCGTTTCGGATCCGCAGGGGCAGTTCATATCCACTCCAGGTCAGCAGGAAGGTTGTTCAGACAACGGGCCGCCGCGAAAAGCGACGGCCCGTTCAGCGAAAGAAGGCCGGCGGGCGCTCAGTCCGCGCTGCGGGCCGTCCGGTACAGGATGGTCCCCAGGATGATGAAGGCCACCAGGGTCACGATGGCGCTCAACGGGTTGTGCTCCAGATAGTCGGTCATGTGCAGCACATCGTGCTCCACGCTCCAGGCGTCGTTGCCGGTGACCTGGCCGCCGACAAAGCGGATGGTCGCCGCCACCACACCCATGATGGCCCCACCGGCCACGAAGCCGGAAGCCATCAGCGTGCCCTTGTCCTTGCGGGCGGCCTGCTGTTCCGGGGTGCCGCCCTGGGCCACGAAGTGCGCGATGAGCCCACCGGCCAGCACCGGGGTGTTGATGCCCAGAGGCAGATACATGCCCAGAGCAAAGGCCAGGGCGGGCACCCCCGTCCAGTCCAGCACCAGGGCCATGAACATACCGCCCATGTAGAGCAGCCAGGGGGCGGGCTGGCCCGTCATCAGGGGCTCGATCAGAGAGGCCATGGCGTTGGCCTGCGGCGCGGCCAGGGCGCCATCGGCACTGAAGCCATACACCTTGTTCAGCATCATGATCACGCCGGTCACGGCCACCGCGGAAACGATGGTGCCCAGGAACTTCCACTTCTGCTGCACCTTGGGCGTGGTGCCCAGCCAATAACCGATCTTCAGGTCGCTGACGAAACCGCCGCTCATGGACAGGGCCGTGCAGACCACGCCGCCGATCAGCAGGGCCGAGACGATGCCGTCGGGACCGCTCATGCCCGCGGCCTTGAGAATGACCGAACTGATGATCAGCGTCATCAGGGTCATGCCGGAAACCGGGTTGGTGCCCACGATGGCGATGGCCCGCGCGGCCACGGTGGTGAACAGGAAGGCGATGACGCCCACCACCAGCAGACCGACAACGGCCTGCATCAGGCTGACGTTGGGCACCAGGAAGAGGAAGAAGCAGAACACGGCCACGAAGGTCAGGATCAGGCCGCTGGTCACGAAGTTCATGGGCAGGTCCTGCTGGGTCCGCTCCACCTCCTGCGCGCCGGCCTGCTGACCGGCCTGGCTGGCCAGCTTGACCGCGCCCAGGATGATGTCACGGCTCTTCCACACGCCGATCATGCCCGCCATGGCGATGGCGCCGATGCCCACCGGACGCACGAAGTGGTAGAAGATGTCACCGGTCGCCATGCCCGCCAGGCCATCGATCTTGTAGACCTGGCCATTGGCATGGATGCCCTTGCCCAGGATGCCGATCATGGGCGTCATCACGTACCAGCTCAGGAACGAACCGCAAGCGATGATCAGCGCGTAGCGCAGACCGATGATGTAGCCCAGACCGATGATGGCGGCCTCGGTCATCATGTTGAATTCCAGGCGCACCTGGCTGCTCAGCTTCTGGCCCCAGCCGAAGTCGGTAGTGCTGAAGGTTTCCCGCCACAGGCCCAGGGTCTGGCTCAGCAGCTGGTACAGACCGGCCAGCAGGCCGCTGCGCAGCAGCAGACCGGCCTGGTTGCCGCCCGCCTCGCCGGCCATCAGCACCTCGGTGCTGGCGGTGGCTTCGGGGAAGGGGAATTCGCCGTGCATGTCCTTGACGAAGTAGCGACGGAAGGGGATCAGCAGCAGAATCCCCAGGAAACCACCCAGCAAAGAAGCCAGGCACATCTGCAGGAAGTTGGTCTTGTCCGACAGTTCCAGGATGTAGATGCCGGGCAGGGTGAAGATGGCGCCGGCCACCACCACGCCCGAGGCCGAACCGATGGACTGGATCATGACGTTCTGCTGCAGGGCGCCGCGGCGGCCCTTGCTCAGGGCGATGGCCATGATCGTGATGGGGATGGCGGCCTCGAAGACCTGACCGATCTTCAGCCCCAGATAGGCGCTGGCGGCCGAGAACAGCACGGCGAAGAACAGACCCCACCCCAGGGAGAAGGGCGTCAGTTCGGGCACGATCTGTTCCGCCGGCACCACCGGCGTGTAGACTTCGCCCTCTTTCAACTTCCGATAGGCATTTTCGGGAAGGAGTTTCGCTTTGCCTCCGACGTCCATGAGCACCTCCACAAGAATTCTGGCCGGACAAGAAAAATGAAGGAATAGCACGCCGGAACACAGGCCGCGGGGCCCGGTTTCAGCCGCTAACCGCTGTCACGGCTCTGAAATCTAGCATCGGGAAAGAGGGGAAACAAGAGAATATGGGCCGGGAATGGCCGGCGCGATCACAGACTCGCCAAGGCCTGGCGCAGGGTGGCGCGTGTGACCGGTTTGGCCACGAAATCATCCATGCCCGTCTCGAGGCACCGCTCGCGCTCGCCACTCATGGCGTTGGCCGTCAGAGCGATGATGGGGATCCGCCGCGCGGCCGCCTCCTCTTCGCCACTACGGATGCGGCATGTGGCCTCGTACCCGTCCATGACGGGCATCATGCAGTCCATCAGGACCACATCGAAATCCCCTTCGGCCACCGCCTCCACCGCCTCGCGGCCGTTGCCGACGATGACGGCCTCGCAGCCCAACTTGGCCAGCATACGGCTGACCACGGCCTGGTTGGTGGTATTGTCCTCCGCCACCAGGACCTTCAGATTCAACGGCCCGTCCCCGTGCTCCATCATATCGACCACACCCTGCACCGCGGACACCGTATCGCTGTCCCTTTTCTCCAGTCTCAGCGTGAAGTGGAAGGTGGACCCTTCACCCTCCACGCTGTCCACCCCGATCCGCCCACCCATCAGATGGACCAGATCGCGGCTGATGGTCAGCCCCAGCCCCGTGCCGCCGAATTTGCGAGAGGTGGAGGAATCCACTTGGTTGAAGGCCTGGAAAAGACGCCCCGCCCGCTTGGTGGGAATACCGATCCCCGTGTCGATGACCTCGAACCGCACCGTCTGGAACGCATCCTCCTGATCCAGGCTCTTGATCTCCAGCCGCACCGACCCTTGCTCGGTGAATTTGATGGCGTTGCCTAGGAGGTTGGTCAGAATCTGGCGGATGCGGCCGTCGTCGCCGTAAAAATGGCTCCCCACATCCACGGCGATGTGGCTGCTCAGAGCCAGGCCCTTGTCTCGGGCAGCCACCTGCAGAGCCGTCTCCGTTTCCTGCACCAGCCGGTACAGATCCAGGGGGGCCCGGTCGATCTCCATCTTGCCCGCTTCGATTTTGGAGAAATCCAGAATGTCGTTGATGATGTCCAGCATGATCCGGCCGCTGCTCTGCAGCACTTCCACGCAGCGGCGCTGGTCTTCATCCAGATCCGAGGCCAGCAGCAAATCCGTCATGCCGATGACCCCGTTCATGGGGGTGCGGATCTCGTGGCTCATGTTGGCCAGGAACTGGCTCTTGACCTGGCTGGCCTGGGTGGCCTTCCTGGCCAGGAACTGCGCCTTGCGGGTGGCCGCCTCCAGGGCCAGTTCGGAGCGCTTGCGTTCGGAGATATCGTGGAAGCGGGCCATCAGATACAGCCGATCCCGGCTTTCCAATGCCGACAGGGTCACCTCCACCGGGAACGGCGTGCCGGCCATGGTCTGGTGGTACCATTCGAAGCGATGGGTGCTTTTCTCGAAGGCCAGCCGGGCGTTCTTTTCCAAGGCTTCCCGCGAGGGTGTGCCGTCCGGTTGGTAGGGCGGCGACAGATCCCAGGGCTGCCGGCCGATGACCTGCGCGAAATCGTCTGCCTCGAAGAAGTCCAGGGCCGCCTGGTTGCAGTCGATCAGCCCATCCGAATCCATGATGAACAGAGGGTCCAGACTCTTCTGGAACACGTCCCTCAGGTTGATGCTCTCCAGAATCCCTTGGGTTTCGTTCTGCAACATAAATCACCATTTCTCAACTGGATCCATTTTTCCGCATCCTGGGCGAACGCGCGGCAGCCCCCTTGGCGGGCTTCCTGATATCGGCCGCGAACGTCCGCGGTTTAGGAATGACCTTCCTTGCCAGGCCCGACACCAAACGTCATCTTGGAAACTGGACGATCTTTTTCCCCACCCGCCCGCCGGAGGTCCGACATGTTGCAACGCCGTCCCGACTCATCCTTCCCCTCCCTCGTGGAACGCTTCGTCGCCTATGCCAAGGTGCACACCACCAGCGTCGAGGACAGCGAAACCTACCCCAGCAGCGAGCGGCAATTCGATCTGGCCCGCATCCTGGTGGATGAGCTCAAGGCCCTGGGCCTGAACGACGCCGCGGTGGACGACAATTGCTACGTGACCGCCACCCTGCCGGCCAGCCCCGGTTGCGAGCAGGTGCCCGCCATCGCCTTCATCTCCCACATGGACACCTACCCCGAGGTCAGCGGCGAAAACGTGGTTCCCACCTTCCACGAGAACTACCAGGGCGGGGACATTGTCCTGCCCAAGGAAGGACGTAAGATCCTGGCCGCGGAAAATCCCTACCTGCAGGAATGCATCGGCGAGACCATCATCACCGCCGACGGCACCACCTTACTGGGTGCCGACGACAAAGCCGGCATCGCCGAGATCATGGATGCCCTGACCCGCATCCACGAGAACCCCGACTGGCGGCACGGCCCCGTGAAGGTGGCCTTCACCCCCGACGAGGAAGTGGGGGCCGGGGTGAAGCACTTCGATGTCGACGCCTTCGGTGCCCTGGTGGCCTACACCATGGACGGCGGCCGCCGCGGCGAGGTGGAGAACGAAACCTTCTGCGCGGACAGCGCCGTCGTCACCTTCGTGGGCCGCGATATCCACCCCGGCTACGCCAAGGACAAGATGGTGCCCAGCGTGAAGGTGGCCGGCGATTTCCTGGCCGGCCTACCCCGGGCAGGCGCCCCCGAAACCACCGAGGGCAAGGAAGGTTATATCCACCCCATCGCCATCAAGGGCAACACCAGCGAAACCGAGGTCCATGTCCTGATCCGGGATTTCGAGAAGGCCGGCCTGAAGCCCAAGGCGGACTTCATCCGCGAAAAAGCCGAGGCGGCCTGCGCCCAATGGCCGGGCAGCAGCGTGCGGGTGGAGATCAAGGAATACTACCGGAACATGAAGTACGACCTAGAGAAGGAACCCCGCGCCATGGCCTACGCCCTGGAAGCGGTCAAGCGCGCCGGCATGGACCCCATCCAGGGCAGCATCCGCGGCGGTACCGACGGCAGCACCCTTTCGGCCCGCGGCCTGCCCACGCCCAACATCTTCACCGGCGAGCAGGATTTCCACGGCTACGGCGAGTGGGTCTGCGTCAAGGACATGGAACTGGCCACCGACACCATCCTGCACCTGATCGATGTGTGGTGCGAGAAAGAGGCCTAGTCCTCCGCCGCCGGCTGCTCGAACAGCCATTCCACGGGATTGACGGCCACCCCGTACAGTTGCTCCAGCTCCTGCCGGTGCGCGCGGAACGCATCGGCCAGAGGCTGGGGAGCGCCATCTCGCCAGGGATAGCGCAGGGGCGACTCCGCCAACAAGTCCAGTTCCTGGGTCAGCGCCTGGTGCCAAGCAGGTGCCACCGCAAGGTCCGCGGCAGGCTCCGCGGCGGGATCCGCAGCCGAGCCCGACTCGGCAGCCCGCCGCAGCATGGGCGTGATCAGATGGTGGACCCGGGCCCAGGCCCGATCCTGCCGCTCTCCCTCGGCCGACGCGTCAGCGCGGAGGGTCAGGCCCCCCGCCTCACCCCCAAGCTCCAGACCCAGCCGGCGCACCCCGTCGGCCGGGTCGTATCCCAGATAGGCGTAATAGGCCAGAGCATAGAGATAGGCGTACTCACCCAGCCCCATTCCATGCCGCATGAGAGCCCGGTTGCGCGCGGTCCAATACCGGGCCAGATGGCTGGCCAGATCGCCGCCCTCGCGGGCCAAGCGGTAAGTGGTCAGCAGACCGCCCTGCTCTTCCTTCTTCTGCTTCAAGTGCAGGAAATCCGCCAGCATGGTGGCCGTGCTGGCCCGCCATTCCCCCAGCTCCCGGCGCACCGTCAGGAAAACGGCCACACGCTCTGCCGTAGGCAGCCCGCCGTTGCCCGGAGTGTATTGCCACGGGTCCCCCTGTTCGGCAAAAAGGGCCTCTTGGCTGTCCCGCGCCTGGCGGTAGTCGCCGCTGACCCGTTGCAGCACGAAAGCCACGCTCCCGATGACCAGAAACACCGCGATCACCAGCAGGGCGCAACCGATGCCCAGCCCCTTTTTCAGCTTCCCGTTCAAGGCCACTTCCTCATCTTTCTTCCGGGGGTTGCAAACCGTACTCCCGGATCTTTCGCCACAAGGTGGTCCGATCCATACCCAGTCTCCTGGCGGCCCGGCTACGATGCCAGCCCGTTTCCTGCAGAGCCTCGGCCAGCATCGCCTTTTCCGCTTCCGAATGCAACGGCACATCCCGGCGGGATGGCCCCGCCGGTTTATCCGGCGCCAACTCGGGGGGCAGATGAGCCGCCTCGATGGCCCCTCCCCGGCTCAGCACCATGGCGTGCTCCAGGGCGTTCTCCAATTCCCGCACGTTGCCGGGCCAACGATGGTGCATCAGCCGGCGCATGGCGCTGGTCATGACCAGGGGCTCGTCCGGGCGCCCCTGCCGCCGCGCGATGCGCGCCAGAAAATGGTGCGTCAGCAGGGGAATGTCTTCCCGCCGATCCCGCAAAGGAGGAATGTTCAGCGTCAGAACTCTGATGCGGTAATAGAAATCCTCCCGCAGCTGACCGGTAGCCAGCAGACTCTCCAGGTTGCGGTTGGTGGCCGAGACCACCCGCACATCCACGGCGATGGGCTGGCTGTCGCCCACCCGCTCGATGGTCCGCTCCTGCAGCACCCGCAAGAGCTTGACCTGGACCACGGGGCTGACATCGCCGATCTCGTCCAGGAAGATGGTGCCGCCGTCGGCCTCCTCGAAGCGGCCGCGACGATCGCCCACCGCCCCGGTGTAGGCCCCCTTGACGTGACCGAACAGTTCGCTTTCGAGCAGGGGTTCCGACAGGGCGGAACAGTTCACCTGCACGAAGGGACCCGCGCGGCGCCGGCTCCGCTCATGCACCGCCTGGGCCACCAATTCCTTGCCGGTGCCGCTCTCGCCGCGGATCAGGACGGTGGCCTCGCTGTCGGCCACGTCCACAATGAGCTGGAAAAGTTCCTGCATACGGGCATCCCGCCCCACCAGGTTGCCCAGCGCGGAACGCGAGTTCATCTGACGCAACAGGTTGGTCACCTCCGTCACGTCGCCCAGCAGGAGGGCCAGGCCCAGATATTCCCCGTCGCGATCCTTCAGAGGAACGGTCCGCAGCAGCACGTGCCCCTGCCGCCCCGGGCCCAGCTCCACGGTGGTCTGAAAATCCACGATGGGCTCGCCCGCGCGCAGCGTCTCCGCCAGCAGATCCCGAGGGCAACTTCCGGCCCCGAAGAGCGAGCACACCGGCGTCCCCGCCAGATCCCAGCGACTGCGCCCCAGGATCTCTTCCGCCGCCGGGTTCATGGTCAGGATGTTCAGCTCCGGATCCAACGCCAGGATGCCCTCCCGCAAATTGGAGATGATGCTCAGGATGCTTCCGGACTGGACCTGCCCCAACAGACGAGCGATGGAGACATCCCGCCTTTGGTTCTTGTGCCGCTTTTCCACGCCGACCTCCCGTTGCATTCAACAAAACTGTTGCAACATTTTCGTTTCACACCACACAGATGTCAAGCCTCCGCGCCGCCGGCCCAGGCCACAACCAAAACAGTTTTTTATTATATTGTTATTTACCATTAAGTTAAAAATAAATGAATTATTTTCTCAAAATAACGAACCCGAGGCATGCAAGCTGCATATACCTTACCAAGCTAAGAAAATCCCGGCCGTGCAACGGCCTGAACATGATCCCGAGGAGTACAGAACCATGGCTGACGTGCAGAATTTCGCGAGCGCCAACTTCACCAACGACGTGATTAACAGCGATGTCCCCGTGCTGGTGGACTTCTGGGCCCCCTGGTGCGGTCCCTGCAAGATGCTGGGCCCCATCATCGAGGAAATCGCCGGCGAGATGGGTGACGACGTCAAGCTTGGCAAGGTCAACGTGGACGAGAACCAGGAGCTGGCCCAGCAGTACGGCGTGCGCGGCATCCCCACCGTCATGATCTTCAAGGGTGGCGAGGTTGTCAGCAGCTTCGTGGGCCTGCGCGCCAAGAGCGACCTGGTCGAGGCCCTGAACGCCGCCAAGTAATGTGGAGACGCGGTAAATCGTGACGGGGTAAATGGTGACAGGACGCGCACCTCACCCTTCCCCACCCGCATCACCGCCGGCCAGGGCTCTGGCCGGCGGTTTTCGCGCCCCTGCTCCCGGGCCCCTCTCCCGCCTTGTCACCAACCGTTTTTGGGATCAAATTGGGTAGGCGCTCTGTTCTCTTTTCCCGAACCCCGGAGGGAATCATGCCCCGTCTGTTCGGCGGTGTCCGCAAAATCTTCCGCAAGGACCAGCCCCGCAACAACATCGTTTTCATCGTCTTCGACAGTTGCCGGTTCGACGCCTACCAGGCGGCCCACACCCCCAACCTGGATCGCATCGGCCAGG
>PDQT01000310.1 GCA_002747875.1 bacterium DOLZORAL124_64_63
AGGTGGTGCTGGGCGTGCGGCCCGAGCATTTCGCCGCCGCGCCCGCCGAGCAGACCGGCTGGCAGGTCACCGCTCAGGTGGTGGAGATGCTGGGGAACGAGACCTTCATCTACTTCGACATGGCGGGCCGGCAGCTGATCGCGCGCATGGCCGGAGAAGCGGCCGTGGAGGTGGGCCAGGAAGTGCGGCTGCTGCCCGGGCAGGCGCATCTGCGATTCTTCGAACCCAGCGCCGACGGGGCCCGCATCCGGACTTAGCCCTAATCCGCCAAGCCACGGCGGCTGGCCAGGTACATGGCGTAGGTGCCCAGCCAGTGGCCTCCCTCATAGTGCTCGCCTGTCACGGCGGCGAACCCGGCCGCGCGGTGGGCGGCCGCGGCCGCCAGCAGGTTGGGGCGGCGTGGGTCGCCGGGGGTCAAGACGCGGGCCATGCCCTCCAGCATCCAGGCCCGGCTCAAGTTCAGCCCGTCCAGGTGGGCCAGTTTGCCATCGCCGCGGTCGGTCACCCGGGCCACCGGCAGCCAGGCGGCCCCATACCCGCCGGCGGGTATCTCCGGCAGAAAACGATCCAGCCAGCGCGCGAAGGCGCCGGGCGCCAGGACGCGGCGCATGAGATCGGCCTCGGCCAGGGCCGGAGAAAGGAAATCCTGGCCGGAGGGTTCGAACGCCAGATCCGCGCCCTCGTCCCGGGCGTACAGGCGCAGGGATGTGGCCACCAGCAACGCCCCCAGTTCCGTGTGGCCGGTGCCGCGCGCGTAGTCCAGGGCCAGGCCGAAGGCGAAGGCCGTCTGGCTGTGCTCGCCCGTGCGGATGGGGTACGCCAGCTTGGGCAGCCAGTTCAGGAAGCTCCGCGCGCAGGCTTCCTCCAGGGGTTGCAGATTGGCGGCCCAGACACGGGCTTCCGGGTCATCCCATTCATGCAGTTCGGCGGCCAGTTGCAGCAGCCAGGCCAGACCGTAGGGGCGCTCCCAGGAAGCACGGCCGTCGGCCTGCAGGTAAGCGGTTTCGGTGGCGATGTTCCCGGGCGTGAGATGGGCCGCCAAGACGGCCCGGGCCTCGGCGGCCAGGGGGTGGTCCGGGAAAAGGCGGGCGAAGCGCGCCAGCAACCAGTGGCCGTGCACGGAGCTGTGCCAGTCGAAGCAGCCGTAGAAGGCCGGGTGCAGACCGCCCGGCGTGCCCTGGTCCGCGTCCGAAAGCATGGTGTGGGCAATCTGGTTGGGGTACTCCTGGGTGGCGCAGTCCAGGGCCAGGCGCACGAAAGGGGCGGCATCGGCGGCGGAGAATTCCCCGGCGCGCGCGGTGGCCGGCGACAAGACCAAGACCACGGCCATAGCCACGGCCAAGACCACCATCGGCAAAACGGCCCAGGCCCAGGCCCAGGTAACAACCATGGTCAGCGGCAGCGAAAAAAGGCGACGAGCCATGCCCTGCTCCGTTTCGGCGAGGACTATTGCGGGCCACCCTGGGTGAAATCGAAGACCCAGCGCAGCACGGCGATCAGGACCAGGATGCCCCCCTCCAGGCGCGACACCTTCCAGCCCGTGCGGATGAAA
>PDQT01000316.1 GCA_002747875.1 bacterium DOLZORAL124_64_63
GCCTACGCCAGTTGGACCAGCCCCAGCCACTACACCTTCCTGATGGGCATGATCCCCCACCAAAGCCCCAAGGGCGTTTTCGCCTCCGAGGTCTACCGCGAAGAGTTCACTTCCTGGAGCCAGCGCTTGAACCTGGCCGATGTGGAGTTCGCGAAATTCGTCCCCCAGCTCAGCCTGCCCTACTTCCTGAAAGCCCAAGGCTACCGCACCGAGGGCATGGTCAGCCTGCCCGTCCTGAATCCCATGACCAGCATGAGCAGCCATTTCGATCGCTACGAGCTGGCCCCCAGCCACAACGATCTGTCCGCCATCCTGGATGGCCGGCAGGA
>PDQT01000317.1 GCA_002747875.1 bacterium DOLZORAL124_64_63
ATCAATACGGGAGAGACCCACTACCCCTACACCCTGCCCGGCGAAACGGCCGAAGATCTGCCCCACATCAGCGGCGTGCACGGCGTCTTCAAGCATCTGGACGAGTTCGTCAAAAATCCCGGAGGGTTCCTCAAAGACAAGAAACAGGACGAATTCTTCACCCCCCGGCAGTTCCGTGCCTTCTACGAGAAGCAGATCGCCTGCGTGGAGCACTTGGACGGGGTCATCGGCCGTTTCATGGACCGCTGCCCCCAGAACACATATTTCATGATCATGAGCGACCACGGTGAGCTCTTCGGCGAAGAGGGCTACTTCGGCCACGGGCCCATTTTCCATGAGAAGGCTTTCGAGGTGTTCTTCCTGGAGGGTCGACTGCCCTGATCCGGGCTAAAGCGTGGCGAGGATGCGCGGCGTGACCTGATCCAGCCGGGTCACGCCCGTCAGGAAATCCTCATCGCCCCATACCATCAGCGGCACGGGATTGGTGGTGTGCCGGTGGGTGCTCAGGTCCTCCAGATTGCCGTGGTCGCTGCACAGGACCACGCGCAAATCCGCCGCGCGCGCCTTCAGCAACGCGCGCAAGAATTCTTCCAGCATGCGCAGATGGTGCTCGATGCGCTCGCGCTCCGCGCTGTGCCCCGCCTTGTCGGATTGGAAATACTCATACAGGGAAAACCCGTAGCGCCCCGCCTCGGTGCCGATGATGCGGCCGGCTTCGGCGGGCGTCATGGGCGCCACATCGAAGCCGCGCTCGATGAGTTCCGCGTTGGTGAACTCCTGATACACGCAGCGCCCCTGCCTCAGGTCCTCCAGATCGAAGAAATCCCGCCCTGCCGCCAGGGTGGCCACGGTGGTGGCGCTCAGCGTCCACTTGCGCTCTTCACTCAATTCCCAGAAGCGCGGCCGGAAGGCATTCAGGAAGCGGGCTTCCAGCCCTCTGTCGGTTACCTGTTTGAGGATGCTGTGCCGCCGCAGAATCTCCCGCAACGCCTCATTGGGAAACCCCGTCAGATGTTGGCCGATGGCCGCCTGGCTGTTGACCCCCGACAGCAGCGTCGTCTGGCCCGTGGCGCTCTGGGGCACCCCCGGCACCCCCAGGACAGCATCCACCGGCCGCGCCAATCCGCCCCCCGGCAA
>PDQT01000311.1 GCA_002747875.1 bacterium DOLZORAL124_64_63
TCATGCGCGCGGTCTCGGTGATGGCCATCTCCTGCATGATGCCGGCCAGGCCCAGCACCCCCAGCAGGTTGAAGATGTCGCTGCCGATGAGGTTGCCGGCGCTGATCTCGTAGCGGCCCTTGAGCACGCCGGCCAGGCTGGTGGCGAATTCCGGCGCCGAGGTGCCCGCCGCCACGATGGTCACGGCGATGACCCAGTCGCTGACCCCCATGCTGCGGGCCAAAGCCGAGGCGCTTTCCACCATGATGTGGGCCCCGCCCACGATGCCTACCAGCCCCAGGACCAGCAGCACCGCGTCCCGTAGCAGATTTTGGGAAACCGCCGCGTCCTCCGAGGCCTCTTCCAGCCCCGGAGCGTGGCGATCCTTGAAGAGGAAGAAGAGATAGACCAGGAGCAGCCCGAAAAGCAGCCAGCCATCCTGATGGTTCAGCTTCAGATCCCAGCCCACCAGAGCCAGGATCAGCACGGTGCTGCCGCCCAGGACGGCGCCGTCGCGTTGCAGCAGCTTGCGCGAGGCGGGGATGGCCCGCACCAGGGCGCTGCCGCCCAAGATGAAGCCCAGATTGAAGATGTTGGAGCCCACGATGTTGCCCACGGAGATGTTCTCGTGCCCGTTCATGGCCGAGTAGAGGGTGACGGCGAACTCCGGCGCCGAGGTGCCGAAGGCCACCACCGTCAGGCCGATGACCAGCTCGCTGACCCCCAGGCGCTTGGCCATGCGCGAGGCCGATTCGACCATGATGTGGGCGCCGTATCCCACCAGCCCGATGGACACGAGCACGATCAGCCCATTGAGCCAGGCGGCGTAGGTGTTGAAGGCGAGAAGAGCCGGCAAGTTAACGTCCCATCGGGGCTTGGGTGACAAAGATCCGGTCGGGGTGTTACATTACACTCAACGAAAAAATTTGCACGCTATTTCGACAGGTAGGGCCATGCGTTACACCACCGACATCGTCGTCATCGACCTGGAAGCCACCTGCCCGGTGGAGGACCAGGGGAACAACACCATCGAACGCAGCAGCATCATCGAGATCGGCGCCGTGCGCCTGGACCGCCGTAGCCTGGAGGTGGTCGATTCCTTCAGCGAACTGGTGCGGCCGGAGCGGTTCCCCATCGTGCCGTTCATCACCGAGATCACGAACATCAGCCCCGAGATGGTGGCCGACAAGGACACCTTTGCCCGGGTGGGGCCGCGCTTTCTGCAATGGTACGGACCGCGCAACAAGGCCATCATCGCGGCCTTCGGGGCCTATTACGACATCCCGCTGCTGCGCAAGGAATGCGACGAGTATCAACTGGACTACAAAAGCCACATCGCCGGCGGCGCCTTCGACCTGCGCGCCGTGGCCACCGCCTGGCTGGCCACCCACAACCACCGCACCAGCGGCCTGAGCCTCGGATCCATCCTGCGCAAGATGGAGATCGGTGACCATTTCAAGGCCCATCGCGCCGTGGAGGACGCGCGGGCGGCCGCGGCCGTGCTGCAGGTCTTCCATCTGGGGCGGGCGTTGACTTAAGCCCGATCGACCCGCCGGACGGGTTTCGCAAAGAGGCGAGTTTCCGCAAAGAGGGGTTGAAACAGCCGGCCATATCTATCATTTTTCCGGGTAGTGCCACCGCGTTTCCCCGGTAACGATACCGGGTCCCCCCGAGAGGAGCCCCCCTTGTCTGATTCCGCCCGCCTGTTCGAGGCCGCCCAGGCCAATTTCGACCGCTGGGAAATTCTGAAGGATATCATCGATCAGCAGATCGATCTGATGCTGAATTACCGCCAGAGCGGGCACCCCGGTGGCAGCCGCTCCAAGGCGCACTACTTCATCAGCCTGCTGTTGAGCGGGGCCATGCGCTGGGATATCCGGCGGCCCGACAAGCGCTTCGCCGATCGTTTCGTGCTGGTGGCCGGGCACACCGTGCCCTTGGTCTACGCCACCCTGAGCGTTTTCAACGAGGCGTTGCGCCTCATGCACGCCAAGACCGGTGACGACAAGTACCTGGTCCACGGCGGCGCCCCGCGCATGCTGACCTGGGAAGACCTGCTGGATTTCCGCAACCTGGGCGGCCTGCCCGGCCACGCGGAGATGGCGGACAAGAACCTCTTCGCCAAGTTCAACACCGGCCCCAGCGGCCACGGCGCGCCCGCGGCCGCCGGCGAGGCCCTGGCCCTGAAGCATGCCGGAGCCGAGGGTGTGAAGGTCTTCGGTGTGGAAGGCGAGGGCGGGCACACCGCCGGCGTCTGGCACGAGACCAAGAACTCCGCCTACGGGCTGGGCCTGGACAACCTGCACATGATCATCGACTGGAACGACTTCGGCATCGACCCGAACCCGACCAGCAGCATCGTGCACGGCACGCCGCGTGACTGGTTCGCGCCCTACGGCTGGGATGTGCACGAGGCCGCCGACGGCAGCGACTTCACGCAGGTCACCCGCGCCCTGCTGGACATGACCCACGGCCAGGGCACGCCCCGGCGGCCCCGCATGATGTTCGGTAAAACCACCAAGGGCCGCGGCTACCACACCGAAGGCGCCGCCAGCCACGGCGCCCCCCACAAGATGAACAGCGACCTGTTCTGGCAGTGCCGCGACGATTTCAGCGCCATCTACGGCGTGCAATGGGTGGGCAAGGGCGAAGACGCCCCCAGCGGCGCGGCCCTGCGCGAGCAGTTCGCCGCCAACCTGAACGTGGCCCTGGATGTGCTGCGGCGCGACGACGATCTGGTCCGGTATCTGGCCGACCGCCTGGTGGAACTGGGTGACAGCGTGCCCGAGGAGATCACGGGCTTCCGCCTGCCGGTGGACAAGAACCCCCTGCGAGACGACGCCCTCTTCGACGTGTCCCGATACCCGGCCGAGTTGTGGTCCAAGCCCGGCGAGAAGAAGCCCAACCGGGCCGGTTTCGCCAAGTGGGGCAGCTACGTCAACAGCTACTGCCGGCAGAAGTACGGGCGCCCCCTGTTCCTGGTCTGCAGCGCGGACCTGGCCGGGTCCACCAACATCGCCGGTTTCGGCGACGGCTTCGGCGACATGCCGAACACCGGCTGGTACGACCGCGAAAAGAACCCCGAGGGCGTGATCCTGCCCCAGGCCATCACCGAATTCGCCAACGCCGGTATCATGGTGGGTGCCTGCTCGGTGAACATGAGCGACAAGCCCGAAGAGGAATTCAACGGCTACTACACCGCCTGCAGCACCTATGGCAGCTTCAGCTACCTGAAGTACGGCCCCATGCGTCTGTACAGCCAGCTGGCTCAGGATTGTGACCTGAAACTGGGCAAGGTCATCTGGGTGGCCGGCCACAGCGGCCCCGAGACGGCCGAGGACAGCCGCACCCACTTCGGTATCTTCAGCCCCGGCGCCACGCAGTTGTTCCCCGACGGCCATGTCCTGAATCTGTACCCCTGGGATTACAACGAGGTGCCCGTGATGCTGGCCGCGGCCCTGAAGGCGGAACAGCCCATCATCGTCCTGCACCTGACACGCCCCGGCGTGGAGACCTTCGACCGCCAAGCCATGGGCCTGGGCAGCCATCTGGAGGCCGCCAAGGGCGCCTACATCCTGCGCGACTACAAGGACGGCGCCCCCAAGCAGGGAGTCATCATGGTCCAGGGCACCATGAGCACCTACAACCTCATCCGGGCCCTGCCGACCATCGACCAGGCCGGGGTGAACGTGAAGATCGTGGCCGTCCCCAGCCCACAGCTCTTCGCCATGCAGAGCGAGCAGTACCAGAATACCGTCCTGACGCCGGGTGATCGTCTGAACAGCACCTTCGTGACCAACGGTTCGCGGCGCGTCATGAAGGACTGGAACTTCAACCCCCTGGCTGATCGCTACGCCATGAGCAGCGACTGGGAC
>PDQT01000318.1 GCA_002747875.1 bacterium DOLZORAL124_64_63
GGATCGGGCGGCCCCCAGCCCAGGCCATCGATGAAAATGAGCAGGGTCTTCATTCGGGCTTCCAGCCGTAGAAACGGTCGGCCAGGGCCACGTGGGCCACCTCGTCCGCCACGATTTCCCGAAAGACGGCCGCGGTGGCGGGATCCTTATCCGCCAGAAACGCCGCCAGCTTCACCCCCGCCTGCCGGCCCCGCTCCTCCGCCCGGGCAATGCCGATGCAGAAATCCCGCCCCGTCTCGCAGGCCGCCAGACCGCGCCACAGATTCAGGGTGACGGGTCTGGCGTCCAGGGCGAAACCCAGCTCCGCCATGCGCGTGACGATGAGCCGGTAGTGCTTCTCCTCTTCCGGGATCAGAGCGGCCCAGGCGGCGCGCAACTCCCCGGGCACGTCCTGGAAACGCTCGCAGGCCCAGCGGAAGGCATGGATGGCCTGCTTCTCGGCGAAGGCGGCGGTGCGCATGCGGTCGCCCAACCCCTCGGGGGTGTTCAGGCCCCGTGGCCGGGGCGGCTTCCGGCCTTCGGCCAGAATCTGGAAAGGGGCGGTGTCCATCAATAGTCCGGTTCAGAACAGGTTGTACAGCACCGAGACCTTGAAATCCGGCGAGTCCACCAGGCCCACCTTGAGTTCGAAGGTCAGGTCTTTGCCGTTGTTCAGAGCCAGGCGGTAGTTGCCCAAAACGCTCAGCCCCAAGTCGGTGATGCTGTCATCGGCTTCGACACCGGAGGGCAGATCCAGGTCCAGCTTGGAGTAAAGCAGAGCCAGCTCGCCGCCAACACTGAAGGGCCGGGCATGGAAATCATAGAGCAGATCGCCGGCGAAGCTGAAAGTCTTCTGATGGTCGCCCAGGCCGATCTCGATGTTGGGAACCAGGCGGGTGCCCTCGATGACCTGGCCCAGATCGGCATGGGCGCCGAAGTGGAACTGGTCCGGACCGAAGGTCGCGCCGGCGCGGGCTCCATACTCGATGCTCTTGGTGGCGTAACTGTCCTGAGCCAGAGCAGGAACAGCCAGCAGAACAGCCAGCGTGATGATCAGAATCTTCTTCATGGAATAACCTCGTGTTGTTGAAAGTTGTGCTGTCTTGACGACGTTCTTGCCGCCAGCGGTACTCTTGACCGATCAAAACTCGGGAGAATCATCGGAAAAATCAAATCTTCCCGCGGAAACGGTGTGGTGGCGAGCCCCTAGCCACCGGCCCCCAAATCCACCAGGAACAAACTGATAGCCGGGAGATAAGTGATCACCAGCAACGCCGCCAACAGCAGCAGCAGGAAGGGCACACTGGCCGCGTACAGCTTGATCACGGGCTCGCGGAAACGGTAGCTGGAG
>PDQT01000319.1 GCA_002747875.1 bacterium DOLZORAL124_64_63
CCCCGAAGCCCAGGGCCACCGGCACGATCAGCGGCACCACCACGATCAGGGCCGAGAAGATATCCATCAGGCAGCCCACCAGCAGCAGGAAGATATTCAGCAGCAGCAGGAACGTGTACTTGCTGTCGATATACTGCTGCATCCAGTCCAGCAGCACCATGGGCACCTCGGCATCCACCAGATAATTCGTCAGCCCCAGGGCGCAGGCCAGGATGATGAGGATGCCGCCCACCAGAATCATGCTCTCGCCCACGATGCCGGGCACCTGGCGCAGCTTCACATCCTTGTAGATGAAGACCTCCACCACCAGCACGTAACCCGCCGTCAGGGCCGCCGCCTCCATCACGGTGGTCACGCCGCTGTAGATGCTGCCCAGCACCAGGATGGGTAGAGGCACCTCCCAGGCCGCCGCCCGCAGGGCTTGCAACCCCTCGCGCGGGCTCACCCTCCGCGCCTGCACGCCGTCCTTCCGCCCTTGCCAAAGCCCGTAAGCCGACAGCACCAGCACCAGCAGAATACCCGGCAGCAGCCCCGCCCGGAAAAGCTTGTCGATGCCCACCCCCGCCACGTAACCGTACAGGATAAGCGGCAAACTGGGCGGAAAGAGCAGCCCCAGACTACCGCCCGCCGTCAGCAGCCCCAGATTGAACTTGCGGTCGTAGCCCTCCATGGTCAGCGCCGGCAGCAGCAGCCCCCCCATGGCGATGATGGTCACGCCGCTGGCGCCCGTGAAGGCCGTGAACACCGCGCAGCTGACCAGCGCCACCACCGCCAGGCCGCCGGGAAACAGGGCCCGCGAAAGGTTGACCAGCCGCCCGGGTGCCCGGCTGTGGGCGAAAAGGTACCCCGCGAAGGTGAACAGCGGGATGGCCACCAGCAGCGGCGATCCGGCCAGGGTGTACATGCTCACCACAACGGCGCTGATATCGATCCCCGCGGCCACGAATAGCGTCAGCGCGATGCCGCCCAGCACCGTGAACAGCGGCATCCCGAACAGGGCCAGCAGGATCAGCAGCAGAACGATCAGGGTGACGATCATTCCGCCACCCCCCCGGCTGCCGTTTCAGGCGCGGGCTCGGGCTCGGACTCGGGCTCGGACTCGATTTCGCGGCCCAGGAAAAGATTCACCAGAGTGCGGTAACAGATCAGAAAGAAGGCCACCGGCAACACCATTTGCAGAGCCCAGACGGGAACCGACGCGAAGGCCATCTCCCCGAACGACATCTCATCCACCACCAGCCGCCACGCCGCCACGCCCAGCACAAAAGTGCACGCGGCGGTGGCCCCATGGATCACGGCCCGGCGCAGAGGATTCCAGGTAGCGGGAATGAGGCGTTGGAAGACATCGATGTTGATATGCCGCGCCCGGGTGGTGGCCAGAGCGGTACCCAGACAGCCCAGCCACAGGACGATATGGCGCATCAGCGGATCGGCCCACAGCACGCCGCCGTGAAACACGTTGCGCAGCACGATCTGCATGCCGCCCAACACGATCAACGCCAGCAGCATCAGCCCCAGAAAGCCCACCTCGACCAGCCCCAGGAAACGGAACACCCCCTCCAGGCGTTTGCCCCGCTGCAACCAGGCGCGCCCCAGCGCCAGCAGGAGCAGAACCCCCGCCAATGGCGCATACCGGCTGAGGAAGGTGGCATCCAAGAACCGGCCCCTATGGATTCCCGGCCCGGTACCGGTCCAGCAGATCCTGCACCTTCCGCAACAGTTCCGCGCTGTAGAGCTGGTCCACGCCGTTACCCCAGGCATCGCGCCCGGTGGCAAAGAACCGGGCCTTCACGGCATCATCCACGGGGACCACCTGCACGCCTTCCTTCCGCATCTCGGCAATGGCTTCCCGGTTCTGGGTGCGCGTCTTTTCCGTCAGATCCCGCAGGATGGGCCCGGCCACCTCCTGCAGCACGGCCCGATCCTCGGCGCTGACCTTGCGCAGGGCCTTCTCGTTGATCAGGACCGTGCCCAAGCCATGGGAGATGGGAACCTCCGTCATGTAATCTACCCGCGTGAACCATTGCAGGGCCAGGCAGCCCAGCGGCGAGTTGTAGGCCGCGTCGATGACGCCGGTCTGCAGGCTGGTCAGCACATCGGGCGCGGCCAGCGGAATGGGCGAGATGCCGAAAGCCTGGAAGAAGACTTCCGCCAGGGGGTCACCCGCCCAGATCCACATGCGGGCCTTGCTCAGATCATCCAGGTTGGCGATGGGGTTCTTGCTGAAGATGTAGGTGAACCCCACATCCACCCAGCCCAGGTTCAGATAACCCTTGTGGGCCAGCATGCCGTTCAGTTCGATCGCCAGGGCATCCCGCACGAAATCCAACTCCGCATGGTCACGGAACATGAAGGGCATTTCCAGCACGCGCACATCCGAAGCGATGGCGCCGATACCGAAACCCGTGAAGCCGCCGCCGTGCAGCTGCCCCATGCGGATCTTGCGCAGGACGTCTTTTTCATCACCCTGCACACCGCCGGGATAGAACTTGAAACCCAGACGGTTTTCGGTGCGGGCGCGCACCTCGTCGTCTATTTCGTGCATGGCCTGCATCCAGGCGCTGCCTTCGGGGGCCAGGGTGGCGAACTTGATCGCGAACTTGGGCTTGGGTTTGCGCGCCGCGGCGGGGTCGGCCCCCAGGAAGCACAGCGTCCCCAGCAACCAGACCGCCAGCAGGAATTTCCTAGAAAAGGTCATCGATCTCTACCATGAGTTGGAGTGATTTCTCCCTGGCGATCGTGTTCAACAACAGATACGGATCGTCAGGAACGGGTTGGGCGTCCAGGATGCCCTGCAGCGTTTCCGCGCACAACTCGGCATCCATCATCCGGTAGGTGTAATACCGCGCGTAGAAGAACCGGCTCAGCCAGAAGGAGTTCCCACCGATGGCGAAGGCCCGCTCGAAGCTGGCCGCGCTGGCCTCCGGGTCCCCTCCCATCATGGGGGGTTTGAAGGCGTGCAGGCTGCCCTGCAGCACATACGGCAATCCCTCGAAGAAAGCCCCGTCCAACGCCACGATACGGTCCACCAGGGCCTGAACCTTGGGAATGTCGCGCATGACCGAGGTCTTGTCCAGATTCAGGGCGATGTCCTGGGACCAGCACGAAGCCACCCACACGGCCGCCGGCACGTCCTCCTTTTCCACGGAGGCCACCAGCGTCTCGAACGCGTCGAAACGGATATCCCGGTCGGCCGGAAGATCCGTCCCGCCGGCCAACACATACCAAGCGTGGTCCAGGCCTTTGTTGTAGAGCAGATCGGCGTAGTCCGGATCATCCTGCTCGCAATAGGCGAAGGCATAAAAGAAGTAGAGCATGGCCGCGTTCAGACGTATATCGGCGTTGTCCGGGTCGGTTCGCGCCATGCCCTCCAGCAGGAAGAGGTTGCCGGGGGCGGCATCGCCGAAGGTGCGGATATCATTGGACAGATAGGCCGCCTGGCGGGCATTATCCAGCAGGGGCACCATCACGTGCCGCACGCTGTATCGCGAGGAAGAGCAGGCTCCCAGCAGCACGGGCAACGCCACCAGGAGGATGCAACGAGTCCATGGTTTCAGGTTTCGCATGATGGTGTTTCGGTCTCCCGTATTCTGGCCCACTTGACGGCACCTGACCTGGGACGCGTCCTGGATGCCCCACGTTGTGGATCGTCCATGTTGGTGACTGGTAGCTAAGGTTCTACCCCATCTTCGCTCTTGCATCAACACCGGACCGCCCGTGTTCACCCCCTGTCGCCCGCCGGCGATGGGGCCCGGGCCCATGATCGCCCTGACCACATGACACAAGAGAACATATGCTGCGCCACAACAAACGAATGCTTGCCTTTTTCCTGAATCTGAGCCTGGTCCTTTGCTGCCTGGCTGCGACCCTGCGCCCCGGCGCGGCCCTCGCCCAGCGCTACCTGGTCCAGACCTACCAGGAATGGGACGGCCTGCCGGCCAACCAGGTCATGGCCGCGACCCAGGACAGCAGCGGCAGCATGTGGTTCGCCACGCGGGTGGGGCTGGTGCGCTACGACGGCGAGGCCTGGACCATGGAGTCCATTCACGACGCCGCCGTCCCCCAGGTAGAGGCCCGCCTGAAGACCGACAGCCAGGGGCGCCTATGGGCGGCTTCCTGCAAAGAGCCCCCGCGTATTTCCGTCTGCCAGGATGGCCGGTGGCGGGTCTTCACCGACTTGCGCCCGTACACGGGGTTCGATATCGCCGGCCTGGAGGTGCTGGAGGCGGTCCCCGGGAGGAACGCCGACCTGGTGGCCCTGATCACCGTCAGCGCCAACGTGATCATCTGGCAGGAGGATCGCTGGCAGAACCTGCCGTACGGATCTCTGTTCGGCCCCATCCACGCCACCACGCGTATCGGTACCACCCTCTACCTGGCCGCGAAAAACGGGCTCTTCGCTCTGGATTTGCTGGCCCCGGACCAACCGCCCCGCCTGTGCCCGGGCCTCCCCCAAGGGGATCCCGTCTACTACATGGCCCCGGACACCTCCGGGCAACGACTTTGGCTGGTGGGCCCCACCTGGATCCGCCTCTGGCAAGACGGCACCACCGTCTCCCGCTTTGGGGGCCTGGATCTTCTGTCCCCCAGCGCCCAGGCCCAGACCCACAGCCTGGCCGATCGCGCCGGGGGGCTGTTTTTCGGCAGCCTCCGAGGTCTGAACTACTTTCACCCCCAGACCGGACTGGAAACCCTGAACCGCCATAATGGTCTGATCAGCGACGGCACCACCGGCATGATCAGGGACAGGGAAGGGAACACCTGGATTCTCTCTTCCCGGGGATTGTCCAAGATCGTCAGCCGCCGTTTCCAGGGATACAATCGGCAGTCCGGCCTGCTGAAAAACGAGGTCAGCGCCATCATCGAACTGCCCGACGGCACCATCGCCCTGGGGCACGAGGGGGGCGTCACTTTCCTCGATGACGACATCCGATTCCTGGCTTGGGGTGACGATCCGGAACGGCGCACCCGGGTCATGGATTTCGAACTGGACGCTCGGGGTCGGCTTTGGGCCGCAACCGATCGGCGCGGTGTGGTGCGGATCTCCCGCCAGGGGGAGCAGGCATGGCAGAATGCCGAGGCGGGCCTGAAGGGGCAGATCTACTCGCTGCATTTCACCCCGCGAGACACCCTGTGGGTGGCCGGCAGCAACGGCCTGTTCCGCCGGGAAGGGGAACGCTTCGTCCAGGTCCGCGTGCCCTTGCTCCCCGCGGGCTACAGGCAATTCTTCCGCCGCATCGTCTCGGACAATGAGGGCGGATTCTACCTGGCCACCGCCCTGCTGGGCGTCTTCCACTACCGGGATGGGCACTTCACCCACCACCCGCCCCGAGACGGCGAGGCCGGCCGGAATGTCTTCAACATCCTGCCCGAGCCAGACGGCGAAACCTGGATCGGCTCATCCAGCGGCCTGTTCCGGCTGGAGGGTGGAGAAATCGTCCGTTCCCGCGCGCCCCACCCTCAACTGGACCGCCCCGTGTACAGCATCATACGCGATCGCACGGGGCGCTACTGGTATGGCACGGACCTGGGGGTCATGGTCTGGGACGGTCGGCGCATGCGGCACCTGACTCTCCGTCACGGTCTGCTGGGCAACGAATGCAACCGCGATGCCCTGACCGAGAGCCGAGACGGCCGTATCTGGATCGGGACCGACGGAGGCGCCTCCGCCTACCGGGCCCCCTTCGATCTGGCCCCGGAGGGCCGCCCCCTGGTGAGCATTCACGGCTTCCGCGTCAACGGACAGGAGGTGGGCACCGAGGAGGAATTGATCCTCAACCAGCCGCCCCAGACCCTGGAAGTCCTTTTCAGCGGATCGTCCTTCCTGGACGAAAACACGTTGGGATTCCGGCTCTTCCTGGAGAACTTCGATGAGGACTGGCTTCACCTGGGCCCCGATCACGCCCAGCGCATGAACTACATCCAGGTCCCGGCGGGCCACTACCGCTTCCACGTGCAGGCCGTGCGTTCCGATGGAGCCGTCAGCCGGGTCGCTCTGTCGCCCTGGATCACCATCCGGCCACCCCTGCTGGCCCGGTGGTCGGTGCGGCTGGGCATGGTGCTGATCCTGGTGGTTCTGATCTGGGGAATCTTCGCGTTGGTCTCCGGGCGCCGCTACGCCCAGCGTCTGGAAGACGAAGTCCGCCGGCAAACCCAGGATCTGCGACGCTCCGAACAGAGCATCAAGGCCGAATCCTACCGGCTGGCCGCCACCCTTCAGAATATTTCCGACGGCGTGCTGGCCGTGGACGCGGACGGCATCGTGGCGCTCGCCAACCCCGCCGTCCAGAACATCCTGGGTCAAGACCGGAACCCGGTGGGGCAAGAGTTGAAAGATCTCCTCCCGCTGGATTGGTCCAACGTGGGCCGGCCGTCGCAACAGATTCCACATCCTCACCGACCCAGAACCACCCTCGAGATCAGCGTCACTCCCGTGGAAACCCAGCAACCCAATCAGTACGGACAGGTGGTCGTTCTGCGGGACATCACCGACCGCCTGGGCCACGAGGCGGAACAGATCCGCACCCAGAAGCTGGAATCCCTGGGGGTTTTCGCCGGTGGCCTGGCCCACGACTTCAACAACCTGCTGACCGTCATGCTGGGTAATATCTCGGTCCTGGAAGATGCCATGGCGAGCGATGACGAAAACGCCCAGATGCTGGCCATGATCCGTGAAGCCAGCCAGCGCGCGCGCAACCTGACGAACCAGCTGCTGACCTTCGCGCGCGGTGGCGAGCCCCTGCTGGAACGGGCCTGCATCGCGCATATCGTGCGGCAATCTTTGGAATTCAGTTTGAGCGGCACCAATGTGCGCTGCGAGATGGAACTGGACCACGACCTGTATCCGGTGGAGGTGGATCCGGGCCAGATCGACCAGGTGCTGGCCAACCTCACCCTCAACGCCGTGCAGGCCATGCCCGACGGCGGCATCCTCAAGGTGCGCGCCTGCAACTTGGGCACGGCCGAACACCCGCTGGTCATGGTCGAACTGGCGGACCAGGGCTGCGGCATCGCCGAAGAGGACCGGGCCCGCATCTTCGACCCCTACTTCACCACCAAGCCCACCGGCAGCGGACTGGGTCTGGCCATCGCCTACTCCATCGTCACGCGCCACGGGGGCCACATCACCATGGAGTCCGAAGTGGGCCGGGGCACCACCTTCCGCATCTTCCTGCAGGCCTGGCGGAGCGGCGGCGCCGATACCGACGCCCGGACCGACGCCAACGCCGCGCCCAAAAAGGACTCGCCTTCCTGACGCGGCATCATTTCAGCAACGTCAGCTTCCGCCAGATCACGGTGGCGCCACTTTCCAGCCGCACCTGATACACCCCCGAGGCCACCGCGCCACCATGCGCGTCCCGCCCTTCCCAGACGACCTCGTGCCAACCGGCCGGTGCCCATCCGTCCATCAGCACGGTGACCCGGCGACCGGCCGCATCGTAAACGGCCAGCTGGACCTGTTGCCCAGCCGGAGTGTGGAATTTGATGGTGGTCTGGGGATTGAAGGGATTGGGCGCGATGCTTTCCAGCACGGGCCGCGCGGGCACGCCCCCTCCCGCCCCGCTCAGTTCCCTGTTGGGAGAACCCGGAGTGGGCGCGGAGAAGAACCGCCACTCGGGGCACCCGTCGCAGCGGCGTCCCTCGCTCACATCCGTGGTCTGGGGGCCAAATTCACGGGCGTCCACCAGCCCGTTCCCGTTTTCCAGCCGGTCGAAAAGGGCGATGGTCTCACCACTCCCGCTCAGCTTGAAATTGGTGTGCAGGGGCCCGTCCTGCGGGTCCTTGTCGCACCAGACCAGCAGATGCCCGCCGGCGGGTATGCTGGTTCCGGCAGGGAAGGCCCACCGGGTGGGTTCGGCCGCGTCGTCGGTCAGGAACATGCCGCCCAGGTCCAGCGCCGCGCCGCCTTCGTTGTGGATCTCCACCCAGTCCTCGTAAGCGCCGGTCTCGTCGGCGATGGTGCTGTCGTTGCGCGCCATGAATTCGTTGATGCAGAGTGCGGGGACCGTCTCGCCCACCCCCTCGACCCAGTTGTGCGTCACCTCGCCGTGCACCGCCGAAAGATGGTGCAGCCGGTAGTAGCTGGCGCCTTGGGACGGCACGGTGGTGACCAGGAACGCATACTCCGCGGGCTCGGCGGGACTGCCCGCCCCCACGAGTTCGGGAGCGGTCGTGTGATCGGCCAGCAGGGTGAAGGGGCCCTCCGGCGCTTCGGCACGGTAGACGGCAAATCCGTCGCAGTCGGTCTCCACCTCGGTGCGCCAGGTCAGGCGATGGCCGTCCGCCTCCGCGGTGGCCTCGAAACGGCTCAGCTCCACCTCGGCCAGCGAGTCCTGCCGGAAGTCGGCCGCCTGGGCGGTGACCGTGTTGTTCCGGAAGAAGATCCACGGCCACACCCTGTGCACGTAAGCGGTGTAAGGCCCACCGCCTCCGGACCAGTATCTATGACCATGCCAATCCGCCTCGGGGCTTTGCAGCGCGGCAATCTCATCCAGCCTGTTCCGCATGCTCTCGGTGGACATCAGGTCGGCGGCCAGTTCTGCGTAGCGGTTGAAGAACCGGGTCCGGAATTCGGCGTTCTGCATCAAGTTGTGGAAAATACCGAACCAGGGCGCCACCTCGGCATAATCGTCCGTGCCGAAGTGCGGCGGCAGATAGGTCGCGAACTCCTCCTCGCTGCCGGCGGAGAAGAAGCGGAAATAGTCGCTGTATCGGTTGTCCTGTACGAAGAGGTCGTCTTCGTCCCACATGATGAAGCGCCAGGGTCCTCCAGCGGCCTTCAACAGGACCAAGTTGTGCGCGTAACCGTTGTCCGACGGCGCGGCAAAGATGTTCACCAGCAACCAGTCGATATAGGAGGACAGGTCCAGGCGGGCCCCCACCTGGACGTAAAATTCATGGGAGGCGGGGTCCGCCGGCGAGTTCACCCAGTCCAGAAAATCCCACCAGTCGGCGGGATCGCCGTGTTCCGCTTCACCGTCCTTGATCAGGATGTACTGATCCGGATCCAGCCCCAGGGTGACCTCCGCCCACTTATCATCGAGCCGCTCCCGCAGATGGTAAACACCCCAGTACTCATCGTTGAGATAGGCCACCAGGAAACGGATGTCGCTGATCTGGTGCCCCATGTCGGCAAAGAGGGAACAGGCCCAGTGGTCGTTGAGCATCTTGCCGGGGTGGTAGCAGGAGCGCAGCAGCAGGCGCGCGTAAGGCCCCGCCTCCTCGCCGAAAAACGGATACTCCACGGTTTCCGGTTCCCCGTCGTGATCGAAGTAAAGACGGAAGGATTTCTGGGGATAGCTGCGGCTGTAGCCCCCATGGATGCGCAGGCCGATGGGACGGGAAATTTCCAGATTTCCCTGGGCATCCCAGTAGGTGAAGGTGGCGGGGCGCTCCCACTGCGGCCCGCGCTGGTTCCAGTTGCGGTGATCGCCGTAGACGTAGATCCCGGTCTGCGGGTTCCAGAGATGCTCCGGGGCGGTGGTGATATGCACCACCGGCAGATCATGGTTGGCCGGATCCAGGGGAAAGACGGGCGCGGGGAAGGCCCGCACCTCGGTCGTGTCGTTCTCCTCGTCCACGAACGCCACGCTCAGAGTGTCCGTCTCCCACCAGGAGAAATAGCGTTCAAAGGTCGTGGAATCGACGCGCGCGATGGTCGAATCCGGCACCAGCAGACTGACGGGCCGATCCGCCTGGAAAGTGGCCAGGATCCGACCTTCTTCGAAATCCGGCGCGGCCCAACCGTTGCCCAGCTGGCGGTGGGAGTATTCCACGTCAATGACCGCCATGGCTCCCGCCGTCGCGGCCTGCATGGCCAGCAGCAGCAGCACCAACAAAGCACCCGGCCCCGGACGACCTGCCATGTTCCGCCCCTCTTCCTGGGATTCTGGCCATTCGGCGCAAGAGATTCGCGGAACATTATAGCAGAAATGGCGGCCGGGATCCCCTCAGATTCCAAGCTCTCAGATTCCAAGCTCTCAGATTCCGAACCCCAGCTCCCGCAACTCGGTGGCGCCCGGGTGATCCGCATCGGCATCGCGCCAGACCTCGGCCGCCTCCCGCAGATACCGGTCCCCTTCCTCGCCCCGGCCCAGCGCGCGCAGGGTCAGACCCAACTGCCATTTGATTTCCGGGTTACCGGGATCCCCTCGCAACGCGGTTGCCAACGTCTCACGAGCATCCGCCAGACGCCCCGCCTTACGCTGGGTCCGGCCCAGAGCAATGGTGATCAGCGTACTCGTGGGGGTCAGTTCCGTCGCCTGCTGCATGAAGTCGGCAGCCTCGTCATGCCGCCCATCGACCTCCGCGATCAGGCCCCGGATCATCAGGGCGGAGGAACGTAGGATTTCTATCTTGTAGAGTTCGATGAATTCCTCGGTCTCGGCCAGGTCCACAAGGGCCTGGTCCGGTTGCCCCTGGACCACCCGCACCTGGGCCCGGCAAAGGCCCAGGACCTGGTCATTGGGGGGCGTCAAATCCTGGCGCAGAGCCTCCAGTTCAGCCAGTATGGCGGGAGCCGCAGCGATGGTGGCCAACCGGCTGATGCTGGAGGCGTAAGACGATGTGGCTTGGCTGGGGTGCATCCCGGCGCGGGCAGCCACCTGCCGCCACTGGTCGTAGGTGGCGCGGGCGGCGCGCCACTGGCCCCGGCTTTGCTGCAAGGAGGCCCAAGCACCCAGGGCATTGGCGTGGACCATGCCCACCGGATCGTTTTCCAGGACCTGGGTCAGGATGCGCTCCATCTCTTCGAAACGGCCCAATTTCTTCTCCAGGTTGGCCAGTTGCAGCATGGTGGCCTGATCATCGGGCTCGATCAGCAGACTCTGCTCGACCGCCGCCTTGGCCTTGTCCAGGGCCCCCATATCCTCGTACAGGTCCACCAACCGCGCGTAGCTGCGCACCTCTTCCGGGTACAGCTCCGCGTAGCGCAGCAGTTTCTCTTCCGCCTCCTCGAAACGGCCTTCCATGCGCAGCAGCTTGGCGGCCTTCTGCAGAACCTCATGCTGGCTGTCATCGATTTCCAGAATCCGGTCGTACGCCCGCAGGGCCTTGCTTATCTCCCCACGCATGACCGCGAACTGGACGATCTGCTGCTGGGCCATCACATCCCCGGAATACAGGCGAGCCCACATCTCCGCCACGGCCATGGCCTTGTCCGGATCCTTCTTGACGTTGAAATAATACAGGGACTTGATCTGGTACTGGCTGCGCTCATCCACCCGATACAGATACTTCATGGACTCCCGG
>PDQT01000312.1 GCA_002747875.1 bacterium DOLZORAL124_64_63
GGCATCGATCCCGCAAGCCTGGCCAAGGGTGTGATCGCCTTTGCCGAGGATTACGGGAAGCGGATGCAGGAGTTGGGCAGCATGCTGGATGAAGCCCGGGACTAATCCCCGGGCTGTCAGCATCAGCCTCTATCAGCCCCGGACCGGTCTCTGATACCTTACCGTCGCCACCACCCCGCCCTGCCCCCCAGGTGTGGGGTGGTGGCCCCACCCCCACCGAAGGATCCCCCATGCCCCTCGCCCCCACTGCCTACCGGCTTCTGGCCCTGGTGATCTTATTTATCTTTTCGCTTGTCGGGCCGGCCGGTTGCGCACCTCCTCCCGCCACCACGTCCGCCGATCCCCTCGGCACACTCCAGTTCCTGGAAAGCTGGCCCGAGGGCACCGTTCTGAACACCCCCGCCTTCTCCGAGGCCTACCAGATTTGGCCACAGGTCCTGCAGGGCGCGCGGAAGAGTATTGAAGTGGGCAGTTTCTACTACAGCCGCAAGGGCGATGGCCGGGACGCCAACGGTCCCGACAGCGCCGCAGACCGTCTTCTGCCCAGCACCGCCGCCCTGCGCAGCGCCGCCGAACGCGGCGTGGCGGTGCGCGTGCTGGGCGACGCCAAGTTCCAGAAGAACTACCCCGAGTTCCTGGCCGAGATGGACGCCTTGCCGGGCGCGGCCAGCCGGGCCATTGACCTGGGCCCGCTGTGGGGCGGCGTCATGCACGCCAAGTATTTCGTGGTGGATGACCACATCCTGTACGTGGGCAGCCAGAACTGGGACTGGCGCGCTCTGACGCAGATCCGTGAGCTGGGCGCGCTGATTGATCATCCCGGCCTGGCGGCGAAGCTGAAGCGCGTCTTCGCCATGGACTGGGCTTTGGCCGGGGGTGAGGGGGCCGGGGGTGATGTGCCCGCGGCCATGGACGACGCCGACCAAAACCACATCCATCAGGCTTTGGCCGATCCGGCCTTTGCCGACCTGCGGCCCGCCCGCCTCCAGGCCCCCGACGGCCGCCTCGTGGACGCCTACCTGGCCGCCAGCCCCCGCGCCGGGCTTCCCGCGGGCATCCCCTGGGATCTTCCTCTGCTGCGGGAAATGATCGACGGCGCCACCAAGAGCGTGCGCTGCCAGGTTCTGAGCTATCACGTCTCCGATCGGGACGGGGGCTACTTCCCGGATCTGGATGTGGCCCTGCGCCGGGCCGCCGCGCGGGGCGTGCAGGTACGGCTGCTGGTCAGCAACTGGTCCAAGGTCTCCTACAAGCTGCCCTGGCTGCAGAGCCTGGCGGCGGTCCGGAACATCACCGTGAAATTTTCCAACATCCCCCAGTTGCGGGATGGCTTCATTCCCTACGGGCGCGTGGAGCATCCCAAGTACATGGTGGTTGACGGCACCGCGGCCTGGGTGGGAACATCCAACTGGTCCGGGGACTACTTCCATTCCTCGCGCAACGTGAGCCTTTTCTTCCGGGGCGCCGGCGCCGCCGAGCCGCTGGAGGAGTTCTTCGCGCGGGGTTGGGACAGCCCCTACACCGAAGTGGTCGACCCGTGCGGAGAGTACACCCCTCCCCGCCGCAAATAGAAAACACCTGGCCCGGATTCACCCCGGCACCGACAAGGAATGACCCATGAGCAAGCACCCCTCCGTACCTGATCGCCTGACTCCTGAACGCGCCTGCCTGGTGGTGATCGACATCCAGGAACGCTTCCGCGACCTGATCCACAATGTGGACCAAGTGCTGGCCGGCAGCAGCCGCCTGATCCGCTTCTGCCAGCAGATGGAAATACCCATCCTGGTGACCGAACACTACAGCCGCGCCCTGGGCGTGACGGTGCCGGAGTTGCGCAAGCTCTTCAAGCCCCTCCGGCCCATCGAGAAAATCCATTTCAGTTGCATGGGTGACGAGGGGTTCAGGAAGGCCCTGAAAGACACCGGGCGGGACCAGATCATCCTGTGCGGCATCGAGACCCACGTCTGCGTCTACCAGACCGCCGCCGACCTGTTGCGCGCCGACCGGCAGGTGGCCGTGGCGGTGGACGCCGTCAGTTCCTGCTCCGCGGCCAACCGGCAGGCGGGGCTGCACCGCCTGAGTGAGATGGGCGTCCAGAG
>PDQT01000313.1 GCA_002747875.1 bacterium DOLZORAL124_64_63
GTTCAAACAGGTGGCCGGCCTTCTGAAAGAAGAATAGGGCGGCCCCGGCCAGACCCCGCTCAGGTGGACTGCCGATCAGATCTCCTTCGCCAAAGCCTTCCGAACGATCTGGGCGAATTTCGCCAGATTCAGAGGTTTGGCCACCACCCCGGCCAGTCGCAACTCCCGCGCCTGCTCCGGGGTGACGTTATCAGGATTGCCCGTGCACATGATGATGGGAATATCTTCACGCAGACGTCGCACCGCGGCGCAAAGCTCCAGCCCCGTCAGGCCGGGCATCCACAGGTCGGTGATGATCAGATCGAAAGCGTCGGGATCCCGGCTGAAGGTGGTCAGGGCCACCTCGCTGGAACGCAGAACCATCACCTCATAGCCCAGCTTGCTCAGGAAACGTTTGGCCAGATCCGTGAGCAGAGGATTGTCGTCCACGAAGAGTACGGATTCCCAGCCCCTGACCAGCGGTAGCACGGGCAGATCCTGATCAGGTTCCTCTATCACCACAACAGGCAGGAACAGAGTGATCGTCGTCCCTGCCCCCAAGGTGCTGGCCACGGTGGCCACTCCCCCCATGCGGTGGGCCAGCCCATGGACCAGCGCCATGCCCAGACCGGTGCCCTTGCCGTGGACCTTGGTGGTGAAATAGGGCTCGAAAATGCGCGCCACCGTTTCCTGGTCCATGCCCCGGCCATCGTCCTGGACGGAAACCCGGAGATATTCTCCGGCCGCCAACTGCTCCAGACCGGCGGGCCGGCCTTCGTCCCCCAGCACCTGGTTGGCCAGGGAGACGGCAATGGTTCCGCGCTCACCTTCCAGGGCCTGGGCCGCGTTGGTGATCAGGTTCATGAATATCTGATGCAGCGAGGTCTGGTTGGACATGATGAAGGTGTTGCCGGCCTTGTTCTGCAGCCGCACCTTCACCGTGGGCGGCAGGGAGGCGGTCAGGAAGTTGAGCACATCCTCGGCCACCAGGCACACGTCCACCGGGCGGCGGGCCACCTCGCCGGGGCGGCTGAAGGTGAGGATCTGCTGCACCAGATCCGTGGCCCGCTTGCCCCCGCAGAGCACCCGCTGCAGATGGGTTGCCGCGGGATGGTCTTTGGGAATGTCGTATTCCAGGACCATTTCCGTGTAGCCGATGATGGCGGACAGGATATTGTTGAAATCGTGGGCGATGCCCCCGGCCAAAGCGCCCAGGGCCTCCATCTTCCGATTCTGGGCCAGGGTGTTGCGCACGGACTCGTATTCCTTGCGCTCGTCGATGTTGCGCACTTCGGCCAAGACACGTTCCGCGTCGTCAATGCGAGCCTTGCGCAGGACGATCTCCAGCCAGACCGCCCGACCGTTCGGCAGGGTGGTGCGCCACTCCGTCGTCTGGTCCCGCTGGCTCGTGCACTTCGCCAACAACTGCCGCCCATCCGCTTCCGTGTAAGGCTCCGCTTCTCCACTCAGCAAGCCGAAGAAAGCCTCGCCCCCGGCTTGGCGGGGTGCCATCAATTCCTCGGCGGCCTGGTTGATCTGTAGGACCCGGCCCGTGCCCCCGTCCAGCACAAAGATGGCGGACTGCAAGGAGGACAGGATTTCGCGCAGGGTGCGTTCCGACACCATCAGCGCCTTCTCCGCCTGCACCCGGGCGTCCAGTTCACACGCAAGGTCCTCGTACAGCCGCGCGTTGTCCCAGGCCACGGAAACCAGCTTGCCGAACTGCTCCAAACCGGCCAGATCGTGCTCGTCAAAGACCATGCCCGCATCGGTGTGGATAATGCAGAGCACACCCACGGTTTCCTCGACGTACGGGATAGGGACCCCGATAACGGACTCCACACCATCCCAAACGGAATCCGGGTGACACCCCTCCCAGTTCTGGTAATCGTTGATGATCATGGGCTGCCCGTTCTGCCCCACCGTACCGGCCACCCCTACCCCGGATGCGATCCGGTAGCCGGCCAAGGGGGCGCAGATGCCCTTGCCGATCACCAGCACCCCTTCTCCCGTCTCAGCATCGATTTCCAGAAAACACCCGTTTTCGGTCTCCAGCAGGGTGCAAGCCTGGGCAACCACGGTATCCAGCAGTCGATCTCGCTCCAGCCGTGAAACCAGGCCCACCATCAACTCATTGAGTGTTTTGGCGAAAGAGCGTTGCCGGCTGATGACAGCCTCCCGCTGTTGGCGCCAGGTCATGAAGCCGGCAACCAGATACCCCGTAAAGGCGCTGGTGCCCACAAAGGTCATGCGCACGGCGGTGATGAAATCATCGCGGCCCAGGTCTTCCGGACGCATGCGAAAAGCCAGGCCGGATATGATCAGAATAGCCCCGGCCGCCCCCAGCCACCGGTACCGGATGGCCGCCACCACCACAAAGGGCATCAGCACGAAAAACAGCGTGTAGGACCGCTTGTCCCCAAGCGACACCAGCACCAGGCCAATACCCATGAACAGCGTCATCAAAGCCAGAAACGGCAGCCAGACCGACCGTTTGGGAGGCCGGTTCAGAAACGCCCCCATCAGGGCGGGCGCCACCACCAGGATGCCGACGGCATCCCCCAGCCACCAGGTCACGAACCCTCGCCAGGTCTCCGGCCACGCCAGATCTTTGCCCAAGGCCAGTCCTCCCGCGCCCAAAGCGGCCGGAACCAGAGGCGAGAGAAGAACCGCGTAGAGGGTAAAGCGCAGCACCGCTTGCCCGGAGCGGGTGATCAGCCGACGGCTGTCGCCGCCCAGTAGAAAGCAGGCCAGAAGGGCCTCCACAACCTGGGCAGTCCCCCCGATCAGCCCGGTCAGCACGGATTGTTGCAGATGCAGGGCCACCAGGAATTCGCCCACCAGAATCATGGGCCAATAGCAGGGGCCCCCCAGAATCAGGACAGCCACCGCGATGCCGGCCGGAGGCCAGATG
>PDQT01000309.1 GCA_002747875.1 bacterium DOLZORAL124_64_63
TGGAGCCCAAGGACCGGGACATCGCCATGGTCTTCCAGAACTACGCCCTGTATCCCCACATGAGCGTGCGGCAGAACCTGGGCTTCGGGCTGAAGATGCGGAAGATGCCGGCGGCGGAGATCGACCGGCGGGTGGACGAGGCGGCGGGCATTCTGGGTATCCGGCCGCTGCTGGATCGCAAGCCCAAGGCCCTCAGCGGCGGGCAGCGGCAGCGGGTGGCCCTGGGCCGGGCCATCGTGCGGGATCCGGCGGTCTTTCTTTTCGATGAGCCCCTGAGCAACCTGGACGCCAAGATGCGCGTGCAGATGCGCACCGAGATCGCCCGCCTGCACCAGAGGCTGGACGCCACCATGATCTACGTCACCCACGACCAGACCGAGGCCATGACCCTGGGTCGGCGCATCGTCGTCATGAACGACGGCGTGGTGCAGCAGGTGGCCGCGCCCCTGGATCTGTACAACGATCCGGCCAACCGCTTCGTGGCCGGGTTC
>PDQT01000326.1 GCA_002747875.1 bacterium DOLZORAL124_64_63
CTCTATCTGCTGGTGTGCCCTCCCGAAGCCAATCCTTCCGCGGACACCCCGTGGGCCCACATGGTCCGGGACCTGCAACCGGACACGGATCTGACCGTCACCGACGCGCGGCCCTGGGCCCACCTGACCCTGCCGGCGAGCCGGAACATGGACTGTCCCCAACTGACGGGCCCCATCGCCGAGGCGCGGAGCGCCCTGCGCCGCTGGGGACTGGACAAGGCCCGCCTGGACGCGGCCAGCATCGCCTTCGATCAGGATGACCCCGCCGCCCGCGAACTGGCCCGGCGCCTGGTGGCCCTGGGCCCTGCCGACCGACATGCCGAGCCCGTCCATCCCGACGCCCTGGACTTCATCCTCTATTGGCAGATGTCCGGGGCCGTGGTCCTGCCCCTGGACCCGGAGTTCAGCACCGGCTGCCTCCAGATGGCCGACCTGGTCGGCAAGGCCCCCTGGCTGCAGACCGCCGCCCGAACCCTCATGGCCCAGGGCCTGGTCCACCCCTTGGCCGTGACCCGGTCCTGGCTCATCACCCGGGGCCCTTGGGCCGGTTGCCAGTGGCTTTTCGACGGCACCGCCCGCCTGGAGGGCGTGGGCCGGCCCACCCAAACGGAGATCACCCCTTGAGCCTACGACTGCGCATCCTGCTGGTCAGCCTGGCCCTGACCTTCCTGCCCCTGGTGGCGGTCATGCAGATCACCCGCAGCGCCGTGAGCGAGCGCTTCACCCGGCTGGACAACCGCCGCATGGAAGACCAGATGCGCCTGGCCCGCGCCGACCTGAAACGGCGCGGCCAATCCCTGGGCACCAAGCTGGACGCTCTGGCCGGCAGCATGGCCGATGACAACCGGCTGCGCCTGGCCCTGCTGCAGGCCCGCGACAGCGGCGCGCCATCGCCCTTCCTGGTGGGCTACGCCGCCCGCTTCATGGCCCTGATGGAACTGGATATGCTGCAGTTGCAGGGGCCCGATGGCCGGATCCTCAGCTCCGGCCATTTCCCGCAGAGCTTCGGCGCGGAATCGGGCCCGCGGGCCCGGCTGCTGGCCGGCGTGCCCCGGGGCCAGGTCCTGGTGCCGGTCCGCACCGCCGAGGGATCTTTCCTGGCCGTCGCCCGCGCCCGCACCGTGGAACTGGGCGGACAACATTACGACCTGATCGGCGGGCAGCGCCTGGACGCCCACAGCCTGCGCGATCTGAGCGGCGATGACGACCTGGACGTGGTCATCGCCTGGGCGGACGGCATCCTCTCCACGGATCCGGAGCTGACCCGCCGCCTGGAAGCCCTGTCCCGTCCCGAGGAGATCCCCCTGGCCCTGCGCCAGGACGACATCCTGGTCACCTGGAGCCCGTGGCCCCTGCTGGGATCGGACCAGCCGGGCGACGCCTACCTCATCATCACCCACGACCAGGCCGCCCTGCGAGAGTCTTTGCGCCAGCTGGACCGGCGGCTGGCCATCATCCTGGCGGTGGCCCTGCTCATCACCGGCGTGCTGGCCGTGTGGACCGCCAACCG
>PDQT01000327.1 GCA_002747875.1 bacterium DOLZORAL124_64_63
CGAAGGCCGTGACGAGGTGGGCCGTCTGGCCCGCCTGCTGAACGAGATGACCGCCCGCCTGCGCCAGGGCGTGGACCGGTTGCGCGACGCCGAACACCGCGCCACCCTGGGCGAGGTGGCCCGCCAGGTGAACCACGATGTGCGCAACGGCCTGACCCCTCTGCGCCATGTGCTCAAACATCTGGGCGAGGTGGCCGAACAGGAACCGGAGAAACTGGGCGCCATCTTCCGCGAACGCCAAAGCACCCTGGACAACAGCCTGGCCTACCTGGAGGAACTGGCGGCCCATTACGCGCGCCTGAGCCCCGAACGCAAGGTGGGCCTGAACCGGCTGGATGCGGTGATCGCTGAAGCGTTGGCCGCCCAGAGCCCCCCGCCCGGCGTCACGCTGAAGAACCAGCTGCCGGTGAACCTGCCTCCGGTGGAGGCGGACCCCGTCAGCCTGCGCCGCATCTTCGACAACCTGCTGCGCAACGCCCTGCAGAGCCTGCCGCCCGAAGGCGGTCAGGTGGCGGTGGCCGCCTTCCTGGAAGAGGACCCGGATCTGGAGGAGATGCGCGTGCAGGTGGAGGTCTCGGACACCGGCGAGGGCATCCCGGCCGAGAATCTGGACCGCGTCTTCAACGACTTTTTCACAACCAAGAGCGAGGGCACCGGCCTGGGCCTGAGCAACGTGCGCCGCCTGGCCGCCGACTGCGGGGCCCGCGTGCGCGTGCAGAGCGAAGAGGGCACCGGCACCACCTTCACCCTCAGCTTCCCTCTGCCCAACCTGTGATGGGATAACCATGAGCCTGATCCTGATCATCGACGACATCGCCGCCATGCGGGAGCAATACGCCTACGATCTGCAACGCCTGGGCGGCTTCGAAACCGCCACCGCCGCCGGGGGCGCCGAGGGCCTGGCCCGCCTGCAGGAAGAACCGGTGGACTGCGCCATCCTGGATCTGGAGATGCCCGGCGTGGACGGCTTCGAGGTGCTGGCCACCATGAAGAAGAAGGGCCTGCGGGTGCCGGTCATCGTCTACACGGGCACCGGTAGCTACGACCGCTGCGTGCGGGCCGTGAAGCTGGGCGCCTACAGCTTCATCAGCAAGGACGAGCCCCTGGAGCGCGTGGTCCGGGAGGTGGAAAACGCCCTGGCCTGGAGCGGCATGCGGGGCGAGATCGACCGGCTGCGCCGGCAGAGCGGCGAAGGCTCCGCCCTGATCGGCGCCAGCCGCGCCGCCGAGCAGATGGTGGCGCTGATCGACCGGCTGGCGGGCATCCCCAGCGCCGTGCTCATCACCGGCGAAAGCGGCACCGGCAAGGAGCTGGTGGCCCGCCGGCTGCACGAACAAAGCCCCCGCGCCAAGAAGACCTTCGTGCCCGTCAACTGCGCCGCCCTGCCCGACGCCATGGTCGAGTCCGAACTTTTCGGGCACGAGCGCGGCGCCTTCACCGGCGCGGACCGCACGCGCAAGGGGGCCTTCGAGACAGCCCACCAAGGCACCCTCTTCCTGGACGAAGTCGGCGAGCTGCCCCTGCCCGCCCAGGCCAAGCTGCTGCGCGTGCTGGAAGACGGCGTGGTCACGCGCCTGGGCAGCCACGACGGCCGCCGGGTCGACACCCGCGTGGTGGCCGCCACCAACCGGGACCTGGACGCCGAGGTGGCCGCCGGGCGCTTCCGGCAGGACCTGCTCTTCCGTCTCAACACGCACATGGTGCGCGTCCCGCCCCTGCGCGAACGGCTCAGCGACGTGCCCCTGCTGGCGGAGCATTTCCTGCGGCTGACCTGCGAGAAATTCGGTTTCCGGCCCCGGCGCCTGGACCCCGCAACCCTGGAACGTCTCAAGACGTACGATTGGGGGCGCAACAATATCCGCGAGCTGCGCAACGTCATCGAGCGCCTGGTCATCGCCTCGGTCGAGGAGCTGATCACACCCGATCTGGTGCCCGCGGAGATCGGCGGGGCCCGCACCGCGGACGCGGCGCCCAACCAACCCGGCGCCGGCGGTGCCGGCAGCATCGTCGCCCCCGGCGGCACCCTCAAGGAGCAGAAGGCCGCCGCCGAGCGGGCCATCATCCTGGGCGCCCTCGAGCGCCACGACTGGCATATCACGAACACCGCGCGCCGGCTTGGTCTGGCTGATCACAGCAGCCTGCTGAAGATCATGAAACGGCACGGCCTCAAGAAATGACCCGGAGGACAGCATGAACCGCGCACGAAGAAACCGACCGGCCCTGGCCCTGTTGCTGATGGCCCTTTCCATCCTGACCTGGGGCCCCTTCACCGGGAAGGCCCTGGCCGGGAACGACCCGGTGCCCTTTGCCGACTACACCACCGAAAGCTGGTACCTGCCCCAGAGCCCGGCCGTCAGCGCGGGCCCGGCCGCCTCCTTCTTCAACCCCGCGGCCTGGTCCATGACCGACAGGGGGGCCCTGGATTTCTGGTGGCGGGACAAGAAGATTCGCGGCGACCTGGATAATTACGGACTGGCCCTGGGCCGAGGGCTGGGTTTCGCCATGCGCCAAAGCACCTACGGCACCACGGCGGACAACTTCCGCATCTACGATTACATGCTGGGCATCAGCCGAGGCACCCGGGCCGGCACCTTCGGTCTGGGCTACCGCTGGGCCCACGGCGAGACCGACCGCATGCCGCGCCAGAAGGCCCTGAGCGCCGGCTTCATCAGCCGTCCCTCTCGCCATCTGACCGTGGGCGGCAGCGGCACCGCCAGCCTGGAGTCCGATGCCGCTCAGGCCATCTTCGATCTGGGCTTGCGGCCTCTGGGCTCCCCCTTGCTGACCCTCTTCGCCGACTGGACGGTGAACCACGACCAGGCCTTCTTCCAGGATGGCTCCTGGGGCGCGGGTGTGGAGATCCGCCCCCTGCGCGGCCTGCACCTAGGCGCCAAGTGGCGGGACGCGCCCCTGACCGACACCACCGAGTGGCAGATCAACGCCGGCATCACCCTGGGCCTGTCCCACATGACGGGCGGCGCGCGCCATGACCAGGACGGTGAACACCTCGACAACCACTTCATGCTGCGCCTGAATCCGCCCTTCCCCGGCCTGAAAGACGACACGCTACCGCTCTTCAGCAGGAAAACCTATTACTACCCCATCGACCTGGAGAACAAGGTCGTCACCTACCAGAAGTACCAGCTTTTCGATGAC
>PDQT01000369.1 GCA_002747875.1 bacterium DOLZORAL124_64_63
TCGGAGTATCTACAACCTGTGCATCACCCAGAACGATTTGTTACAGGATATGATGGAATCCGGCCGCATGGTCGTTCGCTCTCACCTGGAGGAATTGGGCCCCCTCGTCGAAGACGATTCCGCGCCGCCGGTCACCTGGGTCGCCGTCAACCAGTGTAACCAGGAACGCCAAGAGATCGTCCTGCCTCGCCTGATGGCGGGGGATCACTGGTTCGCGCCCAACTATGATCCGGACGTTGAATCTCCTCTGGTCGATGGCGTCACGGAACTGGTCGGGGGATCCGTCACCATCTTTCAACGCATGAACGAGCAAGGGGACATGTTGCGGGTCAGCTCCAACGTCATGGGAGCCGACGGTAACCGTGCCGTGGGCACATTCATCCCGGCAAGGAGACCGGACGGGACGCCCAATCCCGTGGTGGCTTCCGTGCTGCGCGGAGAAATTTTCCGTGGGCGCGCTTTCGTTGTGGATCGCTGGTGCCTGACCGTCTATGAGCCCCTGATGGACAAGAATGGCCGGGTTTCCGGAATAGCCTACTTCGGTGTTCCCATGAAACAGGCCGAAATTCTGGATTCCACCATCGAACAGTTCACCATCGGCAAAACGGGATATGCCTTTGTTCTGGACGGGCTTGGGAAATATGTCGTGTCCCAGCACGGATCCCAGAACGGGCAAGCGGTGGCCGACGTGGAGGCCATTGACGGTTCCCATCCGCTACGGGACATCCTGACCCATGCCAAGCAGGCCTCCCTCGCGAAGCCGTATTTCCGGCGCTATCAGTTGGAGGCCCATGGGAGCGATCAAAGCCGCGAGAAAGTGGCCGCATCCCTGTATTTCGAACCCTGGGACTGGACCATCGGGGCTGTCTCTTTTGTCGATGAAATGGAGGAGGCGGAAACCCACATCAACGCCAACACCAGGAAGGTTTCCCTGTTTCTCTGCACGCTTTCGGTGATGGCGCTCGTGCTGGCCGGATTTCTGGCTTTCCTGATAGGGGGTCGCATCACCAAACCCCTGGAAGAGGCTGTGGCGGTGTCGGAACAGATCGCTCTTGGGGACTTCCGCCGCCGGCTGAACTGCTCGCGGCCGGACGAATTGGGAGAACTGGCGCGGGCTCTGGACAAAATGAGCGATGGGCTGGAAAGGAAAACCGTGGAGGCCTCCCGCATTGCCAAGGGTGATCTTACGTTGAAGATCGAGGTCAACGGGGAACACGATGGGCTGGGCAACGCGCTGAAAGGCATGGCCGATGGCCTTCGCAGCACCTTGGCGGATGTCCGGCGGGCTTCCGATCAGGTTGGCGTCGGGTCCAGAGAAGTTTCCAACAGTGGGGCTCTACTTGCGGATGGGGCTACCCGTCAGGCGGCCTCTCTCGAGCAGGTCAGCAGCACGATGAACGAACTTGCGGACAGGGTGAAAGCCAATTCCGATCACGCCACCGAAGCGGACCGGTTGACCGATGAAGCGTCGGATCTGGGGGGCGAAGGGGTCAAGCAAATGGACCGCATGGTGGCTTCCATGTCGGAAATCAACGAGAGCAGCGAAGCCATTGCCAAGATCATCCGGGTCATCGATGACATCGCTTTCCAGACCAACCTCTTGGCGCTGAATGCGGCTGTCGAAGCGGCTCGGGCGGGTAAGCATGGCAAGGGCTTTGCCGTGGTGGCCGAAGAAGTGCGCAATTTGGCGGGCAGAAGTGCTCGGGCGGCCCGTGAAACTTCGGAAATGATCGAACGGTCGCGTGAGCAAGTCGCCGCAGGCGCGGCCATGGCCAAGGAAACTTCCGAGGCTTTGAACAGGATCGTGAGGAGTGTGGACAAGGCCGCCCGTCTGGTCAGGGAGATTGCCGCCGACAGCCTGGAGCAGTCTGAGGGGATCCAAGAAGTGACAACGGGGCTCAGCCAGAT
>PDQT01000368.1 GCA_002747875.1 bacterium DOLZORAL124_64_63
GCGCAGCGCCGAGAAGGGCGAGGAAGCCCAGGCCATGGCCGACCGTTTCACCGCGGAATACCACCGGGACATGGCGGCGCTGAACGTGCTGGAGCCGGACGTGGAACCGCGCGTCAGCGGCACCATCCCGGAAATCATCCAGTTGGTCGAGCAGCTGATGGACAGGGGCCTGGCCTACGCCGTGCAGGGCGATGTCTACTTCCGCGTGCGCGAGTTCGGGCCCTACGGGCAGCTGAGCAAGCGCTCGGTGGATGAGATGCTGGAGGGCGCGGGCAGCCGTATAGACGTGGACGAGCGCAAGGAAACCCCCCTGGATTTTGCCCTCTGGAAGGCCGCCAAACCGGGTGAGCCCAGCTGGGACAGCCCCTGGGGCAAGGGCCGGCCGGGTTGGCATATCGAGTGCTCGGCCATGAGCAGCAAACATCTGGGCCATAGCTTCGACATCCACGCCGGTGGCCGGGACCTGATTTTCCCGCACCACGAGAACGAGATCGCCCAGAGCCAGGGTGCCCACGGCCAGCACACCTACGCGCGCACCTGGGTGCACAACGGCTTCATCAACTTCGCGGGCGAGAAGATGTCCAAGAGCCTGGGCAACTTCTTCACCACCCGTGAGCTGACCACGCTTTTCCCGGGCGAGACGCTGCGTTATTTCCTGATGACGGTGCACTATCGCAGCGGGCTGAATTTCGATCTGGAAGTCACCTGCCCGGAGTGTGACGCCGTGCTGGACAAGTCGCAGCAGGAAGCCGCCCGGTGCGGCGCCTGCGGGCACGCCAGCACCGCGGAAATTCTCAAGTCACGGGTGCGCTTCCCCAGCCTGGAAGAGGCCGATGACCGACTGGCCTACATCTACGGCACCCTGGCGGCGGCGCGCCGTTTCCTGGCCACGGCCCAGGCGCCGGCCCAGCCGGTGGCCGTGGAAGGGGAGGTCGGCGTCATGCTGGCGGCCTTCATCTCCCACATGGCCAACGATCTGAACAGCAGCGGCGCCCTGGGCGCGTTGAGCAAACCCCTGGCCGAGGTCAACAGCCTGCTGGCCAGCGGCAAGGGCGTGAGCAAACCTTTACGCTACGCGACCATCGAAAAATTTGTCCAGGACATGGAGCCGGTGGCGGCCATCCTGGGCTGTTTCGGGCAGGACGCGGAGACCTGGTTGCGGGAACGCCGGGATCTGAAGGCCCGCCGCATCAAGCTGGACATGGCCCGGGTGGAGGAACTGCTGGCGCGTCGGCGCGCCGCCAGGGAGGAAAAGGATTGGGCCGCGGCCGATGGGATTCGTGATGAGTTGGCGGCCATGGGGGTGAGTGTCCAGGACGGCCCTGAAGGTTCCAGCTGGGATTTCAAGTAGCGGATTCGGGAAACGGGACGGCCCGATGGTGTTTGACCTCCGTCGGGCTTTCCTGTATGATGCCCCAGCTATGAACAAAGGACTCCTCCAGTCAGGAGGGGCCCTTTTTTGCGCCCTTATCCGTTTATGCCTTGACCCGCATACCGAAGGATCGTCATGAGCACAACCGCCACCGACACGCCCCGCGGCCTGAAAATGTTCCCCAGAGCTTTCTGGGCCGCCAACGTCATGGAAATCTTCGAGCGCATGGGGTGGTACGGTTTCTATGCCGTCAGCAGCCTGTACCTGACAGAGGCCGTCGCCGATGGCGGTCTGGGGTTCACCAGCCAGGACCGAGGCGTCATTCAGGGTGTGGTGACTTTCTTCCTGTATCTTTTTCCGGCGGCTTTCGGCGCCTTGGCGGACCGATACGGTTATAGGGCCATGTTCCTGGCATCGACGATGATCATGGCGCCGGCCTATCTGCTGCTGCAATTCCCCACCTCTTTTTGGGCTTTCTTCGCTGTTTATTTCCTGGTGGCCGTCGGGCACGGCATGTTCAAACCGGTGGTCATTTCCACAGTGGCCCTGACCACCACCGAGAAAACGGGCAGCATGGGCTTCGGTATCTTCTACATGATGGTCAATGTGGGCGGCTTTCTGGGCCCGATCATTGCCGGTGTGGTGCGCGGCTGGAGCTGGACCTACGTGTTCTGGGCCTCGGCGGCCTGGATCGTGATGCTGGCGCTGACCTGTATTATCTTCTATAAGGACCCGCGCAGCGCCGAGGAACGGGCCAGCAAGAAGAAGCTGTCCGAGGTGTTCACCGGTATGATCGAGGTGGTCGGCAACGGCCGCTTCTTCCTGATGGTGCTGGGCGTGCTGGTGGTGCTGGTCATGGGAAGCAAGTGGTGGGACTTCAAGCTCATCGGGCCCATCAGCCTGGCTTGGATCGTGTTCAACATCCTGATCGACCTGATCCTGCGCGCAATGGGGCGGGGCGCGGGGCAGGGCCCTTGGCTACTGCAACCCATGCAGGTGGGTGAGGGCCGCTACATGGTCTTCCTGCTGCTGATGGCTGGTTTCTGGACCAGCTTCAATCAGATATTTCTGACCCTGCCGGAGTACATCCGCGACTACGGCGACACGTCCGACTTGATCCGCAGCCTCAGCCCCGTGGCCAGCGGTATCACCGGCCTGTTCCAGAATCTGGGCGTGGATACCTCCAACTGGAGCCTGGCCGTGCTGGAACACGGGCAGGTCAAGCCGGAGCACCTGATCAATCTGAATGCCTTCGGCATCATCCTGGGGCAGGTCGGTATCTCCTACCTGATCCGCAATGTCAAGCCCCTGAACACCATCATCAACGGTGTTGTCGTGACGGTGATCAGCTTCCTGGTCTTCATGCTGGGCGGGGAGGGCTGGATCATCGTGGCGGCTATTCTGGTGTTCAGCGTGGGGGAGATGATGGCCTCGCCGAAGAGCAAGGAGTACGCGGGCCGTATCGCGCCGCCGGGCAAGGTGGGGATGTACATGGGGTACTTCTACTGGTGCACGGCCCTGGGGAATCTTTTCGGCGGGTTGCTGTCGGGCGTGATGTACGGGCACTTTGGCCCTACCGAGCGCGGGGGGACCGACAACCCGGACGCGATGTGGATCATCTTTGCCCTATTGGCCGCCTCGACGGCCCTATCCCTGGTTCTTTACGATCGCTGGGTGCAGAAGAATCCGGTGCAGGCCGAATCATGATCGGACGGGAATCCTGCCCGGCCTGACTCGGTTGTTGGCCTTGTTTGATCATAAATAAATATGTAAAGACCGTGGCCCGTGCTGACGATCTGATTCTGTGATCGGTTTTGACCGCCTGAAATCAGAAAGCCACGGGAAGGTCTTGGTGTGTTTTTCTTCCAATCGCTGAAAAATCGTTTGATGTGGGTCATGGTGTCTTTCGTGTTCGTACTGACCTCCGTCATGC
>PDQT01000370.1 GCA_002747875.1 bacterium DOLZORAL124_64_63
ATCTTCTGCGAGTGGAGCTGTGGACCTTGTCCTCACCGCCATAGACCATCCCCTGTAGTCGTAGGTTGTGCCGTGGAAATTGTTGGTGCTCTGGGCTGTATGGCCGGATCACTCAAGCGCGCGAGGTCAGGATTATTCCTGGCCTCGCGCGCTGGGGCCATTAGCAGGAGTATATTTCCCTTAATTTGAGTCGATAATCCCCAAATAAGCTCTAAAACGCGTACTTCAAGGCATGCCGCCGATTGATCGGCAAAGCCACCGTATCGATTTCCCCTCCGTAGTACTGCTTCCAACGTGGCGGCATTTTCACATGCTCCGGAAAGAGCCGCCACTCCAGGATCT
>PDQT01000293.1 GCA_002747875.1 bacterium DOLZORAL124_64_63
TCTTGACCTCCTTCTTCCCGTGTCAGAAAATGGTCGCCACATAATCCCTACCTGGCCCATGCGGGCATCCACGCCATTCCCGTCCCAAGGGAGGATGGTCATGAAAATCACCGTCGGAAACGGCAAGCATCTGCCTGTGGGCATGTTGCTGGCCTTCGTTCTGTTGCTGGCCGGCCTGGTCTGGGCCGCCGATGAAATCCTGAGCGTGCAGGTCCGCGCCACCCAGCTGCGCGCCAAGCCCTCCTTCCTGGGCGCCCGCCAGGCCGATGTGGCCTACGGCGCCAAGGTCACCGTGCAAAAGCGCCAGGGCCCTTGGGTGGAGGTCACCGACGCGGCCGGGCACCAGGGCTGGCTGCATGAGTCGGCCCTGTCGCAGAAGAAACTGAAGCTGGTCAGCGGCAGTATCGAGGCCGGGACCGGAGCCAGCGGCGAAGAGGTCGCGCTGGCCGGCAAGGGTTTCAACGAGACGGTGGAGAAGGAATACCGGAAGCAGAATGCCGACCTGGATTACAGCTGGGTCGACCGCATGGAGAAGATGGTGGTGACGGCTCCCGAGGTGGAGACGTTCCTCCGCCAGGGCGGTATCCGGTCGCGGGAAGGGGGGCGTTAATCATGAAGAACCTGATCATGAAAAACCTGATCATGAAAAATCTGGCCATGAAGAACCTCCCCAAGTTCTGGGTCCTGATCGCGGCCCTGATCCTGGTAGCCGGCTGCGCCAGCGTGGCCAAGATCGCCACGGAGACGGCCATGACCAGTGGCGCCATCAGCGAGGAGCAGGCCGACAGCCTGCACCGCACCATCGACGCGGTGGACGCCACCTTCAAGGACATCACTCCCGAGCAAGAATATTACCTGGGACGGGCCGTGGCGGCGCGGATTCTGGTGGATTACCGGGCTCTGGACGACGCGGCCGTCAACGCGTATCTGAACCGTATCGGCCAGACGTTGGCCATGGCCTCGGACCGTCCTGAGACCTTTGGCGGTTACCACTTCCTGCTGCTGGACAGCCCGGAAGTCAACGCCTTCGCCGCGCCCGGGGGCTTGGTGCTGGTCAGCCGCGGCATGGTGGACCTGTGCCACACCGAGGACGAGTTGGCCGCCGTGCTGGCCCATGAAATCGGGCACGTGGTGGCCAAGCACGGGCTGCGGGCCATCAAGAAGAGCCGGCTGACCAGCGCGTTCACCATCCTTGCCACCGAAAGCGCGCGCAACTTCGGCGGCGAGGACCTGCAGAACCTGGTGAACGACTACGACGGCAGCATCAACGACATCACCAGCGCTCTGGTGGTCAACGGTTACAGCCGGGGGCTGGAGCAGGAGGCGGACGCCATCGCCCTGGAACTGCTGCAGCGCGTGGGCTACAACCCCTGGGCGCTGAAGCATGTGCTTGAGGAGATGGGCCGGCAGTGGGATCCGCGGGGTCCGGGGTTCGCGCGCACGCATCCGTCGCCCCAGGATCGGATCGACAGCATCCAGCCGTTGCTGACCGGGCGTCCGGAGGTGAAGGTCACCCCGGCGCGGGCCGACCGTTTCGCGCGGGTCGTCGGGGGCTAGATGAAAAACCTGCGGCGCAAGCTTCTGCAATCCGGGCTGCTGGCCGTGACGGCCACCGTGCTGGTCGTGGGCCTGCTGGCGTCCGGGGCGCTGGAGCGCTGGGAGAACAGCACCTGGGACTGGCGCGCTCGCATGCGCGCCGCCCGGGCGGCCAAGACGGCGCAGCCGGACAGTGCCGAGATCTGTCTCATCCTGATGGACCAGCAGAGCCTGGACTGGGGGCGGAAAACCAACAGCCTGCCCTGGCCTTGGCCGCGCGAGGTCTACGCCGCCCTCATCCAGTTCTGCCGGCGGGGCGGGGCGCGCGACCTGGCCTTCGACGCGGTGTTCACCGAGCCGTCGGTGATGGGGGTGCGCGATGACCAGATCTTTGGCGAGGCCATCGCGGCCAGCGGTTTCTTCCTGGGCGCGTTCTTCGTGCACGGGGATCTGACGCGGGCCGAGGAGATCACCATGCCCATCGCCGAGGTGGCGGACAACGCCTTGGCCTTGGGTAACGTCAGCGACATCCCCGATGACGATGGTGTTTTCCGGCGTATCACCCTGTGGGTGGAGACGGCCGCGGGGGACACGCTCTATTCCTTGGGGGCCGCCGTGGCGCGGACAGGCGGCAAAGGGCCGGATCCGCGGGCGGGCCGGCGGCGGATTCTGGATTACCGGCGGCCGGCGGACACGTGGCGCATCTTCAACGTGGCGGAGATCATCCAGTCCGAGTTGCGGCTGCAGGAGGGGGGCACGCCCAACGTGGATCCGGCCATCCTGCGCGGCAAGCACGTGCTGGTGGGGTACAGCGCGCCGGGTTTGCTGGATCTGCGGTCCACGCCTCTGAATCGGGTGGCGCCCGGGGTGGTGGTGCACGCCACGGCCCTGGATAACATTCTGGAGAACCGCTTCATCCGGGAGGCCCCGCGCCGGGGCGTCTATCTGGTCATGCTGGTTCTGGCCTTCCTGGGGTCCTGGTTGGTGCTGCAGGGTGGCAGCATGGCGCGCGCGCTGGCGGTGCTGGTGGTTTTCCTGCTGCTGCCCGTGGGGCTCAGTTTCGCCGCCGCCGTGGGGGGGATGTGGTGGCCGTTGGTGCCGGGCACCGTGGCGCAGCTGTTGGCTCTGGGCGGGGCCATGGTCCTGGCCTGGACCACCGAAGGCCGGCAGAAACGCTTCATCCGCTCCGCCTTCCGGCACTACCTCAGTCCCCAGGTCATCAGCCGTATCATGGAAGATCCGGAGCGCCTGAAGCTGGGTGGCGAGCGCCGCGAGCTGACCATCTTCTTCAGCGATCTGGAGGGGTTCACCACCCTGTCCGAGGGACTGGAGCCCCAGCAGCTGACCCAGTTGCTGAACGAGTACCTGACGGACATGACGGACATCATCCTGGAAAGCGGCGGCACCTTGGACAAGTACGAGGGCGACGCCATCATCGCCTTCTGGAACGCTCCCGCCGACCAGCCGGATCACGCGTCGCGGGCCTGCCGCGCCGCGGTGCTGTGCCAGCGCAAGCTGGCCTCCAGACGGGCCGAATTCAAGGAGCGCTTCGGCGCGGAAATGCGCATGCGCATCGGCTTGAACACGGGACCGGTGATCGTGGGGAATATGGGTTCCAGCCAGCGTTTCGACTACACGGTGCTGGGCGACGCGGCCAACCTAGCGGCGCGGCTGGAGGGGGCCAACAAGGTCTTCGGGACCTATCTGATGATCTCGGAATTCACCCACGGGGTCGTGCGCGACCAGATGCTGGCGCGGGCGCTGGGCTCGTTACGGGTGGTGGGCCGGCAGCAGCCCGTGCGGGTGTATGAGCTGGAAGGCTTCGCGGGCGAAGAGGAGCCCGCCCACTGGGCCGATTACCGGCAGGCCCTGAAGCTTTGCGACGGGGGCCGGGCCGCCGAGGCCGCCGCCGCCATGCGCGCCCTGCACGAGGGCGCGGCCCGGGATCCAGCCGCCGGTCAATGGTTGGCGCGTCTGGCCGAAGAAGAGGAAGGCTTCGACGCGGTGTGGAACCTGACAAGGAAGTGATATGAAGATCATATTCGGAGGCGCGCGCGGTTCGGTTCCCGTTTCGGGTGCCGGCCACACCGTGTATGGCGGGGACACCACCAGCCTGCTCATCACCGGCGCGCGGGGCGAGCGTCTGATCATCGACGCGGGCTCCGGCCTGGCCAACCTGCTGCCGCATCTGGGCGAGGCCGACGATCCCCTGGTCCTGCTCCTGACGCACTACCACCTGGATCATCTGCTGGGCCTGCCTTCCTTTCCGCCGCTGTACCAGAAGGGGCGCCGACTGCGCGTCGTGGGACCGATGCCCGCCGGCGGGCATCCCGACACCTGGAAGGCTCTCAGCACCCTTGTGGGCGAGCCCTACTGGCCCATCAATCTGTCCGAGGCCGGGGCTGCTCTGGTCATCGGCGATGTCAGCTTGGAAGATGGTTCCTGGGTTGGTGAACCGCGGCGGCAATGCCTGACCGTGGGCGGGTTGGAGGTACGGGCCCACCCGGTCGCGCATCCGGGCGGCTGCCTGGCTTGGCGCGTCGATGAGCCGGCCACCCGCGCGTCTCTGGTCTTGGCCACGGACATGGAGTGGGGGCGGACCTCGCCGGAGCAGCGGCGGGCCTTCACCGCTTTCTGTACCCAGCCCCGCCCGCTGACGGCTCTGATCATGGACAGCCACTTCCTGCAGGAGGAATACGCCGGGCATGTGGACTGGGGCCACAGCACCCTCGAGGAGGTGGCGGCCATCGGTGTGGAGACGGGGGCGGACTATATCATCGGCACCCACCACGCGCCCGAATGCGATGACCTGACCTTGGACGAGCGCGCCGAGAAGCTGAAGGCCGAGGTGCGCGCCCAAGGTAGCGAGGCCATGACATACCTGGCTCGCCAGAGTCAGGAGCAGGAACTGGTGGGCCAGAGCAACCCTGAAGAAGAGGCCCACAACAACGCCCGCCGCGTGCTGGAGATGGTGGCGGAGCTGCACCGGCTGGGTTACCAGAGGTTGCGCATCGGGCCGGGCATCTCGCCGTCGGGCATGTACTGGCGCTGCGCCGTGACCCACGCGGACAACATCGGTTCCGACCACGGGGCCATGGTGGTGGACGAGAACCACGACACCGTCACCTACAGTTCTGCCGTGGGGAAGAACTTCTTTGGCTGGGAAGACGCCTCCGATGACGACACGGAGACCCTGGCCCGCAAGTTCGTGGAGCGCTTCCCGGTGATTGTGCGCCTGGGCCGGGGCGATGATGAGGAGTACGCCGCCTGGTTCACCCAGGTGGTGGCCCTGGCCCGTGAGGGGGATCTGCCCTACGCCTATTCCGACTGGAGCGAAGACATGGACCCGGATCATCTGCCCACGGTGGGGAGCCTGCGCCCGCTGCCCATGCCGCCGCCGGGAGATGGTTGAGAAACCAACGGAGAACGAGATCTTGAACCAGTATCTGCTGACCGTCATCGAAGTGATCGCCATGCTGCTGCTGTGGCTGGTGCCGCGCAGTCTGACCTTTTCATTGAACCGGCGCCACGGCCCACCCGAGAATCTGCTGGGCTTGCTGCGGTATCTGCTTCAGCCGGTGTTGGTGCTGGTGCTGACCTGGTTGGTGGTGGTGGTCCTGCGCGCCCAGGGCGACCTGGCGTCTTGGCTGGACACCCATGCCGATCATCTGCATGCCTGGAATATTTTCTGGACGGGGGTGGCGGTGCTGCTGCTGATCGAGGGCGGCGCGCGCGTCTTTTTCGCGCGGCAGGGCCGGGAATGGCCGGTGCCCGGGTTGCTGATGAGCATCATCCGCTTCGTGGCGGTGGTGGGGCTGGCTTTCGGGGTGCTGCGTTTCGAGCTGGGGTTGGACATCGCGCCCCTGCTGGCCAGCACCGCCCTGCTGACGGCGGTCATCGGTTTCGCCCTGCAGGGTGTGCTGGGCAATTTGTTGGCGGGCATGTCGCTGCACATCACGCGCTCGGTCATGCCGGGCGATTGGGTGAACCTGGGGGACATCAGCGGCAAGGTCACGGAGACCAACTGGCGGGAAACCCGCATCCGCACCATGAGCGGGCACGTGATGATCGTGCCCAACGCCAAGATGAGCGAATCGGTGGTGCACAATCTTGTGCGGCCCACCCCCATGCGCCGGCACCGCGTGGACGTGGGCGCCAGCTACGCCGATGCGCCGGATGATGTCATCGCCGCCCTGGTGGCCGCCGCCAAGGAGGTGGACGCGGTGCTGCCCAGCCCGCAGCCCGACGCCTACGTGACCGAGTTCCAGGACTTCGGCATCAACTACCGCCTGCGCTTCTGGACCCGGGACTACCATCGCCGTGAGCAGATCGACGGCGAGGTGAACCGGATGATCTGGTACAAGTTCAAGCGCGCGGGCATCGAGATCCCCTTCCCCATGAGCGATGTCCTGCTCAACGATTACCTCATGCTGGTACAGAATCAGATGAAGCTGGACCCCAAGGAAGAGGAGTTGCGGTTCATCACCCGCAGCCTGCTGGACAGCGACCTGACGCGCAAGCTGGTGGTGGATGAAGAGGGCCGGCCCATCCTGAACGCCGAGCGGTTGCAATCCGTGGCGCCGCTGGTGCGCAAGGTGCGCTACACCAAGGGCGAGACCCTTTACCACCAGGGCGACCCGGGGCACAGCTGCCACATCCTGGCCGACGGGCGATTGGCGGGGAAGGTTCTGGGCCGGCAGCAGGAGGTCATCGTCGCGTTCAC
>PDQT01000168.1 GCA_002747875.1 bacterium DOLZORAL124_64_63
GTCCAGCTCGGACATGATCTTCAAACGGCTGATGATGGCGTTCTTCAGCTTGATGGGCGGCTCCATCACTTCCTTGAGCACACCGTCCACGCGGTAGCGCACGCGCATGTTGCGTTCGTAGGGCTCGACATGGATATCGCTGGCGCCCATCTTCACGGCCTCGGCCAGCAGGGTGTTGACCAGCTTGACCACCGGGGCGTTCTGCCCGTCCTGCCCCAGCAGGTCGTCACCCTCATCCTCCTCCACCAGCTCGATATCATCCTCGAGCCCTTCCATGATCGAGGCCAGGCTGTCCGCATCGCTGTAATACTTGTCGATGGCCTTCTTGATGGCCATCTCGCCCGCCACCACGCACTGGACTTCCAGACCGGTGATGAACTTGATGTCGTCGATGGCGAAGATGTTGGCGGGGTTGGCCATGGCCAGCGTGAGTTGACGTCCCACCCGCCTGATGGGCAACACCTGGAACTTGCGCACCACGTCGTCGGGAATGCGGTCGATGCATTCCATCTCGATTTCGGCGCTATCCAGATCCACGACAGGCAGCCGGAAGACCTGCCCCAGATACTGGGTGTAGGTCGGTTCATCGACGGCCCCGCTGCGCACCAGGGCCTGGCCGAGAGATCCGCCTTCCTTCTTCTGGATTTCCTGGGCCTTGAGAAGGGCCGCCTCGTCCATCACCCCGGCAGCCAGAAGCTGCTGCGCGACTTTGTCTTTCACGATTGTGGAGCCGGTCATAGTCATTGTCCGTTTCTCCGTTTCCTCCGTGTGGTTCCCGTCGTCCATCCATGGATGGGACGGATTCCTCCGTGCATCCGGTTTTTCGTCAGGGAAGAGGGGGACTTTAACGTGAAATTCGGGAACCCGAGAGATTGCCGAGCATGAACCAAGACCCGGCTCAAAGAGAATCCGGCGCCGCCACGGTATAGATGACCAAAGTATCCAAACGTGCCGAAAGATGTGGCCCGATCCCCTTGACGGCTTCCAGATCCGCCCGGCAAGTGAAACGGTGCCCGGCGGCCCGATGGGCGGCGATCCGTTCAGCCATGACCGGCCCCACCCCGGGCAATAGGGTCAGGCTGTCGGCGCTGCAGGTGTTGATGGGCAAAGGGGTGGTCAACTTCGGCGCCTCCGCCCCGCCCCGGGACGGCGCCGCCATGGCCGCGGGCGGCATCACGAAGCTGTCCAGCCAGAGGCTGTCTTTCAACAACCCGTCATCATCCAGAAGGATCTGGTCCCGCAGAAAACGCCCGCCCAGAATCAGGAAAAAGGCCAGCAGAATGCCCAGAACCTGCCGCGTGGGCAAGCGGAAAGCCTGGGCGGAAAGGGGAGCGGAGCCGGCGAAGGGATTCAGTACAGGAAGGTCCAGTTCAGGCGCATGTCCATCTCCATGCCCGGGCTCAGGGCCCCGCTGCTGAGGCGGACTCGCTGGTTGGTCACGTTCCGGAAATTCAGGGAGAGGTGGGTCCCCATCAGGCGAAACCCCACCAGCAGATCGCTGGTGGTGGCCGCGGGCAGGGTCACGCCCCCGGTCGGGTCCCAGGGATCGTTCAGCGGGCCCCGGTTGGTGGTCAGCAGGGCCAGCTGCAGGATGCCGTCTTCCATGAAGAAATGCTGTTCCCACATGAGTTCCAGCCGCAGATACCGCCGCGGAGGCAGGAAGGCCGCCCGGCTGCTGATCTCGTCGAAGCTTTGCCATGTCCCCTCCAGCCGCGCGCGGGCATAGCCGGCCAACCGGCCCTCCCGGGCGATGGCTCCCGTCACCCGCGTGCTGTTCAACGCCAGGGTGTTGCGCCAAGCGCCGGTCAGCCCATCCGGGGTTTCAACTTCCCAGGTGATGCCGTCCCGCAGGCGCCGTATCGCCCCGTCCAGGGCAAGATCGAAGCCCAGCAGCCGGGTTCGCAGCAACACACCGGCCCGCAACAGGTTCTCGTGTTGCAGATCCGGATTGGGAAGCATCACCAGTTCCCGGGCAAGGACATGATGCGTCAGAGGTGTCAACAGCTCGTCACAGCGCGGGGCGCGCCCGGCCCTTTCCAGGCGTAGGAGCCAGACCGGATCGGCCCGCCGCTGGCTGCACTGCAGAAAAACGCCCGGTCGCCAACCGGCCCGCTCCAGAAAATCGCCCGTGACGCCCGCCTGCAGGGTGCCCAAGCCGATGTCGCGCGTGTGGACGGCCTGGACCTGGGCCGTGGTCCGGCTTCCGGAAGGATCCGTAACCGGCCGTCCCGACACCGTCGCCACATTGTCCAGCACATCCCAGCGGGAAAAAAGAACCCGCAAAGCTGTTTGCGGGTGCGGATCATGTCCTGTGCTGTCCGGAGCCGCGGCCAAGGCTCCGCTGTCCCGCGGGGCGTGGTTCAGGGCCAGCAGAACCCCCTCGCGGCCCGTCTCAATCTTGCGCCGGGGACCGCTACGGGTGACGAGATCCCCCCACTCCACTGTCCGGCTGTTCCAGAACAGGGCCGTGCGCAGGTCCCAGGCGCCCCATCGCTGCCGGGCATCCAAGCGGGCGCCATCGCCCCAGATTTCCTGCACCTCGGCCCCCAGCACCAGCATCTCGTTACGGGTCTTGCGCTCCGTGTGGTATTCCACCAGCAGAGAACTGTCGGGGCCCGGCCGGCGCACCAGCCGGGTCCGCCCCATGCGGATGCTGCTCTGGCCACGGGGCTGGTCCTCGGCGGCAAAATTCTCATCGGCCGCGTTGGTCCAGTTGTAACCCAGGCGGTCGATGTTCTCCTGGAAATCGAAACCCAGCCGCCAGGCCGTGCGCGGGGTCAGAAGACTGACGCCCCGCATGTAGGCTTCATGGGGCCCCTTGGTGCCCCGGTACCGGCTGATGGCCTTGTCCGGTTGGGGATCCCGCGGCAGCAGATGCACCACCCCGTTCCCCGCGGTCAGAAAACCATCGAGCCCGGCATCCACGGCCAGCAACTGGTTATCCACCAGCCAAGGGTCGTCAGCCATGCGGTGGCCGGTGCCCACGGGCAGGCCGTCGCGCAGGATGGTCGGCAGGCAGGAGGTGGACGCTTCGCCCAGAATGACGGTGGCCGCCCCCAGCCCGCCGTCCGAGACGACGATCCAGGGCGTGCGCCGGTCCAGGTGGCGCACCACCGAAGCGCTGAAGGGATCCCAGAGGGGGCGATGCCAGGATTTCGGTCCGGCAACATCCGCTCCAGCGTCCGCCCCGGCACCCGACCTCGCCTCGGCCTGGCCCGCGGCCAAGGTCCCCAGCAGCAAGATCAGCCCCAGCGTCGATCCACCCACCAGAGAAGCGCGCGCCAGACCGCGCAGGCGGTGGGCCAGCGTGGCAAACAGGATGAAAAAAACGACCGCATTGACGCCCGTGTGCACCAGCACGAAGGAAGCGGCATTCACCAGCATCACCAGGAAGGGCAGATCCGGGAACAGGATCCACGACACCGACACCGTCAGCAGATCATAGAACAGGGTGCCCACCAGCCCCGCCAGCAGGCCGGCCAGACGATGCCGCCAGGTCAACCGCATGCCCGGCACTCCCAGGGAACGGGCCGCCAGCCAGCCACACAGCGCCAAGCACCCCATGCCCACGGCCTGACCGGCCGCCAGCAGAGGCGGGCTCATCCCCAAGGGGTTGGCCAGGGCGAAGATGGACCCCGTCAACAGGCCGCACAACAGCCCTAGCACCGGCCCCAGAACCGCGCCCGACAGGGCCACGATCAGGGAGATGAGTTCCACGTTGGGCACCCCCGCCAGCAGGTAGCCCGCGCCCAGGGCGGTGCCAGTAAAAAGGCCCAGCAAAACGGGTTGCCGGACCGAGGCGGGTTTGGAATAGGATTTTTCCGATTTGTTCATGACCGTATGGTAATACGACACGCAAGACCGGGCAAGAGTTCCTGTCGGCCTTCTCCGCCGGGCGTACCGAAATCAGAGATTGGAGGCGATGGCGCTCAAACGGCGGCTCACATCCAGGAAGCCGGGCTTCTTCTCCTGGATCACCAAATAGGCGGCCTGGGCTTCGACATCCATCTCGGCCTGCTCATAGGCCCGGCCCAGATGGTACAGCAGACCCAGGTGCTCGCCGCTGCCCTGCTCCGGAACCGAGAGGGCCTTGCTGAGAACTTCGATGGCCTTGTCCTCGCGGTTGATCCGTAGCAGGGTGATACCCCACATCTCATGGGCCCGCACGGTATAATCCGGGTATTCGGTGGCCTTGCTGAAACTCTCGCAGGCCTGGTCGTGCATGCCCATTTCCAGATAGACCATGCCCGCCTCGTAGAGGCTGGCGGGGTCCTCGCCCTCACCACCGCCTACCTGGGTACCGATTTCCCGGGTGATGGTTTCTTCCTGACCAGCCTGCCCATTCCAGAAGTCCTCGTCTCCGGAGAGCAGATCGTCCAGGGTCTCGGGGCCGGTGGGAACCATCTCCGCCGGTGGGATCGGCGCAGCCGGCGGGGCCTGTTCAGCGGTTTGGGGGCTCACCTGGGCGGTGGCCGCGGCAATCAGGTCGTCGAAACTGACGGGACCGTCGCTATCGTCATCGAGGGTGAAGCAGCCATCGTCCTCATCCGGCTCGATGCTGATTTCCGGCCCACCGAAGAGGTCCTCGGTCCCTCCCCCGCCCGGAGACGGAGCCACCGGAGTCGAAGCCACCGGTGCCGCCGGCTTTTCGGGCCCCGACGACGAGGGCAGGGAATCCATCAAGTCCCCCCAGTCCAGGTCCGGGTCCTTGGCTGTCGGGGTGGCTGGAACAGCGGGCGGTTCGGGGGCGACAGGCGGTTCCGGAGTGGCTGGAGCGGCCGGCGCTGCAGGAGCGGCAGCCGGGGCCAGATCCACCGCATCGAAGTCCGGTCCCGCTTGCGCTGCCCCTTGGCCCGTTTGCTCCAACCACAGGGCATGTTCGGGATAGTTCATCAACTGGGGTGTGTCCTGCAGGACGGCCTGGACCATCTGGCTGGCCTCGTCCACTTCCCGCGCCACCCACTTGTGGCAGGCCAGGCGAATGCGGGTTCGGCCGGCCTCGGTAACCATGTTCCACATGCGGAAGATCTGCAGCAGATTCTCCAGCACCGCCCGGCTTTCCCCGTACATCTCCAGCATCTGGGTGCAGCGCTTCAGATAGATCTCCTGCAACTCGCTGCTGAGACCATCCTTGTTGTCCAGGAAAACCAGGGCGTGGTGCTCGCCCTCCAGCATCAGCCCCTGGCCCGCCCGGCTCTCGGCCAGGTACCAGTGGGCGTTGAGGTTCGACGCGTCGTAACGCAGCACCTTCTTGTAGATCGCCACGGCATTGTTGGTCAGCCCGTTCTGGCGGTACTTGGCGGCGGCATTCAGGAAATGGTGCACGCCCCGCTGGGTCTGGCCCGCCTTCAGGCAGAGATCACCCATCTCATTGATGACCGTAGGATTACTCTTGTCCTGCTCCAGAATCTGCTCATACAGGCTCAAGGCGCGATCCCAATCGCGCTTCTTACCTGCCTCATAAGCCTCTTTCTTGAGCTTGCTGAGCTTAGCCAATGGCTGACTCCATCCCCGGGGTGGCTGACAAATGATGCTCCCGCAGGTTTCCTGTCCCGTGGGGTCTTTCCCCGTGTAAAGCAATCATCGCCCACTGCGGGATGGAGTTAAGCCATTTTCATGCCGAATTATCAGAAATTTTACGTCCCCCAAGAAAAACAGAATTTACGGGGTTGTGTCCGGCCCGATAAGGCACCAAACGATAGTCCGGCCCGTCCAAGATCAGGAAATCGGCCTTCTTGCCCGGTGCCAAACTGCCAACTTCCTTGGCAAGCCCCAGGGCCCAGGCGGCGTTCAGGGTGCAGGCGGTCAGGGCCTCGGCCGGCAACAACCGCATCTGCGAACAGGCGATGGCCTGGATCAGAGGCACGCTGCAGATGGGGCAGCTGCCCGGGTTGAAGTCCGTGGCCAGAGCCAGGGCGCAGCCCTGGTCAATCATGGCGCGGCCCGGCGCGTAGGACTTCAGGCCCAGGGAGAAAACCGTGCCGGGCAGCATGACGGCCACGGTCTCGCTGGCGGCCAAGGCCTCGCGCCCCTTCTCGTCGATGCGGATCAGATGGTCCGCCGAATCGGCGCCCAGGCGCGCGGCCAGCACCGCCCCGCCGAAGGATGCCAGCTCGTCGGCGTGCACCGTCAGGCTCATGCCCAGATCCCGGGCCCGGCTCAAGATGACCAGGCTTTCCTCCAGATCAAAGACCGTGGGCTCGCAGAAGACATCGCAGCGCGTGGCCAGCCCCTCGGCCTGGGCCCGGATCAAGATCTCATCCGTGATCAGCCGCACGTAATCCTGGCGGTTGTCCTTGTACTCGCGCGGCATCTCATGGGCCGCCAGGCAGGTGCGCACAGAACGGATACCGACGATCTCAGCAGCGCGGCGGGCGGCCCGCAGCATTTTCAGCTCGTCGTCCAGGGTCAGGCCGTAGCCGCTCTTGATCTCCACGGTGGTGGTGCCCAGGGACAGCATCTCCCGCAGGCGGGGCACGGCCAGCGCCACCAGTTCGTCCTCATCCCGCTGCCGCAGATCCGACACCGAAGCGTGGATACCGCCCCCCGCGGCCGCGATCTCCAGATAGGTCTCGCCGCGCACCCGACGCTCGTATTCATCCTGCCGCGTCTTGCCGAAGACGGTGTGTGTGTGCGGG
>PDQT01000127.1 GCA_002747875.1 bacterium DOLZORAL124_64_63
GGGCGACCCCAACCTGTCGCAGAACGACATCAACGGCCTGACCAACGAAGGCAAGTACTTCCTGGCCGTGGGTAACTGCTGCCTGACCAGCACCTATGACTATGATGAGTGCTTCGGTGAGACCTTCCTGCGTGCCGAGAACAAGGGTGCCATCGGGTACATCGGCGGCTCCAACTCGACCTACTGGGACGAGGATTACTGGTGGGGTGTCGGTTTCCATCCCAGCGGCGAGATCGACGGCAGTGCTCACGCCTATGAGGAGACCGGCCTTGGCGCTTATGACGGCCTCTTCCATGATCATGCCGAGGCGGAACACCTGTGGTACGTGACCAACGATGCCGTGGTCTTCAGCGGCAACCTGGCCGTGATGGAGTCCGGCTCCACGCGGACCACTTACTACTGGAATATCTACAACCTGCTGGGCGACCCCAGCCTGAGCACCTATATGGGCGTTCCCGGCACCAACGACGTGGGCCACGTGGACACCATCTTCATGGGCCAGACCAGCCTGAACGTCGCCGCCGCCCACGGCACCTACGTGGGCCTGACCCAGAACGGCCAGCTTGTCGGTAGCGGCACCGTTGGGGCCACCGGCAACGTGGATATCGAGTACACGCAGCTGCTGACTCCGGGTATCCCCGTCAAGATGGTGGCCATGGCGCAGAACCTGGAGCCCTACGTCGCGGAGATCATGGTCATCGTGCCCGCCACCGTGACCCTGGATCCCTCCGTGATCGACGTGAACACCCCGACCGACATCACGGTGACCGTGATGGAGGCCGACAATGTGACGCCGAAACCCGGCATCAACATCTGGGCCGAGGGTCTGGACTACAGCACGGATCCGGTCATGACCGATGCGAACGGTGTCGCCATCGTGAGCGTGAACTACGCCTACGGCCCGACCCTGAACATCGTGGGCCAGGATCCCGCCGAGACCTATCGCCTGTTCACCGAGCCGGTGCAGGTCAACGCCCTGGAGCTGACCAACCCCGATCTGACCGTCAGCACGGGCATCGGTCTGGACGACGCCTTCGCCTTGAACCTGCCCGGCACCTTGAGCGCCAACGTGGGTGAGGGCGGCGCCACCGTCGTGGCCTTCCTGCCCGACGGCACCCAGCTGAGCGCTCCGGCTCCCGATCTGATGGTGACCCCCACCCAGTTGGGCATGGTCACGGGCCAGATCGCTCTGGACGGTTACAACATCTACACCGAGACCTTCGAGGTCATCGAGGCCTACGGTACTCTCAGCGGTACCATCACCAGCGGGGGCAGCCCCCTGGCCGGCGTCCTTGTCACCGGTGAGGACATGGACGGCACGCCCGTCTTCACGGCCATGACCGATGCCGACGGCCTGTACACCGTGGCCGACGAGCAACTGGTGGACACCTACCACATCGTCGTGGATCACTTCGGCTACCTGCACTTCGAGCAGGAGTTCTTCCTGAACTACGGCGCCAACACCTTCGACATCGCGCTGGATGCCGCCCCGGCGGGTATCCTGGCCGGTTCCGTGGTGGACAGCGAGACCAGCGAGCCTCTGCAGGCCACGGTCTACGTCTTCCGCACCGACACCGATGAACTGTTCACCCAGGTCCTGTGCGCCGAGGACGGCACCTTCGAGACCGGCGATCTGCCTTACTTCACCTACGACATCCGCGTCCGCGCCTACCAGCACGTGCCGGCGACCGTCCAGGTGGAAATCATGCAGCCGGAGACGGTGAAGAACTTCGCTCTGGAGCCCACCAACGGCGACATTCTGCTGATCGACGACGGCGCCGCCGCCGGGCCCCGGGAAGCCAAGTTCGGCGGGAAGAACAACGACGTTCTGTTGGCCAACGGCTACATGGCCATGGGCGGCAAGAGCGCCTCGGTCATGGCCGAGGACCTGACCAACATGGGCTTCTATGTGACCACGGTCAGCGCGGCCGAGGTGGACCTCGCCGAGTTCGACCTGGTGGATCTGGTCATCCTGAGCTGCTCCGACAACTACAGCACCCTGAGCAACGCCGCCCTGGAAGCGGCTCTGGTCGATTTCGCGCAGATGGGCGGCAAGATCCTGCTGGAAGGCGGCGAACTGGGTTACAGCCAGGCCTACAGTGGCGATTTCGCCGAATACGTGATGCACTCCTCCGATTGGAACCACGATAATTCGGGCAGCATTACCGTGGCCGACCCGGACGCTTACATCCTGAACCACCCCAACCCGGGTTGCGGTGAAATCAGCTTCAACTACAGCGGTTATGGTGACAGCGACAGCATGGCGCCCAACGCGGACGCGGCCATGCCCTTGAGCTGGAGCTCCTACCCGACCGACGCTTCCATGATCACCTACGATCCCAACCCGGCTCCCGAGGGTGGGCAGATCGTGTTCTTCACCTGGAATTACCTGGCTGCCGGCGAGGGCCGCTACGCCTTGCTGGAGAACGCCGTGCACTGGCTGCTGACGCCCGAGTTCGGCACCAGCGCCGCCAGCGGCACCGCCATGCTGGCGGGCGAGGACAACCATGCGGGCATCACCATCACCGCCAGGCCCAACGGTGGCACCACCACCACGGCGGCCGACGGTAGCTGGAGCCTGGAAGGCCTGTTCGCCGGTGAGTACACCATCACCGCCAGCAAGCCTGGTTGGTCCACGGAGATCGAGGTCGTGACCCTGGAAGAGGGCCAGACCCTGACCGACGTCAACTTCGTCCTGAGCGAGGTGACAGTGGCCGAGGTCTGCAGCGCTCCCGGCCTGGCCATCCCCGATGCTGCGCCCGGCGGCGTGAGCGACACGGTGGTCATGGACCTCGCGGGTGAAATTTCCGCGGTGGAAGTCTTCCTGGATATCTCCCACACCTTCCAGGGCGACCTCCTCGTCACCCTGACCAGCCCTGCCGGGACCACCGTCAACCTGCACAACCGCACCGGCGGCGGCGATGACAACATCTACGGCTGGTACCCTGCGGAACTGGATCCCGACGGTGATCTGGAGGATTTCGTTGGCGAAGAGATGAGCGGTGAGTGGACCCTGTTCGTCAGCGACAACGCCGGTGCCGACACCGGCACGCTGAACGAGTGGTGTGTCAAAGTGACCTACTCTGTCGTGGTGGCCATGGGCGCGCAGCCCATGCTGGCCAACCCCGTCAGCGGCGGCACCGACCTGAGCTGGGATTACAACCCCGCCCTGGTCGACGGCTTCAACGTCTACCGCCGGACCGAGGACAGCGCGCGTGTCCAGCTGAACAGCACCCTGCTGACCAGCACCAACGGCCACATCCAGTTCACGGATGCGGGCGAGGGCCTGGAGAGCGGGCAGATCGTGTTCTACAGCTACGGCATGATGATCAACGGTCAGGAAATTCGCGGTGACGAGTTGGAAGTGGAATTCCTGAGTGGTCTGCCCACGGTCTTCGCCCTGCGCAGCAACTACCCGAACCCCTTCAACCCGGCCACCACCATCAAGTTCGACCTGCCCCGCAGCAGCCACGTCAAGCTGAACATCTATGATGTCGCGGGGCGCCTGGTGCGGACGCTGGTCGACGAGGTGCGTCCCGCCCAGACCCACGAAGTGATGTGGGACGGCACGGACCGTGGCGGCCGCCGCGTTTCCAGCGGCACGTACTACTACGTGTTGCAGGCCGGCGACTTCAAGGCGACCAACAAGATGATGCTTGTGAAGTAGATGGACTGATCAACCATCGGTCTGTTCGCCTCTGGCCCCGGGCTTCGCTCGGGGCCAGTTTTTTCAGGCGGAATCGGGCGGTTGATGACGAGTTCACCTGATAATATCGCTGACAATATCATCTTGGCTCAGGGCTCAAACCGGTATACCTTTTTCACAGGCTATCGGTTTTTGTCCCGGCGTGCCCGGACTCTGCTTCCTGGTCGCCATCTCCGACAAGGAACCATCATGGACATCGTTCTGCTGTCCCGCATCCAGTTCGCTCTGACCATCGGCTTCCACTACTTCTTCCCACCCTTGAGCATTGGCCTGGGCCTGGTGCTGGTCCTGATGGAGGGCATGTACCTGCGCACCCGGCAACCCATCTACCACCAGATGACGCGCTTCTGGGTGCGCATCTTCGGGCTCATCTTTGCCTTCGGGGTGGGCACCGGCATCGTCATGGAGTTCGAGTTCGGCACCAACTGGGCCGCCTATTCGCGCTTCGTGGGGGATATTTTCGGCAGCCCCTTGGCGGCCGAGGGCATCTTCGCCTTCTTCCTGGAGTCCGGCTTCCTGGCCTTGCTGCTTTTCGGCTGGGATAAGGTTTCCACCCGCTTCCACTTCTTCGCCACCATCATGGTGGCGCTGGGGGCGCATTTCAGCGCCATCTGGATCATCGTGGCCAACAGTTGGATGCAGACCCCGACGGCGTATCGCATCGTCGAGACCGCCGTGGGGCCGCGGGCCGAGGTCACCAGTTTCTGGGGCGCGGTGCTGAATCCCAGCACGTTGGATCGGCTGGGCCACACCCTCATGGGCGCCTGGCAGGCGGGGGCTTTCTTCGTCATTTCGGTGGCGGCCTTCTATCTGCTGAAGAAGCAGCACGAGGATTTCGCCCGGCGCAGCATGAAGGTGGCCTTCGTGGTGGCGGTGGTGGCCTCTCTGGGGCAGCTGGTTTCCGGTCACGGCAGCGCGGTGACGGTGGAGGAACACCAGCCGACCAAGCTGGCGGCCATGGAGGGCATTTATGAGACGGGCGAGAGCGCGGAGTTGACCATCATCGGCTGGGTGGACGAAGGCAAGCAGAAGGTCTACGGCATCAAGATTCCGGGCATGCTCAGCGTTCTGGTGGGCGGCAGCCCCGACACCGTTGTTCAGGGGCTGAACGAGTGGCCCGAGGAGAATCGCCCGCCGGTGCAGGCCACCTTCCAGGCCTATCATCTGATGGTGGCCATGGGTATGCTGCTGATCCCGCTGGCCTGCGGCGGGGCTTTCCTGGCCTGGCGGGATCTGCTGTGGAAATTCCCGCAGTTGCTGTGGGTGCTGGTCTTCGCCGTGCTGCTGCCCCAGGCGGCCAACCAGCTGGGCTGGGCCACGGCGGAGATCGGGCGGCAGCCGTGGATCGTCTACAACCTGATGCGCACCGCCGACGCGGTCAGCGACACGGTCTCGGCGGGGCAGGTGCTCTTCTCGATGATCCTTTTCACGCTGATCTATGTGACCCTGTTCGTGGTCTTTATCGTGTTGCTGGATCAGAAGGTGCGCAAGGGGCCCCTGGCGGAAGACCTGGAGGCGGCCAAGGAGGTGCGCTCATGAGCCCGGAATTCTACAACGAGATCTGGTACGTACTGGTGGGTGTCCTGTTGACGGGTTATGCCATCCTGGACGGCTTCGATCTGGGGGTGGGCGGGGTGTATCTGCTGGCCCCGACGGATCATGACCGGCGGGTATTCCTGAATGCCATCGGGCCCTTCTGGGATGGCAACCAGGTGTGGTTGGTGACAGGGGGCGGGGCGCTTTTTGCCGCCTTTCCGCACGTTTACGCCACGGCTTTCAGCGGTTTTTATACCGCCTTCATCATCCTGCTCTTCACGCTCATTTTCCGGGGTGTGAGCATCCATGTGCGCAGCCTGCGACCGGGCAGCCGCTGGCGCGGCACCTGGGACCGGGCCTTCAGTATTTCCAGCATTCTGGCCAGCCTGCTGATGGGCGTGGCTCTGGGTAACGTGGCCTGGGGCGTGCCCCTGGAGGAGGGCTTCCGCTACCAGGGCAATCTGCTGGCCCAGGTGCACCCCTACACCATTCTGACGGGGTTGATGGTGGTGGCCATGTTCATGATGCACGGCTCCATCTATTTGGTGATGAAAACCGAAGGCGAGTTGAACACCCGGGTGCGGACCTGGGTGCGGCCCGCCATCATCGCTTTCATCATCCTGTATGTGCTGGTGACGGTGTTCACCTTGCTGTCCTTGCCGCATATGGTGCAGCCCTTCCGGGCGTACCCGGTGCTTTTCTTGGTGCCGGCTCTGAGCGTGCTGGCCATCGCGAATATTCCGCGGGCCATGACCCGGGGACTGGAGTTGCAGGCTTTCGTGAGTTCCGCGGCGGCCATGGCGCTGCTGTTGGGGCTCTTCGGCATCGGCATGTTCCCGGAACTGATCCATTCCCGACCCGATACCAGCCTCAGCATGACGGTCTACAACGCCTCCAGCAGCCACCTGACCCTCAAGACGATGCTGATTCTGGCGGCGGTCGGGATGCCTCTGGTGCTGGGGTACACCTTCCACATCTATCGCGTTTTTCGAGGAAAGGTGAAACTGGACAACATGTCCTACTGAAAAGTATCACAGCGCTGTGATTTTGTTTCTTTTTTTGAGACATAAGGCTTTAGGCCTTCATGTCTATCCCCATATTAGGTATAATTAGCACAACTTATGTATTCCCTGTGGGCCCGCCTTGGCGCGGGCCTGCCTCTAGAAAGGACTCACCCATGCGGCTTCATTTTGTGCTGGCCTTCCTGATGCTTGTGCTGGCCGGCGGTGCGCTGGCGGCCGAGCACGCCATTCCCGTCACCGGTGGCCAAACGGTCATGACCCATGAGACCCGCTCCGGCGGCGATCTCAGTTTCCATGTTGAGTTGGGGGCCCTCCAGGCCATCGACGTCAACACCAAAGCGGGGGACTTTTCCCGCCTTCTGTTGCCCGGCTTCCACACCAGTCAGCAAGTGGGCCATCCCGAGCTGCCGATGATGAATCGCCTGATCAACGTGCCTGCGGGCGCGGAGGCCGACATTGTCATCGAGGATGTGCGCACGCGCACCGTGCGGCTGGCCGATTACGGCATCGACAACCGGCTGATGCCCCACCAGCCCAGCGTCAGCAAGAGCGCCGACCTGAGCAAGCTGGAGTTCCACTACAACCAGGCCGCCTATGGCGTGGATGTGGCCAAGGCCGCGGCCGAGGTGGTCAGCGTGGTGGACCTGGGGACCATGCGCGCCATGGATATGGCCCGCTTGGAGATCGCCCCCGTGCAGTACCGTCCGGTGAGCGGCGAGCTGGTCATCACCGAGAGCATCGATTTCCGCGTGGTCTTCCGCGGTGCCGACCAGAAGGCCGCCGCCGACCGCTACGCCGCCTACGCCAGCCCCTTCTTCAACCACCTGTACGACCAGGTGGCCGGTGGCGAGGTCGCCAAGATTTTCCAGGACGATTATCCCGACCGGGTGGCCGACCAGGTGAAGATGGTCATCGTCACGCCCCCGTCCTTCGCCTCCCAGCTGAACGATTTCGTGCAGTGGAAGACCGACCGTGGCTTCGAGGTCATCATGGCGGTGACCGGCACCCCCGAGGTGGGCAGCACCACCAGCAGCATCCAGAGCTATCTGCACGGCCTGTACAACGCGGCCACGCCCGAGGATCCCGCGCCCAGCTTCGTCATCTTCGTGGGCGATGTGGCCCAGATGCCCACCTTCACTCTGAATGGTAACGCCACCGACCGCCCCTACTGCGCGGTGGACGGCGACCTGGTGCCGGATATGTACTACGGCCGCATGAGCTGCACCAACCCCAGCCAGCTGCAGGCCATCCTGGACAAGACCATGATGTACGACCAGTTCACCATGCCGGATCCCAGCTATCTGAGCGACGTCGTCATGATTGCCGGTGTGGACGGCAGCTTTGCCCCCACCCATGGCAACGGTCAGATCAACTACGGCACCGAGCACTATTTCAATGCCGCGCACGGCATCACCAGCCACGCCTACTTGTACCCCGCCAGCAACGGTCCGGTGGAGTCCGAGCTCATCGGCCTGTATAACGATGGCGTGGGCTTCATCAACTACACCGCCCACGGCAGCCAGACCAGCTGGGCCGATCCCGATATGTCCCAGAGCGACATCAACAACCTGACGAACTACGGGAAGTACTTCACGGCCATCGGCAACTGCTGCCTGACGGGCACCTACAACTACGGCGAGTGCTTCGGCGAGACCTTCCTGCGGGCCGAGGGCAAGGGCGCCATCGGTTACATCGGCGGCAGCAACAGCACCTACTGGGACGAGGACTACTGGTGGGGTGTGGGCTTCCACAGCTCCAGCCAGATCAACGGCACGGCCTGGCCCATCGAGTCCACGGGTCTGGGCGCCTACGACAGCCTGTTCCACGAGAACGGCCAGAACGAGAACCTGCATTACGTGACCAACGGCGGCATCCTCTTCGCCGGCAACCTGGCCGTGATGGAGTCCGGTTCCAGCCGTATCACCTACTACTGGAACATCTACAACCTGATGGGCGACCCCAGCATCAGCACTTTCCTGGGCGTGCCTGAAGAGAACGACGTGACCCTGCCCGGCGCCATCTACAGCTCCGCCCAGAGCGTGAGCGTGCAGGCCGATGCCGGCAGCTACGTGGGGCTGACCCAGAACGGTGTTCTGGTGGGTAGCGGCACGGTGGACGCTTCCGGCAACCTGGAGGTGGCTCTGAGCGCCCCTCTGACGCCCGGCACCCCGCTGAAGGTCGTCGTCATGGCCCAGAACCGCGAACCCTACATCGTGGAACTGCCTGTAGCCGTGCCCGCGCAGATCACCATCACGCCGGAAACCTTCCCGGCCAACACCAACACCAGCATCAGCGTCTCGGTGCTGGAGAACGACGGCGTCACGCCCAAGCCCAACGTGGATATCTGGGTGGAGTGGGCCTTCGGCGAGCTGACTTCCGTCATGAGCACCGACGCCAACGGCGAGTTGGAGTTCACCCTGAACGTGCCCTACGGCTGCGAACTGACCATGGTCGGTCGCGAGGCCGGCGTGGAGTACAACCTGTTCACCCGTCCCCTGACCGTCACCGCCTCCGACCTGGTGGAGCCGGACCTGATGGTGGCCACCGAGATGGGCCTGACGGATGTCTTCGCCATGAACCTGAACAGCGAGCTGACCGGTGTCTGCGGCACCGCGGGCGCCGAAGTGGTGGCCCTGCTGCCGGACGGCACCCTGCTGGATGAGAACGACATGGACCTGGACATCCTGCCCACCACCGGTGGCCAGATCACGGCCTTCATCCGGGTCGAGGGCAGCAACCTGTACAGCGAGACCTTCGACATCCTGACCACCGGCAGCATCCGCGGCCGGGTGGACCTGCTGGCCAACGGCGATGACAGCGGCTGCGTGATCACCGCCCAGCCCGGTGGCGCCTCCGTCGTCACCGACGCCGACGGCATGTACCACCTGACGGGCCTGGATGCCGGCACCTACACCCTGACCGCGGTGATGCCGGGCTACGCCACCACCGAGAACGTGGTGACCCTGGCTGAGGGCCAGCACGTGGCCGACGTGAACTTCTCCATGCCCCGCGTCTACGTCCTGGACGTTTGCGACGCGCCGTCCCTGAGCATCCCCGATGGGGAGACCAGCGGCGTGAGCACCTCCATCAACGTGTCGCTGGACAAGGAGCTGACCTCCATCAAGGTGGATCTGGATCTGACGCACACCTACGTGGGCGATCTGATCGTCCGGCTGACCTCGCCGGCGGGCACCACCGTGACGCTGCACGACCGTAGCGGCGGCAGCAACGACAACATCGTGGGGACCTATCCGGACGGTCTGACGCCGGCCGAGAGCCTGGACGCCTTCCTGGGCGAGAACATGCAGGGCGACTGGACCCTGTTCGTCAGCGACAACGCCGGTTGGGACACCGGGACCATCAACGAGTGGTGCCTGCATCTGGGTTATCCCGATGACCTCTCCGCCGTCGACGACCCGACCGTGCCCACGGTCCTGGCCCTGAAGGGCAACTACCCGAACCCCTTCAACCCCATGACGAAGATCAGCTTCGACCTGCCCCGGTCCACGCAGGTGCGCCTGGAGGTCTTCGACATCCGTGGCCACAAGGTCAGCACCCTGGTCCAGGAGCCCATGAGCGCCGGTCGCCATGCGGTGGTCTGGAACGGGACCGACGAGGGTGGCCGCCAGATGGCCAGCGGTACCTACTTCTACCGCCTGGTGGCTGACGGCACCGTCATGACGGATAAGATGCTGCTTCTGAAGTAGCGGCTCTTTTTCCGCCTCTCCTGCGAACGGCCGCCGGACTTTGAGGGTCCGGCGGCCGTTTTCTCCATTTCCATGCCCCCGATTATCTCCCTTTTCGCGCCGTATACCAATGTTGTCCCCGTCACGGCTCACGACCCGCCAGAAAGAAAGCACCTGATCGGCCGGCATCTCGGCAAATGAGTCTGATTCTCATAACCAATTAATTCAGTGGGTCTTATAATGTTTTAAGCTGGGCATAAGGGGAGCCGATCGTCTAAGATTCACCGATCAACGTGAGCCTCACTTCCCCGAAAAAGGAGTTGGAGATGCCCGGCGCTGAACTCATTCCCGCCCCCGATGCCATCCCGATCGGTTGGGGGTGGTTCCAGGTCCTGTTGACCTTCACCTTTGTCCTGCATGTGGTGTTCATGAACCTCATGCTCGGCGGAACCATTATCGCCCTGGTCGCCAGCCTGCGGGGCACGTCGGATTCCCTGGCCATTTCCCGGGACATGTCGCATAAGCTGCCCTTCAGCGTGGCCTTCGCGGTGAACGCCGGCGTGGCGCCTCTGCTCTTCCTGCAGGTCCTCTATGGGCACTTCGTCTATGCCAGCAGTATCCTGATGGCGGTGGCCTGGCTTTCCATCATCGGGCTGCTGATCCTGGCCTACTACGGCATGTATCTTTTCAACTACAAGTTCGACCGCTGGGGGCGCGGACGGAATGTCCTGGTGGGGTTCTCGGCGTTGCTCATGCTGTATATCGGTTTCCTTTTCAGCCACAACTGGACCTTGGCGCTGACGCCGGAAAGATGGCATGTCTACTTCGCCCAGCCCGGTGGGACGAACTGGAACCTTGCCGAACCCACCCTCTGGCCGCGGTACCTGCACATGGTCTTCGGGGCCATGGCGGTGGCGGGCCTGGGGCTGGCGGCCTTCGGCCGGTGGAAACAGGACCGTGGCCATGATGTCCGGATCCAGATCGATCACGGCATGGCCTGGTTCAAGTGGACCACCTTGTTGCAGATGGGGCTGGGGGTCTGGTGGCTGATCGCCCTGCGCCCCGAGGCCATGAAACTTTTCATGGGCGGCAACATGGTGGCGACCATGGCCTTCGGGCTGGGTTTCGGGCTGTCCATCGTGGCCCTGCTTTGCGGTTTCCTGAAGAAGGTCTGGCTGTCGGTGGGGGCCACGGTCGCCACGTTGCTGGCCATGGCCGTCATGCGGGAGTATGTGCGCTACGGCTACCTGAAGGCATACTTCACGCCAGCGGACCTGGAGGTGGATCCGCAGGTCTCGCCACTGATCCTTTTCCTGGTATCCCTTGCGGTGGGGATCGGCTGTATCTGGTACATGCTGAAACTCGCGCTCAACGCCGGAAAGGAGGCCTGAAATGAATTACCCGGTTTGGGATCTTTTCACCACCGGCGGCGGTTTCTGGATCGCCTTCATGGCCGTGGT
>PDQT01000337.1 GCA_002747875.1 bacterium DOLZORAL124_64_63
GCTGTGCGATCTGGTGATCCTGCGCGAGAACATCACCGCCGCCGGCCAGGACACCACCCGCTTTGCCGTCATCGCCAACCAGGCGGTCTCGGTGGATAGGCATCTGCCCGCCAAGATCAGCATGACGGTGAATTTGCCCAACACCGCCGGGGCGCTGGCGGAAATCGTCACCGCCTTCGGCAACGGCGGCATCAACATCGCCAAAATGGAAAGCCGCCCGGGCGAGGGCCTGGACCAGGTGCGCTTTTATCTGGAGCTGGACGGCAACGCGGAGGACCTCGCCCTGAAGGAGGCCATCGCTTCCGTGCGCCAGAGCGCGCGCAGCCTGCGGGTGCTGGGCTGTTACGTGGATCGCGCGCGCCTGGAAGGGGAAGCGGATGATCTGAAGGTGCAGGAGGATGACGCCAAGGAGGGAACCGTTCAGGTGGGAACGCCCAAGGAGGGTACGCCCAAAGAAGGTGCACCCAAGAAAGGCACCCCCACCAAGCTCCAAAGGCCCAGCTACAAATTCGACAATCCGGGAGACGGGGAACGCAGCATCGTCAAGGTGGGCACCGCCAGTTTTGGCGACGGCGGCTTCTACACCATCAGCGGCCCCTGCGCCGTGGAAAACCCCACGCAGCTGGACCTGGCAGCGCGCGATGCTCACGAGGCCGGCGCCGTGGTCCTGCGCGGCGGCGTCTTCAAGCCCCGCACGTCGCCCTACAGCTTCCAGGGCCTGGGCTGGGAGGGCCTGCGCCTGCTGCGCGAGGCCGGCGACCGCTACGGTCTGCCCATCGTCACCGAGGTCATGGCCCCCGAGCAAGTGGGCCGCGTGGCCGAGAAGGCGGACATGCTGCAGATCGGGGCCCGCAGCATGCAGAACTTCGATCTGCTGCGCGAGGTGGGGCGCACCGATCGGCCCGTCATGCTCAAGCGCGGTCTGATGGCCAGCATCGACGAACTGCTCATGGCCGCCGAGTACATCATGAGCCAGGGCAACTTCCAGGTCATCCTTTGCGAGCGCGGCATCCGCACCTTCGAGACGGCCACGCGCTCCACCTTGGATCTGTCGGCCGTTCCCGTGCTGCGCGAGCGCACGCACCTGCCGGTGATCGTGGACCCCAGCCATGCCGCCGGACGGCACAACCTGGTGGCCCCCCTGGCGCGCGGCGCCCGAGCCGTGGGCGCGGACGGCATCATGGTGGAGATCCATCCGGATCCGGCCAACGCGCTGTGCGACGGGCCTCAGGCCCTGAGCGGGGAGGCGCTGGCGGCCTTGATCCGGGAGCTGGCTTAGAAAAGATCCGGCTCCTTGGAGAAGAAGAACCCGGGCAACCTACGACCGCAGCTTCTGATGCTCCTCGATCAACTCCTCCACCACCGACGGGTCCGCCAGCGTGGTCGTGTCGCCCAGGCCCGTGTACTCCCCGGCCGCGATCTGGCGCAGGATGCGCCGCATGATCTTGCCGCTGCGCGTCTTGGGCAGCCCCGGCACGATCATGATGGCATCCGGCGTGGCGATGGGCCCGATCACGTGCCGCACCTGCTCCTTCAGCGCGCCCACCAGCTCATCCTGCCGGTGGCCCGCGCCGGCGCCCAGTATGACGTAGGCGAAGATGCCCTGCCCCTTTATCTCGTGAGGGAAGCCCACCACCGCGGCCTCGGCCACGTCCCCGTGAGCCACCAAGGCGCTTTCCACCTCGGCGGTGCCCATGCGGTGCCCGCTGACGTTGATCACATCATCCACGCGGCCGGTGATCCAGTAGAAACCATCGGCGTCGCGCCGGCAGCCATCGCCCGTGAAGTAGTAGCCCGGGTACTGGCTGAAGTAGGTCTCCCAGAAGCGATAATGATCGCCCCAAACGGTGCGCGCCTGCCCCGGCCAGGTCCGCTCGATGCACAGGTTGCCCGTCACGTCGTTGCCCTCCAGGATCTGGCCTTCCCCGTCCATCAGCATGGGTTTCACCCCGAAGAAAGGCAGCGTCGCGGAGCCCGGTTTCAGGGGTGTGATGCCCGGCAGCGGTGTGATCAGGACACCGCCCGTTTCCGTCTGCCACCAGGTGTCGACGATGCAGCACCGGCCCCGACCCACCTTCTCGTAGTACCAGCGCCAGGTCTCCGGATTGATGGGCTCGCCCACCGTGCCCAGCACCTTGAGGGTGCCCCGGTCGCTCTTCTCCAGATGGGCGTCACCCTCGCGCGCGACGGCGCGTAGGGCCGTGGGCGCGGTGTAGAAGATGTTCACCTTCAGGTCGTCCACGATCTCCCAATAGCGCCCGGCGTCGGGGTAGGTGGGCACGGACTCGAACATGACGGTGGTGGCTCCGTTGGCCAGCGGTCCGTAGATGATGTAGCTGTGCCCCGTGATCCAGCCGATATCCGCGGCGCAGAAGTACACGTCGCCCGGCTGGTAGTTGAAGACCATGCGGTGCGTCATGGCGGCGTACACCATGTAGCCGCCCGTGGTGTGCATGACGCCCTTGGGTTTGCCGGTGGATCCGGAGGTGTAGAGGATGAAGAGCGGATCTTCCGATCCCAGCCATTCCACGGTGCAGGTGGAGCGCTGCTTGCGGCACTCCTCGTCCAGCCAGAAATCGCGGCCGGGCTTCATCTGGGGCCGGGCGTCGGTGCGGCGAGCCACCAGCACGGTGTCCACCATGTCCAGACCGTCCACCGCCCTGTCCACCGTCTGCTTCAGCCTGATGCGCCGCCCCCCGCGCAGCCCCTCGTTGGCCGTCACCACGATCCGGCATTGGGCGTCCATGACCCGATCCCGGATGGCCTCGGCGCTGAACCCGCCGAAGATGATGCTGTGGATGGCGCCCAGCCGCGCGCAGGCCAGCATGGTGTAGGCCAGCTCCGGAATCATCGGCATGTAGATGGCCACCCGATCGCCCTTGCGCACGCCGTGGGCCTTCAGCACGTTGGCCACGCGGCAGACCTCGTGCTTGAGCTGGCGGAAGGTGATGTGCTCGTACTGCCCGGGCTCATCCTTGGCCCAGATGATGGCGTCCTGGTTCCCCTTGTCCTCCAGGTGCCGATCCACACAGTTGAAGCTGGCGTTCAGGCGCCCGCCCAGGTACCAGCTGAAATCCACGTTATCGTAGTCGTGGTCGAAGGTCATGCGCGGCGGCACGAACCAAGACAGGCTTTCCGCCTGCTTGGCCCAGAAGGTGTCCGGATCATCGATGCTGAGGCGATACAGCCGCTGATACTCTTCCAGGCTACTGACCGGGCTGCCGGCCGCGGCTTCAGGATTGGGGCCGTAGACTTTCTTTTCCTGATTTTCGGACATGGGGCACCTCGCTATCTGACGGTCAAAAGAAAGACGATAGATGACCACCCTAGCGCGGGTTGCGCAGTTATGCAACTGAACAATTCCCAAGCAGCAACAGCAATGGAACGAAACCCTGTCCCGCAATGTTCTGTTCGACAATCAACGCCATCGGAACGATCATGTGGCCTGCCACACCCACCCCGGCCCAGGAGCGGATGCCCATGCTCTCCCTCATCGCCATCGCCAAGAACGAGGCCGCCGGCATGGCGGATTTCCTCATCCACCACACCCCCCTCTGCGATGAGATCATCGTCGTGGACACGGGCAGCGACGACGGCACCGCCCGCATCGCCGAGGCCCACGGCGCCAAGGTCTTCACCTTCGCCTGGTGCGATGATTTCGCCGTCGCGCGCAACTTCTCCCTCTCCATGGCCACCTGCGCGTGGGTCATGTACCTGGACATCGACGAGCGCATCGATCCCTCCGATTTCCCCCGCCTGCGCCAGGCCATCAAGGGCCGGCCCACCTGCTACCAGCTGCCCCAGTGGAACTACTACAACGACCCGCGCCACATGGAGTGGCAGCCCACCCCCGGCCGCTACCCCGAGGCCGAGCTCGACCACCGGGGTTTTTTCCAGGCCGAGCAGTACCGCCTTTTCCCCAACGGCCACGGCCTGAGGTGGGAAGGCCGCGTGCACGAGGACATGAGCGCCGCCGTTGCCGCCAGCGGTCTGCCGCGCCGCATGCTGGACGTGCCCATCCACCACTACGGCTACGTCCAGAGCGACGAGCGCAACCGCTCCCGCAACACCTTTTACGGCCGCCTGGTGCGTCGGAACGTGGATGACCGCCCCGAGGATCCGAAAGCCCTTCTGGAGCTGGGCTACATCCTTATCCAGGAAGGCCAGAGCCGCGAGGCCATCCCCGTCCTGGAAAAGGCCGTCGCCATGGGTGCCAAGGGCCCCGTCCTGTGCCGCGTCAGTTCCATGCTGGCCACCCTCTACCAGGCCGACGGCCAGCCTGACGAGGCCATCGACATCCTGTACCGCTGCATGCTGGAAAACCCGAGCTGGCTTTTCGGCTGGCGCGACCTGATCACCATGCTCATGGACGGCGGCCACTGGGAGCAGGCCTCCCTGGGTCTGCAG
>PDQT01000340.1 GCA_002747875.1 bacterium DOLZORAL124_64_63
TGCGCCGGTGCATCACCGCGAACAGGCCCAGCGAGAACAAGAAGGCGCTGACGGTCAGGAAATGGGGCAGGCCGACACTCACGACGCCACCTCCTGGTTCTTCTCTTTCCGGTCTTTCTCTTCCTGGGCCGCGGCCTCGTCCGCGGGCTTACGCTCACGCAGCAGGAGGGCGGCGCCGATCAGGGCCGCCAGCAGCACCAACGAGACGTACTCGAAAGGGAAGAGGTAGTTGGTCATGAAATTGATGCCGACCTCCATGGTGGTCGGCACCGCCGGCGCCATGCCGACGGTGTCCCAACTGGTCCCGGTGACCACCTTGTAAAGCAGGCCCAGCGTGGCCAGGGCGATGACCCCGGCCGGCACGTAGCGATCCAGGCCGCGCACGGGCCGGTCGTTCTTGGGCACGCGGGTCATCATCACCACGAAGAGGATCAGAACCAGCACGCCGCCGATGTAGACCATCAGCTGGGTGATGGCGATGAAATCCGCGCCCAGCCAGCCATACAGCCCGGCCGCGCCCAGCAACGTCATCAGCAAACCGAAACCGGCGTGCACCAAATTTTTGCTGAGAACCACCCAGACAGCGGGGATTACGGTCAGGGCCGCCAGCAGGTAGAAAATCAGGTCAGCGATCACTTGCTTTCCCCCTCGGGGTCGGCGGCCGGCTTGGCCACGCGCTTGGGCTTCTCTTTCTTGGGCTCCACCCAGAAGCCCTGCTCGACACGGGTCTGGCGATGGCAGGGCACCAGGCGCTCTCGCGGATCCATGAACTCGTAGACCAGAGAATCCCGCAGATACACGGCGTGGTCGTAGTCGTGGCTCATGGTGATGGAACCGGTGTGGCAGTTCTCGGTGCACAGGGAGCACCAGATGCACTTGTTGTAGTCGATGGCGTACCGCGTCATGTAGCGGTCCTTGCCCTTGCCCTCGGTCTCGATGTAGATGCAGCTCACCGGGCAGTTCTTCGCGCAGATGCCGCACGCGTCGCACTTGTCGGTGTCGTTGTGCACGAAACCGCGAAAGCGCTCGGGCAGCACCTGGCGTTCGTCCGGGTACTGCAACGTCACCGGCTTGGTCCAGATGTGCTTGATCGTGATTCCCATACCCACGACCGCGGAACTGACCGCCTCGTAGATATTGGTGAAATAGCGAACCATCGGTACTCCTCGGGTCTATCGCGTGGGGTCAGACGCCGGCCTGGCCACTGAGCATCATCCAGATCCCCGACCCGATCACGCAGAGCAGGCTCAGAGGAATCATCACTTTCCAGCACAGGTGCATGAGCTGATCCACCCGCACACGCGGCAGGGTCCAGCGCACCCACATGTTGAAGAACACCATCAGGAAGCCCTTGATGACGAAGGTCAGCCAAGGCACGTTGGGCAGCCCCGGGAAGGGAGCCCACCAGCCGCCCAGAAACACCATCGAAGCGATCAGGGCCACCAGGAACAGGTTGGCGTACTCGGACAGGAAGAAGAACGCGAAGCGCATGCCCGTGTACTCGGTGTGGTAACCGGCCACCAGTTCGCTCTCGGTCTCCGGCATGTCGAAGGGGCCCCGGTTGGTCTCGGCGATGCTGGCGATGAAGTACAGGAAGAAGGCGATGAACAGGAACGGATTGCGGAAGATGAACCAGTTCCAGATGCCACCCTGCTGAGCCACCACGATGTCGATGGTGTTCAGGCTGCCCACGTACATCACCACGGGGATGGTGGCCAGGGCCAGAGGAATTTCGTAGGAGACCATCTGGGCCGCGCCACGGGCCGCCCCGTACAGCGCCCACTTGTTGTTGGAGGCCCAGCCGCTCATCAGCAAGCCCAGGATGACCATGCTGCTGACGGCAAAGATGTAGAACAGCCCCAGATCAAAATCGGCGGCGATGAAGTTGGGCCCCCAGGGGATGGCCGCCCACGCCATCAACGACCCCAGCAGCACCAGGATGGGGCCGAACATGAACAGTCCCTTGTCCGCCTCGGCGGGGATGATGTCTTCCTTGCACAGGATCTTCAGCATGTCGGCGATGGCCTGGGCAATGCCGTGCCAACGGCCCGTGCGCATGGGCCCGTAGCGGTTCTGGATGAACCCGGCCACCTTGCGCTCCATCCAGGTCAGCACGATGGCGCACAGGGCCATGACCGTGAACATGATCGTGGCCATGGTTGCCGCCGCGGCGATGAAGGCCGCCTGGTCGGACATGCCCGCGGCGCCCGGCATACGGCGCAGCAGTTCGATGAGGGCTTCCATCAGCGATCAATCTCCCCGAGAACGATGTCCAGCGATCCGACGAAAGCCACGAGGTCACTGACCATCATGCCCACGCCCACCTTCTCGATAACCTGCAGGTTGCAGAACGAGGGGGACCGCACCTTGTGCCGGAAGGCGCTCTGGCCGCCGTCGGCAATGATGTAGTGGCCCAGCTCGCCCTTGCTGCTTTCGGTACGGCTGTACGCGGCACCGGCTGGGGCCTTGACGATCTTCTTCAATTCGTAGGTCTGATAGGAGCCGTCGGGCATCTGCTCCAGGGCCTGGCGGATGATGCGGCAGCTCTGCTCGATTTCCTTCATCCGCACCATGTAGCGGTCCCAGCAGTCGCCCACCTGCCCCACTTCCCCCTCGCCCACGGGAATCTCGAAATCAAACTTGGGGTAGACGCTGTAGGGGTCGTCCCGACGGCAATCGAACCGCACGCCCGAACCGCGCAGCACCGGGCCGGTGCAACCGAAATCGAAGCACTCATCGGGCGTGAGAACGCCCACATTGCCCAGCCGCTCGATGAAGATCTTGTTGTAGCTCAGCAGATTATTGTAATCCGGCACCTTCTTCGTCTCCATCATGGCGACGAAGTCCAGCACATCCTGCTCCCAGTTGTCGTTGGGGATGTCGTACCGCACACCGCCCGGAATCATGTAGTTGTAGAGCATGCGCCCGCCGCTGATGCGCTCCAGCAAATCCAGGATGACCTCGCGCTCGCGGAACATGTACAGCAGCGGCGTCCAGGCCCCCATGTCCAGACCGAAGGTGGCCAGGGCGATGAGGTGGCTGGCGATGCGGCTCAGCTCGGCAACGACGACGCGGATGTGCTCCGCGCGCTCGGGCACCGCGATGCCGCCCACCTTCTCCAGGGCCGTCACGTAGGCGTGGTTGCAGCACATGGGCGCCAGGTAGTCGAAGCGATCGCTGTAGACCACCCACTGCTTGTAGTTGACGCCCTCGGCAATCTTCTCGGCGCAGCGATGCAGATAACCCAGCACCGGAGTGCACTTGTAGACGATTTCACCGTCGGTCTCCAGCAGCAGGCGCAACACGCCGTGGGTGGCCGGGTGCTGAGGTCCCATGTTCAGTTCCAGCAGCTCGCTCTTCATCTCGCTGACATGGTCCTGGCCGGCCCAGCCTGTGTTCATTTTCCGCTCCATCATTCACCCTCCGTGGGGGCGTCGTCCTTGGCCGGGGGCGGCTCTTCTTCCTTGACCGGGGGTTTGGCCATTTCCTCGGGGGAGAAGGGGTTTTTGTTCAGGGGTTTGCCGTCCATGGGCACACTGCCGTACACGGCCGGCATCTGGTAATCCTTGCGCAGGGGATGGCCTTCCCAGTCCTCGCCCAGCAGCATCCGGCGCAGATCGGGGTGCCCCTCGAAACGGATGCCCAGCAGGTCCCAGGCTTCGCGCTCGTGCCAGCCGGCGGTGGACCACACGCCCGTGACGGTGGGCACCTGGGCCACGTCCCGCGGCACGCGCACCCGCAGGGTGAACTTGTGCTTCAGGGCATGGCTGTACAGGTGGTAGGCCACGCCGAAATCGCCTTCGGCCACACGGTCGCTGGTCTCGGGTTGGCCGTCTTCATTGTAGCCCAGGATGGCCACGGACTTGCCCCGGCCCTTCTCGTCGTACCCGTCCCAGTCGATGCCCGACAGGCACATCAGCTGGTTGAAGCGCAGCCGTTCATCATCGCGCAGGAAAAGGGCCGCCTCGGCGATGCGCGCGGGGTCGATATCCGCGTGGGCCTCCACGCCCTCGTCCTCAAACCCCAGGGCGCCTTCGCCAAGGTGCTCGGCCAGCAAATCGTAGATTTCTTTCTGTTCCATGACTGCTTGCTACTTCCGGTAGGGAATCTTCTTGGCGTAATCCCGCACCCACTTGGGGGCCTTGAACTTGCCCTCACGGCCCCGAATCTTGTCCTGCAGACGCATCAGGCCGTCCAGCAGCACCTCCGGACGCGGCGGGCAGCCGGGCACGTACACGTCCACCGGGACCATCAGATCCACGCCCTTGAGCACGTGGTAGCCGTACTTGAAGTAGGGGCCGCCGCCGATGGCGCAACTGCCCATGGCGATGACCCACTTGGGCTCGGGCATCTGCTCGTAAATGCGCTGCAGGCGGGTGGCCATCTTGCCCGTGACGGTGCCCGAGACGATCATCAGGTCCGCCTGCCGGGGCGTGGCGCGGAAGGCGCCGGCGCCGAAGCGGTCGATGTCGTAGCGGGTGGCGCTGGTGGCCATCATCTCGATGGCGCAGCAGGCCAGCCCGAAGGTCACGGGCCAGATGCTGGACAGCTTGGCCCAGTTGAAGACCTCGTCCACGGTGGTCAGGATGAAATTCTTGTCATCCTGCTCGTTGATGGTTCGGAACTGCTCGGGGATTTTGAAATCGAGCATGTTCTCCCGCTGGACATCGTATCCGGCGGGAGGCGTGGTGCCGTCACGGCTCATGAGGCGGGGACCTCCTCGTCCACGGAGCTTTCGTGGCTA
>PDQT01000341.1 GCA_002747875.1 bacterium DOLZORAL124_64_63
TTCCCAGAACATCAGGTTGCCCATTGCCGGCAGGGAGTACAGTTGCTTGAAGACCGTGGCCCAGGGCCACAGGAAAATGATTTCCACATCGAAAATGAGGAAAAACAGGGCAATCAGGTAGAACCGCACGTTGAAGCGGACCCAGCTGCTGCCCGAAGGCAGCTCGCCGCACTCGTAAGAAGTCAGCTTGGCGGGATTCGGGTTGCTAGGCCGCAGAAGCTTGGCCACGCCCAGGGCCAAACCGGCGAAAACAAGCCCGATGGCCGCAAAAATGAGTACGGTGGCGAAATGTCCCTGAACAGTTCCGACAGCCGCGACGAACGGGAGCATGAGATCCATGAAAATTCCCGGTTCTGCTGTGCCCGAATCCGGCCATTTCGGAGGAAACGGAGCAGTTTCGGGGCGATTGCGATGGGACCGAAAGGCTTTCGGCCGGACCATGGTTGCCGCTTTTTCGATAAGCGTCACGCAAATTACATATTTCGCAACCCTTACTGTCAAGGTATTGTTTGACTACTGACGATGCTGCCAAGAGATGATTATTTACCATGGGGTTGGGTCATTTTCCCGGCCTTGTGACCGTTCTGTGACCAGTCCCGGAAAGCTGAAAGCCATGATTCGTGTCATCGCCGTCGGAAAAATGAAAGATAAACGCCTGGCGGGCCTTGCGGAGGATTACCTGCGCCGTCTGCGGCCTCTGGCTCCGGTGGAGATCATCGAACTGAAAGACAGCACGCCGGAGCGGGAAGACCGCGAAATGGCCGCCCGCCTGGGCAAGGGCGGCGGCCACACCCTGGTCATCGCCATGGACGAAAAAGGGGACGATGTGACCAGCGAAGGGTTCGCCCGCGTCCTGGGCCGCCATGGCTCGGTGACCCTGCTCATTGGCGGCGCCGACGGCCTGGGCCCCCAGGCACGCGCCCAAGCCCGCCGCACCCTGCGCCTGTCCAGCATGACCTTCACTCACGAAATGGCACGTGTCCTGCTACTGGAACAAGTCTACCGCGGCTTCAGCATTCTTAAGGGCATGCCGTACCATCGGGCTTGATCGGACTTGCTGATCACCTATACTATGGGCAGCCGGCATCCCGCCGGTATCAACCTTTTTTGCGGCTTCGGCCGACAGGATGAAGACACCATGACCCGTCTTTCCCCATTTTTCGCCTGGTTGCTACCGGCCGCGCTGTTGCTGATGCTGTTGCTGATGCTGCCCAGCGCCCCCGCCCAGGCCGCCACTCTGGAAATCACCGGCCCGGATGGGGCCAAGGTGATGGTGAACGATCGCATCATGGGCTTTCTGCCCCTGGGCCATGCCCTGAGCCTGCCGCCGGGCCTTTACCTGGTGCGCTCGGAACTGCCCGGCCATAAGGATTTCGTGACCCGGGTCACCCTTTATGAGACCGATGACGTGCAGCACCTGCGGATTCGCCCCGTCCCCCTGAGCAAGCGGGTGGCCTGGTCCGGCAACCTTCTCTTTGCGGGTATGGGCCAGCACTACATGGGTGACAGCCTGAAAGGCTATGCCTTCAATCTGCTGGAAGCCGGGGGCCTGTTGACGGCTTTGGCCGGGGAATTGCAGCGCAGCTCCCATCGCCAGGACTATCTCCTGTTCAAGGATCGCTACGACAACGCCATCAATATCGATGATGTGGAGGTTTACAGGGCCCGCACCCTGAAGGCCTACAGCGACATGGAAGACGCCGAAAATCGGCGCAACACCGGCCTGCTGGTGGCGGGCGGCGCCGTTTTTCTAAGTGTCGTGGACGCCTTCATCAACTTCCCTTCCGTGAAGACCGGCCCGGGCGAAATCCCGGTCCAGACCAGCCGCCTGGACTCCGATTCCCCTCTTCCGGAACATCACGATTCCACAGGCTTTGGCGCCGTTCACGCCGCCATCAGATTAGGCTTTTGAGCCAAGGGAGCACCCCATGCCCATCCGACGGATTCCTTTTCTTCTGCTGCTGATCCTGGGCGCGGGATTCCTGATGACCGGTTGCGAGTCCAAGCCCACGGCCCCCGTCATGGATAACCGGTTCGATCCCCACGGTCCCCAGGCCACCCATCCCTTCGACCTGACGGCCTACTACAGCAACGGCACCATCACCCTGACTTGGCGCCAAACGCCGGAATTCGGCATCGTCAACTACGATGTGCAGCACAGCACCACCTATTCCGGAGAGTTCTTCAGCATCGGCACCGTCGAGGCTTCCGCCAACGAGACGGCCTTCTTCATCTGGGAAGACGTGCCCCCCACTTCGGACCATTTCTTCAAGATCCAAGCCTTTGACGCCGGGGGCAACTACACCAACACCGACATCGTCACCCCGGTGAGCCTCAGCACCCCGGCCGTCGTGGTCGTGGGCGATGACAACGACCGCCATGTGGCCAGCCGGAACGTCGTCCTGAACATCTTCGTGACCGAGGGCGACAGCCTGCGCATCAGCCAGGACGGCGCCCCCGGCCGCGAGACCGTCGTGGCCGCGGCCCCGGCCGGCGCGGCCAAGAGCGTGGCCTGGGACCTGGGCGAAGCCCCGGCCAACGACACCGTCATGCATGTGAATGTGGTGGTCCAGAACGGCACCAGCCTGGGAGACACCAACAAGGTGAACCTGACGGTGGATTTCACGCCCACCCTGGCGCTGGCCGGGGGCGGCACCCGCATCGCCTCGCGCCAGCCCACTTTCCAGATCCCCTCCGACGGCATGGTCTCCATGCGCTTGGCCGACAGCGAGGAAAACCTGGCGGCCCAGGACTGGATCACGCCCCAGCCCAGCTACAACCTCTATCAGCTGGCGGACACCACCGCGCCCCAGACCATCTACGCCGAATTCCTGAGCGATTTCGGGTTTTCCGTGCTGGATGACCTGACCGTCACCGCCGATCTGCTGGAGGATGCCGCTTTCCACCTGGACCTGCCCGCCGATCACATCACCAGCCAGCGCACCGTCCAGGCCATCAACAGCGCCGTCGCCACCCAGATGCGCTTCAGCGAGAGTCTGGATTTCCACGGCGTCGACTGGGAAGCCTACCAGGAGACGGCCCCCATCACCCTCAGCGCGGATGCCGGCCAGAAGGTCATCTACGGACAATTCCGCAATGATTTTTCCCAGTCCGGCATCCTGACGGACTTCGCCATCTACCTGAGCCAGCCGGTGGCCATCGCCTTCACCGCCCCCGCCGCGGGCGACACCCTGACCGGCGGCGGCACCCTCCAGATCATGGGCACCACCACCGCCCCTTCGGGCAGCGCTCCGGTGGATTCGGTGAAGATCGATACCGGCGACGGCTGGACCGACGCCGTGGGCATCGCTACCTGGAGCCACAGCTGGACCAGCCCCGTGGTGACCGAAATCACGGACGTGAGTTTACGGGCCAGGGCTTGGGCGGCTCAGGATTCAGCCACCGCCGTGTTGAACTTGGTGCTGAAGCCTGAGTAGGGTCCGCCGGGCCGGATCACCTGTACCGGTTTCAGGTTACCGGTACAATCTACCGGTACAGGCACTTGATGCTGTCCAAGCTCACCCTCGTGGTGGCGCACTGCGGTCCTAGGAAGGTCGCTGCGTAATCGTACTCGTTGCCCGTGAACCCCATCGGGGGAATATAATCAGTGGGGCCGATCCACAGGAAAAGGGTGTCGCCCTCGATACCCCATATTTCTATCTCAGCAGGAGCGCAAGGACCGGCTGTCATGAACTCCTCCACGGTGATGTCGTTGCCGCAGCCGGCCACATCACCTCCCAGCAGGAAACCATAGGTCTCCTCCTCGGCATCCAGGGTCCACGTGAGCATCCCCCAATCGTTTAGCACAGCAATGAACCAGTCGGTGTCACGGGCCTCGTCGTACCAGCCGGAAACACCACAGAAGTCGATCTTGGGGATATGCGCCGTGTCCAGGAACTGAAAGGGGTACAGACCGGTGTTGTCGTTGCAACCACTGTTGTAGACGTCCAGATAGCCGGAAACCAGTTCAGGCTCGCCCTCTTCGACGTCACCGTTGCACTCGACCACGCAGGGCTCGGGAGGAATAACCGCCTGGACACTCAGAATGTAGTCGCCGGCGTCCCCTCCGTAGCCATCGATCACGATGAAGCACTCAACACCGCCCGTCAGGGAAGCCATCTCGATGCAGGAAGTGAAGTGACCGCAGTCAGGATCGCCGTAGTAGAAATCCTCGTTGCAGGCGATGAGGTTCATGTCTCCGTCAATCACGTAGGTCTTGGTGTCATAGCCGGAACCACACAGGTCGACGCGGATGAACTCGTCGGCGGCGGGGGTGTAGCTGTAAACCACGTCGGGGCTGGTGGAGCCGCTGTAGGGGCATGCGACATCGTAGTCGTCGACGTTGTCGGTCGTGTTGCCGACGTCATTAAAGGGCAGAGTCGTGATGACGAAAGCGTCAGCCACGGTTTCGCCACCCTGGCGGCTATCAGGAGTGCCGGGATTCATCATAACGTGGCTGTTGGTCTTGGTGACTTGGTATTGATTGCCCAGATCGAAGGCTATCGCCGAGCCCACGCAAGCCAGCATCAGCAGGAACAGGAAAAAATAGCGCATGATGCCCCCCCCCCAGTGGGGGTGGCCCCTAGGTTTCTTGGGAACAAGAAAACCTCTCTGGGGCCAAGATCTCAGAACAATCCGCCTCACAACAATTCGCCTCGCGGCAATCCCCCTCACGGCAACCCCGATGATCCAGAGATTCTGAATCCAGAATACCAGAAAGGGATGCGCGCCGTCAATATGGAGCATACCCGCCGGCGGGTATGGGGCAGGGCGGGGAATTGGGCTGGATGGCCGGACTTAATGAACGAAGGGCCGGGATTTCTCCCGGCCCTTCACCGCTAGGCGGTATCGACTTTGACTGAGTCTAACCGAATTACCGGTACAGGCTCTTGACGCCGTCGAAGCTCATGATCGAGGTGGCGATGATGCCGTCCTCAATACCCTCGAAGTGACCCACGTAATCGTACTCGTTACCCACGAAGCCCACCGGGGGAGTGTATTCCGAGGGGCCAACCCACAGGAACACGGTGTCACCAGGGTTACCCTGCAGAGTCATGGTCGCAGGAGCGCAAGGACCGGCCGTGATGGCCTCGTCCACGGTGATGTTGGCACCACAGGTGGCCACTTCGCCGCCCAGCAGGAAACCATAGGTCTCGATCTCAGCGTCCAGGGTCCACTCGATAATGCCGGTCTCGCCGAACGCAGCGATGAACCAGTCGGTGTCACGGTACTGGGAGGAACCGAAGTTGTACCAGCCGGAAACGCCGCAGAAGTCCAGCATCTCGTCGCCAGTGCCCTGCAGGCTCTGGAAGGGATACAGGCCGCTGTCGTCGTTGCAACCACTGTTGTAGACGTCCATGTAGTCGGTGACCAGCTCGGGCTCGCCTTCTTCGACGCCATTGCACTCGAGCACACAGGGCTCGGGAGGAGTGACAACCTCGACGCTCAGAACGTAGTCGCCACCGGCGCCACCGTAACCATCGACCACGATGAAGTACTCAACGCCGCCCGTCAGGGAAGCCATCTCGATGAAGGAGGTGTAGCTACCGCAGTCAGGATCGCTGAAGTAGAAATCGTCGTTGCAGGCGATGATGTTCATGTCGCCGTCGATCACGTAGGTCTTGCTGTCGTAGCCGGTGCCACACAGGTCGACGCTGATGAACTCGTCAGCGGCGGGGGTGTAGCTGTAAACCACGTCAGGGCTGGTGGAGCCGCTGTAGGGGCACTCGGCATCGTAGTCGTCGACGTTGTCGGAAGTGTTGCCGGTGTCCTCGAAGGGCAGGGCCGTGATGGCGAAAGCATCAGCTATGGTCTCGCCACCCTCGCGGCCATCAGGGGTGCCGGGGTTCATCATAACGTGGCTGTTGGTCTTGGTGTCCTTGTACTGATTGCCCAGGTCGGCAGCAGCAGCAGAACCCAC
>PDQT01000342.1 GCA_002747875.1 bacterium DOLZORAL124_64_63
CGCATGATAGGGTCTCCCATCGATTAATGATCTTGATTTCCCCCGGATGAGGAAATCATTGGGTTGTCCTGACCACGCCACGATATCTTGGCGAGCGCGTGGCCGGAACATATCCCCCGATCTTCCTTGCGTTTAGAAGTCGGGCGATAATAACAGAGTCTAAAAAGCGCAAAGCCCCCCCTACGCTGATGTTGTGCAAAGTTGACGAGCAGGAAGCGAAGGCTTGGCTTTTTCGACTTCCAGAGTCTAGCACGAAAACAAATCCCTTGTAAACACCAAAATTCTTCTCTGTGGATTTTTTTTAGGATCTGACCGCCCCTTTACTTGATTCTCCACTTGAAGTGGGTGGTTTTGCCTTTTTGTGGCCATTCCCAAAGACAGGTTCATTTCTCAGTTATCGAAAAAGGCGAAGATTTGGGGTTTACAAATCCCTTGGCGAGGTATTTCCTGTCATCAGATACTGTTTTTCCTGGAAATTTCCTGGAAAGGAAGGCCATGAAGAAAACATTCGCTTGCCCCCATTGCCGTTCGGTACTGAACCCCAGCGTCAAAATCCTGCTGACCGTGCGGCACGCCCAGAAACAGGGGATGATCCTCCTCAGCCCCCAGCCCGGCAACTACAAGTTCATATGTGATCCGACGGTGGAGGCTGATCTGAAACCCGGCGTGGCGTTGGATTTCTTCTGCCCCGTCTGTGCCAAAAACCTGGAATCTCCCTCGAACAAGAAATTTGTGGAGATTTTCCTGCGGACCCCCGGTGGACGGGAGTGCAAGGTGGAATTCAGCCGCCTCTACGGGACGCACGCCACCTTCATCGTCGACGGGGACGAGATCACGACCTTTGGGGATGATGTGCAGGATTTCGGTCAGACCAATTTCTTCGGATCCTGATCCCCGCTCAGATGGTTGCCCCGGAGGCCGGTACCGCGTCGGCCTCCGGCGTTTGGGATGCCGGCGTTTGGGATGCCGGCACGGGCAAGGGCCTGTCCTGGAAAAGAAGTTCTCCCGACTCATCCCACCGGAAGTCCGAAAACTCCAGACGCGGCACCTGAAAAGCGCATGCGCCACATACCGGGAAGCGCTTCCCCTGAAATTTCCGTTCCGCCTCCGGATTCCTGGCCAGAACGATGGTCCCCTCGTCTACCAGCAGCTTGAATTGCTGCCGTAGGGTTCCCGTTTCCGTCAGCCATTCCTGCAGGGATGCGGCGAGGTTGGTCGGCAAGGCACTGTTCTGCGGTTCTTCCAGACAGGTCTCCAGCAAATGAACGCAATGCCGGTAACTGGCCCGGGCGCGGCCATAGGCCACCCCGTAGGATTCCAGGTGTTCGCAAAAATTGACGGGCATATTCCGGCCGGCCTCCCTGTCGTGGCGCTTGTCAGCAACCCTGTCCCTGTTTTTCACACGAGACGTCTGGTTCCACTTTGTATCGACGGCATCGCGCCCGGGGTGAGCGCCTTTTCTCCCGGCGCATCTTTTTCCGGGAGGAAAAAGCTCGGCCGCCTGCATTGTGTCACATATTTGTCATATTTTTTCTTCCTATTCCCCTGAGATCCCGTTAGAATTTCGATTATCAAAGGAAATTGAGTCCTTGAATGTGTTGCTCATGTTCCCTGTTTGGAGGCTGTTGCCATGCCCAAGGTTGCCCAACTGCTGTTGATCGCCAGTTCCATATTCGCTTTGACCATGTTCGCTGGGACCGGTTCCGCTTTGGCGTTGGACCTTGTCGAAGACCATCAGGATATCGAGGGTCCCTTCAAGACGGGCCCCGAAGTGACCGAAGCCTGCCTGGAATGCCATGATGACGTGGCCCACAG
>PDQT01000343.1 GCA_002747875.1 bacterium DOLZORAL124_64_63
ACGCTGAACAACTTCTGCATTGCCGTGGACAGCAACTGGCCCCGCTGCACCAGCTGCCACGCCGGCTACGGCTGGAAAGACGCCAGCTTCGATTTCGAAAACGAAAACAACATCGACTGCCTTGTCTGCCACGACCAAACCGGCAAGTACAAGAAATTCCCCACCGGCGCCGGCCACCCGGTCTACGAGCCCAAGGAATGGAAGGGCAAGATCTGGGAGCCCCAGGACCTGGCCAGCCTCGCGCGTAGCGCCGGCATGCCCAGCCGCCACAACTGCGGCGCCTGCCACTTCAAAGGCGGCGGCGGCAACAACGTCAAGCACGGCGACATGGAAAAGGCTCTCAAGAATCCCTCCCGAGAGCTGGATGTGCACATGAGCCCGGACGGCGAAGACTTCAGCTGCACCGAGTGCCACACCACCGAGAACCATAACATCACCGGCAACGCCCTGTTCGTCAGCCCCGGTGGCGGCAACCACCTGGAGTGCACCAGCTGCCACGACGAGGACGTGCACGAGAAGAACATCCTCAACTGGCACTACAAATCCGTGGCCTGCCAGACCTGCCACATCCCCGAGTTCGCCCGAGCCAACCCCACCAAGACCTGGTGGGACTGGAGCACCGCCGGCACCGACATGCAGGACACCAAGGACGAGTTCGGGAAGCACACATTCATGAAGAAGAAGGGCTCCTTCAAGTGGGAAAAGAACGTGGTCCCCACCTACGCCTGGTACAACGGCAAGAGCACGCAGTACCTGCTGGGCGACGTCATGAACCCTGATGAGGTGACCCACCTGAACTACCCTCAGGGCAACCGCATCGACCCCAAGGCCAAGATCTATCCCTTCAAGGTCATGGCGGGCAAGCAGCCCTACGATGTGAAGAACAAGACCATCGCCGTGCCCAAGCTCTTCGGCAAGGGCGGCTTCTGGAAGAGCTTCGACTGGGCCGACGCCATCCAGGCCGGCATGCGGAGCGTGGGCCAGGAGTTCAGCGGCGAATACGGCTTTGCCCCCACCGAAAGCTACTGGGGCATCAACCACATGGTGGCCCCCGCGGAAAAAGCCCTGAAATGCGCCGCCTGCCACTCCAAAACGGGCGACGACACCCGCATCGACTGGGCCGGCATGGGGTACGAGGACGACCCGGTCCGCAAGCGCGGCATCTCTCGCTACGAACTCAAGGACGCTTATGACAAGGCGCTGCTGGAGGAATAGTTCCGGTCGGGATCACAGGGACGGATCCCCCTTTCGGTTCCCGGCTTGCAAGACCCCCCGCATGGGGGGTCTTGCTGTATCCCCCCCGCATTGACCTTGCGCCCCCCCTGCCCACCAACCACCTTTCCGGAAACCCCAACCTCGTGGAGGGCGGCCAATGCCTCAGATGTCGAAATTGTTCCAGGGCCGACGCCCCTCGGTGATCCGGATGGCGCAGATCCGCTACGATGAGCGCCAGGACGGAACCGAGGCCATCAACGTGGCCATCGGCAACATCCAGCTTCCCATGTACCCGGCCATGACCAAGCGCATGTTCAACCTCGACGCGCAGGACAGCCCCTTCAAGGACGGCGTCGTCAAGTACTCGGCTACCAGCGGCGTTCCCGAGTGCATCGACGCCTTCAAGAACGTCATCGCCAGCAGCGGTTTCGACGTTTCCAAGATTCACGGGCATATCACCGAAGGCGGCACCCAGGCCATGGAGCTGCTGGTGTGCGGTATCTGCGGACCCGGCGGTAGCGGAGAAAAGCCTCTCCTGCTGATCGACGCGGCCTACACCAACTACAAGACCCTGTGCCAGCGCCTGGACCGGGGTACCTGCTCCATCACCCGCCTGCTGGGTGACGATGGCAAGTTCAGCTTGCCGGCCATCGCCGAAATCGAGAAGACCATCCAGGAGAACGATCCCGGCGCCATCGTCGTCATCCCCTTCGACAACCCCACGGGCCAGTACTACGACAAGGCCACCCTGGTGGAGCTGGCCAAGCTGGCCGTGAAACACGACCTGTGGTTGGTCAGCGACGAGGCCTACCGCGAACTCTACTATACCGGCGACGACGAGGCGGACCCGGCGGAGCCCTGCACCAGCATCTGGGGCATCACCGATGCGGACGTGCCCGGCATCGAGGGCCGGCGCATCAGCGTCGAGACCACCAGCAAGGTGTGGAACGCCTGCGGTCTGCGCATCGGTGCCCTGATGACCGACAACGCGATCTTCAACCAGCAGGCCATTGCCGAGCACACGGTGTCCCTATGCTCCAGCGTCATCGGGATGCACATCTTCGGGGCCGTCGCGCACGAGGATCACGCCTCCTTGCGGGCCTGGTACGCCAAGCAGCGCGGCTACTACCGGGATATGCTTTT
>PDQT01000338.1 GCA_002747875.1 bacterium DOLZORAL124_64_63
AGCTGGAGTGCCGCCTCCTGGTCAAAACCCGCCGGCTGGTGGAGGCCATCCCCGTGGCCCGCAAGCTGGCCCGCGAGTATCCCGACCTGGAGGATTTCGACCACATCGCCGACCAGTGCGAAGCCCTGGCCAAGAAAGAGGGGCTGCTTTAGCAGCCCCTCTGTGCCGATTCCACGATACCCGCCGGCGGGCACTATTCGGTGTACTGCTCCGTGACTTCCCGGATCCCCGCCACGCACGCCGCGCAGAATTTTTTCAGGCCCTTGGTGAACATGATGCAGTCGATCTGCGACCGGTACATGCCCTCGCTCACGTAGCCGCCCCCTTCGAAGGCGCCCACCTGCCCGAAGTG
>PDQT01000339.1 GCA_002747875.1 bacterium DOLZORAL124_64_63
GGCTCCGCGAAAGCGCCTCGAACTCCGCCTTGGCCGCCTCGATCCGCCCCTGCGGCGCGCCGCCCTGCATCAACATCGCGATCTTGTCGTTCAACTTGTTGCGCCGCTGCTGGTACTCCGCGTCCATGGCGTCATACCGAGGCTTGTCCCAGGGCGTGGGCAGGGGCACCCCGTCGGTCAGCAGATGGCGCCACTTGGGATGCCGCGGATCGGTGGTGATGTTCCGCTCGTGGGGTTCCTGGCCGGCGGGATAGAAATCGTTGTAGGACGTGCTGGAGGAATAGTATTCGTCCGCCAGCCCGGCGAAGCTGTGGCCGAATTCGTGCAGGAAGACGAAATCGCTCCACTGGTTGTGCGCCGTGAAGGTGCAGAAGAGGTTGTAGATGCCCCCGCCGCCGTAGCGTTCGCTGTTGACCATGATGTAGAGCACGTCGTAGGGCGCGTGGGCGGCCACGTCGCGGATGCGGCGGTTTTCCTCGGTCAGCAGGTAGCGCGGGCTGTTCAGGCTGTCGAAGGTGCTGCCCAACTCGTTGGCCACGAAAACGCCCCGGCTGGGTTCATCGCACCCGCTTTCCGCCGACGGCTTCAGCACGCCCCAGATGTTGAAACGGTCGCGCATGGCGGCGTAGGGCTCGTAGCCCAGCATCAGGTCGGCGAAGTGCTGCACATCCGCGGCGAACTTGTCGCGTTCGGCGGCGGTGTAGCCATCGCCCAGGATGGCGATGTCCACGCGCCCGTGCGGATCCCCGTGGTACGCGGCCCGGATAACTTCCACTCCGTCGATCAGCGGATCCCGCCGGATGCCGTAGAAGGCCGGATCGATTTCCGCGCGGAAGATTTCCCGCAGTTGCATGTCCCGTCCCCGGACCTCCAGCGCGAAGACGACCGGCTTCTTCGGGAACGGCATGAGCACCGACTCATGGTAGGTGCGCCGCACCCCCTCCAGGGCCGGGGCGGTGGTCTTCCATTCGCCGAAGTAGCTGTCGAAACCCCGGGACCAGAGCAGCCGACCGCTTTCCGCGTCGTAGGCCTTGGCGTAGTAGCGCCCCAGGTTCAGGCGATCGATCAGGTGGGTGCGGCTGCCGGAATAGATGCCCTGCCGCCAGAGATGATCCAGGGCGATGATCTCCTCGGTGGCGTTCCCGGTGTGGTGGTAGTCCACGCGCAGGGTCTCGTCCAGGAAGTGATCCTGGAAGACGGGGTCGGTGGCCACAGGGTCGGTGGCCAAAGGGTCGGCAGCCAAGGGCTCGGCGGCCAAGGCCTTCGCGCCAAACCCAGGCCCGGCCCAGAACCCAGGCCCAAGCCAGAACCCGCTCACGATGACCAGCAGCATCAGGTTTTTCATGGGGTCCTCCCGAAGGGTCGTTGCCCTGATCTATTCCGGCCGGGCCGCGGTTTCGCTACTCCTGCCGGACGCTACTTCTGCTGAATGCCTTCGATCTCGATGGTCAGCTTCACGTCGTTGCCGATCATCAGGCCGCCACCTTCCATGACCCTGCCGTAGGTCAGGTCCCACTCGCGGCGATCGATCTTCCCCGTGGCGGTGAAGCCCACCCGCTGGTTGCCCCAGGGATCGGTGATTTCGCCGTTCAACTCCAGATCCAGGGTCACGGGCAGGGTCTTGCCGTGCATCGTCAAGTCGCCCATGAGCTTGCCCTCATCACCATCCATTTTCACACCCGTGGATTTGAAAACTATAGTAGGGTGCTGAGCCACGTTGAAGAAGTCCTCGTTCTTCAGATGATCGTCACGTTTGGCATTGCCGGTATCCACGCTGGCCACGTCGATGGTGGCGTTGACCTGCCACTGGTCCGGTTGGCCGGAAACGTAGCTGAAGGTGCCCTCGAAGCTGTCGAAGGTCCCCTTCACGTTGCTGATGGCCAGGTGTTTGATCTTGAATTCCACCGCGCTGTGGCTGGTGTCGATATCGTAGGTGGCGGCGATGGCGGGAATGGCGAGCAGCAGGGTCAGCAGGGTCAGCATCATGGGCCATGTTTTGAATGTGCGCATCTTTTTTCTCCTTGAGCGTTGGCGTTTCCCGAACTGGCGGCGGATCCACTCTTGGACCCGGCGGTTGATACGGGCGTGTCCTTGTCGGTATTCTAGCCCGCATTCGGGTGTTTAACCCCTCTTTAATTCGTTAAAAACTAAATATGCCGAGATGGTCTTTGTGGCCATGGTTTTCCGATAAAAATCCTACCACTCCAGATGCGGATCGCTGATGTGGTGGGCAACAATGTAAACAGAAACCTCTTGCTCCAGTTCCCGTTAAGTGGAGGGCTCGGCAACCGGCCCGGATACCCGCCGGCGGGTATATCCCCCCCAAAAAAATCCGGGAGCCGCCTGACGCCGCCCCCGGATGGGTCGATCCTCGATTTCCATCTTCCTCTATTTCAACAAGACCATCCCACGCGACTGGACGCCCTCCGCAGTCCTCAGCACACAACGATACTGCCCCGAGGCCGCGTTGGCCCCATCGTGGGTCTTGCCGTCCCACACCACGCCGTGCGCGCCGGCGGCCATGTCCTCGTTCACCAGTTCGGCCACCAGGCGGCCGGCCACATCGTAGATGGCCAACTGCACACGCGCGGACCGCTCCAGCGAGAACGGGATGGTGGTGGCAGGATTGAAAGGGTTGGGATAGTTCCGCCCCAGTCGGGCGCTGAACATCTCGGGCATGGGCGCAGGGCTCATCTCGCCCTCGCGCAACAGCAAATTGTCATAAATGACAGCCGTGGGCTGATACAGGGTGCTGGTGTTGGTGAAGCCGATCTGGAAAATCTGGCCCACCAGGCCGGCATTGATGCTGAGGCTGAGGCTGTAATCGGCCCACTCGCCACCGATATCCGACATGTCCAGCGTGACGTGGTTGGTCATGTTGTAGCCGTTGGCCGGATCCAGGGTCTTGATGAAGGCCGCCGCCGAAGCGGGCGCCGTCACACCGCCCATGAAGGGTTTTCTGGCCTGGAACGTAAAGACCCAGGTCTTGCCCACATCATCGCCGCCAATGACCTGTTCGCGGTAAAGGTTGCTTTCGATGAGGTTGCCGTTGGCGTGGTCGGCATTCTCGTAGTCGCTGAAGACACTCAGCTGCTGGGTGCCCTGGCCGGCTCCGCCCTCGCCGGTGACCAGCGTGCAAAAGGCCGGGGCGGCGGGGTTGTTGGGCGCGCCGGCGGGGCCGTAGCCGTACAGATAGTTGCCCGCGGGATCGAAGACGTTGCCGTACACAAGCCAGCCCTCGTCACCCAGGGCAGAGGGGTTGGCCGCATCCAGGCTTTCAAAATCCTGGCTGTAGGCCACCAGGCCGTTGCCGGTGTTGCCGCCGGCATCGGTCAGGGAAATGTTGTCGTAAATGATGCTGCTGCCATCGTAGTTGGTGGCCGTGTTGGCGAAGCCGCACTGGAAGAGCTGGCCCACCAGGTCGGCGTCAATGGTCAGGGACAGGGTCCAGCCGTCCCACTCCACCGGAGCGCTGGTCATGTCCCGGGTGACGAGGTTGGTGGTGGCATACCCGCTGGACGGGTCCAGGGTCTTGATGAAGGCGGTGGCGGTGGACGGCGCCACCAGTTCGCCCAGCTTGCCCTCGAACCCGAAGGTCCAGGTCTTGCCCACGTCGCCGGAGCCGATGGTGTACTCTCTGAAGACGTTCGCTTCGATGGTGTTGCCGTTGGCGTGGTCGGCGTTCTCGTAGTCGCTGAAAACGCTCAGTTGCTGGGCGCCTTGGTCCGCTCCGCCCTCGCCGGCGACCAAGGCGCAGAAGGCGGGGGCGGCGGGGTTGTTGGGGGCGGGGAAAGTGCCGTAGCCGTACAGGTAGTTGCCCGCGGGGTCGAACACGTTGGCGTAGACAACCCAGCCGGCGTCACCCAGCGCGTTGGGGTCGGCCATATCCAGGGATTCCAGATCTTCGGTGAAGGCGATGATCTGGGCGAAGCCGTTGACCGGTCCCAGGCCCAGCAACACCACCATGACCGTCAGGGCAATGGTGCGGAATTTCATTTTCAAGACCTCTCTGGCCCCCATGGGCCCCGGGAAACAGTAAAAATCAAATTTATACGGACATTTCCGATTATACATTAAATTCGGACACCGAACAAACTTTTTTGAACAACCCGGCAAACCCTGGACAAATCCCTCCATACCATGCTAAGGGACATACCGAGAGGCACAAAGAGGACCCTTGACAGGTCCCCTCATATCGGCCACTATGTTCGGAAACCGAACCAAGGCTGACATCCCAAACACCACCAGTCCCCAATAAGGAGAATCCCGTGGTTGCGAATTCCCCGCCCCAGCTTCGCCGCCTCATCCTGATCATCGTGCTGATCCTGGTGGCCGGCACCGCCTCCGCCGGCGAGGTGGAAAAAGTCACCATCCATAAAGACAGCATGGGCCAGAAGCTGCAGGTTGCCGGCCGGGATTTCATGGTTTTCGGCATGAACTGGGGCTACATGCCCATCGGCGAGAACTACGCCTACGATTTCTGGGGGCAGCCCGATGACTTCATCCGGTCCGTCCTGGACACGGAAATGGGCCTGCTGCGGAGCATGGGCGTGAACGCCATCCGCCAGTACGTGGGCATCCCCGCCCGCTGGATCCAATATATTCACGACCGCTACGGCATTTACACCATATTGAATCACCCCGTGGCCCGCTGGGGCGCCACCATCGAAGGCAACTGGGTCCCCAACACCGACTACTCGGACCCCAAGCTGCGCGCCCAAGTCAAAAACGAGGTCTTCGCCATGGTCGAGGAGTACCGGGACACCCCGGGTATTCTCATGTGGCTGCTGGGTAACGAGAACAACTACGGCCTGAGTTGGTCATCCTTCGAGATCGAGGCCCTGCCCGCAGGCGAGCGCCACACCGCCAAGGCCCGCTACCTTTATTCCCTGATGGGCGAGCTGATCGACGGCATCCACGCGCGGGACAACCGGCGGCCCGTCAGCATGGCCAACGGGGATCTGGGCTACATCGATCTGATTGTCGAGCTGTGCCCGAACCTGGACATCTTCGGCACCAACCAGTACCGCGGCCTCTCCGTGCGCGACATGAACGATGTGGTCAAGGCCAAGCTGGGCATCCCCCTGGTCTACACCGAGTTCGGCAGCGACGCCTTCAACGCGCGGGAAATGCGCGAAGACCAGGCCATGCAGGCCAGATACCTGATCGCCCAGTGGAAGGAGATTTACGCGCGCAGCTACGGTAAAGGCGGCGTGGGCAACGCCATCGGCGGCATGATCTTCCAATGGTCCGACGGCTGGTGGAAATTCCGCCAGGAAGAACGCCTGAGCATCCACGACACCAACGCCAGCTGGCCCAACCGCGCCTATCCGGACGATTTCGTCGAGGGCGGCAACAACATGAACGAGGAGTGGTGGGGCATCTGCGCCAAGGGCTTCCCCGACAGCGAGGGCCGCTACACGCTGTACCCCCGCGCCGCCTACTTCGCCCTGGCCGACGCCTTCAAGCTGGACCCCTACGCTCCTACCACGGACCGGGCCGCCATCAACCGCCACTTCAACAGCATCATCCCCGGTTACGCTTCCCTGGAGGCTCTGGGTGCCGCCGGCGCCCTGAAGGCCGACAACCAGGATCGGGTGCGTGTTTCCGGCGCGCGGCTGAAGCTGGAAACCTACAACACCGGCGGCACCCGGATCACCACTCCCGGTCGCCCCGAAGACGCCGAGGGCTACCCCTCCTTCCTGGGCTTCGATCGCCTGGAAAGCTTCTTCGCCACGGTGGAGGCCAAGCCCAGCGACAACGTCATCGCCAACATGGAATTCAACATTCTGGGCCACGTGCCGGGAAACCCCATCGACGAGATTTTCTACGAGAACCGGGGCCGCGCCAGGTCGCTGATCTCCGAAGGCGAGGCGTTCACCTACGAGGGCCTGGACCGCGTGAAACTGTACCGCGGCAGCGTGAGCTGGGATGACGAGAACTTCGAGCTGAACGCCTTCTACCGCACCGGCCACCTGCACTGGGGCCACGAGGGCGACTTCTTCGGCCTGTACCGCAACGCCTACTACGGCGAGAACATCGATATCTACAACGGCAGCGCGCCGGTGGGCATGGAGATTACCGGCAAGAAAGCCCTCAGCGGCCTGAAGCTGGCCTACGGGCCGCAGCTGTGGTGGGGCGCCAACCCGGCCATCTTCTTGAAGTACCAGCGGCAGGTGGGACGCTTCGGCCTGACGGGCATCCTGCAGGAAGACATCGCCGCCAATCGGAGCAGCATCGGGACCAGCAGCGCCGCCCCCGCGGCCCAGACCCGCAAGGTCTCGCTGCAGGCCACCACCCGGTACGGTTTGCTGGACATCGAGGGCGGCGCCCTCTGGTCCGGCAACACCAAGGTGGGCGAAAGCTTCCAGCTTTTCGACGACGAGACCGGCGACATCCCCGTCATCCGCACCGACGACATCACCGGCGACGACACCTGGGGTTTCAAGGGCAAGGTCAGCATCGAGAAGGGCGCCGTCCGCTGGTACGCCCAAAGCGCCTACATGGGCCTGGTGGCCGACGCCGGCCCCACCGAGGTGGTCACCTTCACCGGCTGGAAGCTGAAGGACTCCGGTTCCGGCAACCAGAAGAACATCATCAGCGGCTTCACCTACAACAAGGGCGACTGGCAGATAGGCCCCAACTTCCTGTGGCAGAAGCCCGTCGTGGGCCCCATCCCCGCCGGATACGGCGTGCCCCGCAACCTGCTGTACAACCCGGCCACCGGCACCACCACCGACCCGTTCGCCGTGGTGGACAACCGCGAGATGCGGGCCTTCGAGATACTTTTCACCTACGACCCCCACCCCGCCACCTGGTTCTACGCCTGGGACAACAACAAGCGTGAGGGCGCCAAGTTCGCCTTCAATCTGGGCTTCGTCTACAAGGACCTGCCCACCACCCGCGACTCCAAGACCTTCTACGATGCGGGCGGCACCATCCAGTACGCCTTCGGCGCCGCCGCGCCCGCCCACACCGAGTGGGAAATCCACAGCCGCGTCACCGGCAGGCTGGGCCCGCGCACCCGCCTGGTGGCCAACATCTACGGCGGCATGGGCGAACCCAACGGCTGGGTTTTCCAGGGCGATCCCGCCGGCTGGGGCGTGGCCGAGAACCAGCTGAACCACCAGGTCAACCGCATCATCCATCGCTATGGGGTGGACGCCCGCCTGGTCCACAACCAGTGGTCCCTGGCCGGCATGCTCAAGCTGAACGACTGGGGCGTGTACGACTACAACCGGGACTGGAACCTGACCTACCCCCTGCAGCTGATGGGCGATCTGAGCTACACCCTGGGCACCCCGCAGTGGTTCGACGAGCCGGTGACCAAGGTCGGTGTGCGCATGCTGTACCGGACGCTGGATGAGAACTCGAACCGGTATCTGCTGCCTGATGGGTGGCGGGAGTATGATTCCTGGGATGAGGTCATGGAGGAAGTCAGGCGCCGGGGAGATGGTACGGAGTGGGAGATTCGGACTTATTTGCAGGTGGCGATTTAGGAGGCGGTGCCTGGATTATTGTTGGTGGTTGGGGGTGGCTGCCCCCACTACTCCATCGCATAAACCCGCACATAGTCCACGACCATGGTCTGCGGAAACTCCGTGGACCCATCCGGATCCCCCACATACGTCCCCCCCACCGCCACATTCAACAGAATGAAAAACTCATGATCGAAGACCCATTCCATGCCGCTGCTCAGGTCTCCGACATCATGACTCATAAAACTGTTTCCATCCACCAGCCAGATGATGCGGTCGGGTGTCCATTCCACGGCAAAAGTATGAAAACCATCATGAAAGGTCGCGCCGCCGAGAGAGTAGCTCCCATGAAAAGGCGTCGCCCCGGAGTAACCGGGACCATGCATGGCCCCATGGACTTGCGATGGAGCCTGGCCCCGGTATTCCATGATGTCGATCTCGCCGCAGCGGGGCCAACCCACCGTCGGGAAATCCGCACCCAGCATCCAGAAGGCCGGCCACAGACCCTGCCCGATGGGTAGCTTGATCCGCGCCTCGATCTTGCCGTAGCGGGTGACGAACTTGCCCTGGGTCTTGACGCGACCGCTGGTGTAGCTGTTGCCCCCGTAGCTCTCTTCGCGGGCCACGATCTCCAAATGGCCCTGGCCATCCAGGCGCACGTTGTCCGTGCGGTCGGTGTTGTATTCCAGTTGCTGGTTACCGAAACCATGGCCCCCGGTGTCGAAGGCCCATCTGGTGGCGTCGATGGCGCTGCCCGCCGAACCGCTGAACTCTTCCTGCCAGATCAGAACCCAGCCGGGATTGCCGTGACCGCCACTGCCACCACCAACGCCGCCGCCGTTCGGATCGTAAGGCTCGGAAGCGCAGCCGGCCAGAACCCCCAGAAGTCCCAGAACTCCCAGGACCCCCAGGATCCCGGCCACCGGCATCACAATCAGGAGCTGGATATTTTTCATCACACGGCTTTCCCCACTACTTGTGGAAGTAGATGTTGTCGATCCACACATCGCCCACGTTCACCGATTGCAAGATGAGTTGCGCCACATGGCCGAAGTTCATCCCCGCGAAGTCCGCCAGTGGCACGTCCACGGCAACCCATTCGCCGGTAGCGAACCGGGGATCGGATCCTCCATGCAGGGTCAGGGCGTATTCGGAGTCATCGCCTCCGCCATAGGCGCCGTCGGCACCGAAGTCCACCAGCTTGAAGGTCAGCACCGAGCCCCCGGGCGCGTAGAAATCCACATGGAAGTGGGTCATGCCGGCCCCTTCCGCGTCCATGGGATCACCCGTGAATTCGATGCCCACGTACGCGTTGTTCGTCAGCCCCGTGTAGGCCTTCACGTCATCGCCGGCAATCTGCTGATCATGGACCGCCACACTGGCGCTGGACCAGGGTGCCCGCCACGTGTCGACGGTGGTGGCACCCGTGTAGGCGTTGCTGTAAAGGGCCAGCACGTCGGTGGCCGGGAGGGTGGGCGCGGGCGCGGGCTCGCTGGGCGGGGCGATGACCGTGACGCTTACCTCGCCGTCCACATGGACGCCGTTCAGCAGGGCGGTCACGGTGGCGGTGCCGCCCCCCACGGCCGTCACCACGCCGTTTTCCGCCGTGAGGACGGCCTCGTCGCTGCTGATGTAGTCGAAATGCGCCGCGGTGTGGCGCACCGTCACGTCCGCGCCATCGACACTGAAGGTGGTGGCCGTGCCGTTGATGGTGACGGTCTCACCCAGCAGGGCGGTGACCGTGGCGTTATCCATCACGGGACGGGGGTTCGTTATGGTGGGCACCTGGGCGTAGCGCACGTTGTCGAACCAGACATCCACCGCGGCGCCGTCCTCGGCTTCGCTCATCCAGAACAGGCCCTTCTCCGCCGTCAAGCGCGAGGGGTTGGGGATGGGGATAACGACCTGGGACCAGATCTGGGACAGGGGCGTGTTGTTGATTTCGCCCTGGTAAACGGGTTCGGTCTGGATGCCGATGCCGAAGCCCAGGCTGTTCAACTCCAGAGGCCGGCTGGCCTTCGCGTCCAGCACCAGGGCGTTGAAGCTGCTCAGGTCCCGTTCCACGCGGGTGTAATAGGAGCCGCCGGCCCAGTTGCCCAGCGGGATGGTGTAGTGCAGGGCGGCGCTGCCGTCCACGCCGTTTTCCCCATCGATGGCCAAGGCATCGTAGTAAGAACCTTCGAAGGCGGCGTAGTCCAGATTGGACCCGAAGGCGTCGATGAAGACGTCGGGGTCCACCTCGTTGCCGGCAATGTCCAGTTCAGCAAGGTTCCGCTCGCTACAGGCGGATAGGGCCAACAAGGCCAACAGGGCGATCAGGGCGATCAGGGTAAGGGCCAGAGCGGGGAGAGTCCGGGTCATGCGTTTCACTGCGCGCCTCCGTGGGTGCGGGATCGGGCCATGGTGCCCATTGTCCGGCCATCGCGGAACTTTGTACGGCATCCGATCAAAGTATCTTCTTTTGGTGGCAGGCTGTCAAGGGTTGGGTTTCATGCCACCAAAACATGTCGATATTTCACGCTATTTCGACATATAGCCCCCCGCTCTCCCTATCCCCCCGACTCCCATCCCCCGATAATCCGTTCCAACTCCGGCAATCCCGCCAGAATCGCCCCCGGCCCGGGCTGCAGAATGATCGCCGGATCCAGCTCATGCACCTGCCCCTGCCGCACAGCCGCCAAAGACTCCATCCCCGCCCTCGCCAGAAAAACATCCCGATCGAAGGGCTTCCCGCACCAACTGGCCAGAACCACCTCCGGATCCCGCGCCACGATCTCCTCAGGCGTCACCACCCGATCCTTGGACAATCCCTGCCGGGCCCGGTCCGCAAAGATATCCTCCCCTCCCGCCAGACCGATCAACTCGCTCACCCAGCGGATCCCACTGATGGCCGGATCCGGCCACTCCTCAAAATAAACCCGGGGGCGACGCCCATGACGCCCATGGCGCCCATGGCGCGCCGAACGAGCCTCCGCCGCCGCCAGACGCCCCTGCAGATCCTCAGCCAGGGCCTGCGCCTTGTCTCCCGCCCCCGCCAGACGCCCGATGCTGACCACCACCTCCAGTATCTCCCGCAAGCTGCGCTGATTGAAGATGACCACCTGCAACCCGTCCGCGATCAGCTTGGCCGCCAGCCTGGCCTGGACCTCGGAAAACCCGATGACCAGATCGGGCTCCAGCTCCTGAATCTTCCGCACGCTGCCGTCCAGAAAGGCCGACACCACGGGCTTGTCCCGCGCCGCCTCCGGTGGCCGCTTGGTGTAGGCGCTGATGCCCACCACGCGGCGCTCCTCGCCCAAGAGATAGAGAATTTCCGTGGGCTCTTCCGTGAGACACACAATACGCTGGTTGGAATCGGGCATGATCGCTCCTGCTCAGGCTGAAGATGGACCCTGACATGATACCGCACCCACCGGATCGCCGCATACCCGCCGGCGGGTATGTCCAGACCAATCCACACAAGAAAAAAAGCCCCCGGCGGAACCAACCACCGGGGGACGAACCAAACACAGCAGGAACCCAGACCCGAAATCAGACCCCTGCCGCGAACAAAGCCATGGCCGACCGCACCAGCTGCATGGCCGGCCCGAAGAAAAGCCCCAGCCCCAGCGTCGGCACCGCCAGCACCGCCAGCACCACATACTGCAGCCAGGACAGCTTCAGCGGGGCCGTGTCCGCGCCTTCGGGCGGGGTGGTCAGGAACATGGCCTTGACCACCTTGAAGTAGTAGTACAGACCCACCACGGAGTTCAGACCCGCAACGATCACCAGCCAGAACAGGCTCTTGTCCATGGCGGCGGTGAACAGGTAGAACTTGCCGATGAAGCCCGCGAAGGGCGGCACCCCCGTCAAGGAGGCCAGGAAAACCACCATCATGGCGCCGGCCCAGGGGGCGCGGAAACCGATGCCGGCGTAGTCGGCCAGATCCTCGCTCTTGAGGTGGTTGTTGATGGCCGTGACGTAGAAGAAGGCACCCAGGTTCATCAGCGTGTAGACCAGCAGGTAGAACAGGATGGCGGCCAGGCCCGCCTCGCTCAGCAGCACGAAGCCCATGAGCAGGTACCCCACGTGGGCGATGCTGGAGTAGGCCAGCATGCGCTTCACGTTGGTCTGGCGCAAAGCCACCAGGTTGCCGAAGGTCATCGTCACCGCGGAGATGACGCTCAGCAGCAGCGGCCAGTTGATCTGCTGGATCAGGCCGGCGCTGGCGGCGGCGTCGGGGCCGACGGCCAAGATGCTGTAGAAGAAACGGATCATCAGGGCGAAGCCGGCCGCCTTGGGGCCCACGCTGAACAGGGCGCTGACCGGGGTCGGGGCGCCGTGGTACACGTCGGGGCACCAGAAGTGGAACGGCACCGCCGCCACCTTGAAGCTGAAGCCGGCGAAGATCAGGATGACGGCCACCAGCAGGCCGAAGGCATCCACCCGGCCGCTCAGCAACACCTCCCGGATGGCCAGGAAGTCCATGCTGCCGGTCAGGCCGTACAGCAGGCTCAGGCCGTACAGCATCACGGCGCTGCTGACGGCGCCGAAGAGCACATACTTCAGACTGGCCTCGGTGCTGCGCAGGTTGAAGCGCATGTAGCCGGCCATGACGTAGCTGCTCAGGCCCACGCCTTCCATGGCCAGGAAAAGCATCAGCAGGTGGCGGGCCTCGGCGATGACGCAGGTGGCCAGGGTCAGCATGACCGTCAGGGCGAAGAACTCGCCCTTGTTCTCGCGGGCGCGGCCCATGATCTCTTCGCTGGTCCAGGCGAACAGGACCGTCGCCAGGCCGGTGAAGATCAGCAACAGCCGGAAAAAAGCAGCCATGCCGTCGACGATGATCAGGTCGCCCATGATGGTCTGGGCCGGCTGCCCCAGGTCCAGCACCGTGAAAATTCCCGCGATCACCAAGCCGATGACCGAGAGGATCATCGGCACCCAGGGACGCCGGCCGCGGACAACGAGGTCACCGATCAGAGCCGCCAGGAAGGTCAGGGTAAGGACCGCTTCGGGCATCCAGTGGGCCATGTCCGACCAGTTGGGGATATTCAAGTTCGTCAGTTCCATTCAGGAACGCTCCTCATGCAGCGGCGCCTAGCCGGCCACCACCTGGATCAAGTTGGTCATGGACTGGCGCATCAGATTCAGCACGGGCATGGGGTACACGCCCAGGATCAGGACGATGATCCCGATGGGCACCAGGGTGAACATTTCCCGGGTGTTGATATCGGGCAGGTTGTCGTACTCGTCGTTCTTGGGGCCCAGGAAGACGCGCTGCAGCATCCACAGCACGTAAGCCGCGCCGATGATGATGCCCAGGGCGCTGATCATGGCCACCGTGCGGTAGGCCGGGAAGGCGCCCATGAAGATCATGGCCTCGCTGATGAAGCCGCTGAGGCCGGGCAGGCCCAGGGCCGCGAACAGACAGAAGCTGAAGAAGCTGAAGTAGATGGGCATCTGCATGCCCAGACCGCCGAAGCCGTTGATGCGGCGATGGTGGGCGCGGTCGTAAATGACGCCCACGCTCAGGAACATCATGGCGGTGATGGTGCCGTGGTTGAACATCTGCAGGACGGCGCCGTTCAGGGCCGCCTGGGCGCTGTTCAGGCTCAGGCCCGCCTTCACGGCAGAGCCCATGCCCAGCAGCACATAGCCCATGTGCGAGACCGAAGAATACGCCACCAGTTTCTTCATGTCCGACTGGGCCATGGCGCAGTACGCGCCGTACAGGATGTTGATGGCCCCCAGGATGACCATGGGGTAGGCGAACCACTGGGCCATGTCCGGCAGCATGGGATAGCTGATCCGCAGAATGCCGTAGGTACCCATCTTCAGCAACACACCGGCCAGGATGACGGACACGGCCGTGGGCGCCTCCACGTGGGCATCCGGCAACCAGGTGTGGAACGGCACGATGGGCACCTTGATGGCGAAGCCGATGAACAGGCCGAACCACAGCAGGTGCCGGATGTTGGACATCTGCAGCCAGCTGTCATGGTTCCCCTGGTTCATCATGTGCAGCATGTTGAAGGTGTGCCCGCCGGTCTCGGGGTTCACCGTGTGCAGGTAGAACCCGATCATGGCCAGCAGCATCAGCACGGAGCCCGCCAGGGTGTAGAGGAAGAACTTGATGGCGGCGTACTCGCGGCGCGGGCCGCCCCAGATACCGATCAGGAAGTACATGGGCAGCAGCATCACTTCCCAGAACACGTAGAACAGGAAGAAATCCAGCGCGCAGAAGACGCCGAACATGCCGGCTTCCAAGATCAGGAAAAGGCTGAAGTAGCCCTTCACCGACTTGTCGATGCCCCAGCTGGCGAAGATGCACAGAAACGACAGGAAAGCCGTCAACAGCACCATGGGCACGGACAGGCCGTCGATCCCCATGAAGTACTCGATATTGAAGGCCTTGATCCAGGTGTAGTGCTCCACGAACTGGAAGGACTCGAGGGTCCCGCCCGCGGCGCTCACCCCCCTGTCGAAGGTCAGGAACAGCTGGACGGCCAGGATCAGGGGGACAGCGGCGGCGGCCGCGGCCGTCGTCTTGATGATCTCCTTCTTCTCCGAAGGGATGAAAGCGATCACAGCCGCCCCGATGACCGGGAAGAAGGTCATCCAGGATAGAATGTGCTCACCCATGCGTGGCGCTCCTCTCGGGTGTCTTCACCTTACAGAACATTGTAAACCAGAACCAAGACCAGAACCGAGGCGCTGACGTACACCAGGTACGTCTGGACACGACCGGTCTGAACATGACGGAAAACCTCACCGAACCCTTGCAACACGGCAGCGACGCCATTGACGGCCCCGTCCACCAGATACTTGTCGATGCTGCCGCTGATGAAGCTGGCGCCCCGGGTCAGGTAAGCTGTCCCGTTGACGATTCCGTCCACGACGATGCGATCGAAGGCGGCGCACACATTGGCCCACCACAGGGTGAAGCGATAGACGGTGGCCGCGTAGAATTCATCGAAGAAATACTGCCCCTGCAGAACCGTGTACACGCCGTGCAGGCGCGCCTGGATCTTGGCGGGGTCGATCTTGTGCAGATGGTAAACCCACCAGGAGCCGCCGATACCCAGGATCACCATGATGATGGACATGATCATGGCCCGGACATGGGCGGTGTGATGGATGTGGTGCAGAGCGTCATGGTCCAGAGCGTGATGCCCCTCCTGATGACCAGCCACCACCAATTCATGCCCGCCGGCCGCGCCCTCCAGATGGAACTCCGCCGCGATGGCCGGCACGTCATAAGGCGCGGCGTACTTGCTGAACCAGCCCGTGTCCGCGGTGTGGAAACCGGAGACGAAGATGGAGAAGACCGCCAGCACGATCAGCGGCACGGTCATGGTCCAGGGCGATTCGTGGGCGTGGTCGTAACGCTCTTTGTCCTTCGGCTCGCCGAAGAAGGACAGGAAGGTCAAACGGAACATGTAGAACGGCGTCAGCACCGCGGCCAGAATGCCCAGGATGAACGGCAGATAGTGGCCGTTGACCATGCCCATGGCCAAGGTCGAACCCAGGATGCCGTCCTTGGAATAGAAACCCGACAGGAAAGGCACACCGGCCAGGGCCAAAGTACCGATCATGTAGGTCACGAAGGTGATGGGCATCTTCTTGCGCAGGCCGCCCATGTCGGTGATCTCCTGGCTGTGCACCGCGTGGATGACCGAACCGGCCGTCAGGAACAGCAGCCCCTTGAACATGGCGTGGGTGGTCAGGTGGAACATGGCGTTCACGCTGTCCCCCGCGCCCAGAGACATGACCATGTACCCCAACTGGCTCAACGTGGAAAAGGCCAGCACCCGCTTGAAGTCCGTCTTGACCAAGGCGATGGTCGCGGCCACGAAGGCCGTCACCGCGCCCACGTAGCAGACCACCATCAAGGTGGTGGGGCCGAAGAGCGGGAACAGCCGGGCCACCATGTAGACGCCGGCGGCCACCATGGTCGCGGCGTGGATCAGGGCGGACACGGGCGTCGGGCCCTCCATGGCGTCGGGCAACCAGATGTGCAGGGGCATCTGGGCGGACTTGCCCAGACAGCCCATGAACAGACCCAGACCGGCAAAGGTCAGCAGGGTGCCCTTGATGGTGCCGGCGTGCACGTGGGCGAACAGCTCGAAGTAGTTCAGCGTGCCCGTGGCCGTGAAGAAGGTCAGGATGCCCAGCCAGAAACCCCAGTCGCCCACACGGTTGGTCAGGAAGGCCTTCTTGTTGGCGTTGGCGGCGCTGTGCTTGTGGAAGAAGAAGCCGATCAGCAGATAGCTGGCCAACCCCACCAGCTCCCAGAACACGTACAGGAAGAAGACGTTGTTCGACAGGATGATGCCCATCATGGCGAAGGTGAAGAAACCCAGGAAGGCGAAGAAGCGCTCGTAACGCCGGTCGCCGTGCATGTAGCCGGTGCTGTACAGGTGCACGAAGAAGCTGACGGTGGTCACCACCATGAGCATGACGCTGGTCATGCCGTCCACCAGAATGCCCGCGTCGATGTGGAAGCCGCCCAGGTCCACCCACGTGAACCCTTTTTCCAGCCGGTAGGCGGGGTCGCCGATCTTCCAGAAGGTCCAGAAGATGCGCCAGGACAGGACCCAGGCAACGCCCATGAGCGTGACGCCGATGAAGTCGCCCTTGCGCGGCAGCTTCTTCCCGAAGAAGAAGGTCAACGCGTAGGACGTCAGCGGCAGCAGCAGAATCGCCAGCGCGGAATACAGGATGCCGTTTTCGGTCAACACTGATCGTTCCCCTTATCTCTTCAAACTGTCGATGGTGTCCGCGTTCGGGGTGCCGAAGTTGCGGTACATCGCCAGAACGATGGCCAGGGCCACGGCAGCCTCGGCGGCCGCCAGCACGATGACAAAGGCGGTCATGATCTGCCCGTCGATGCCGTGCTGCACATAACGCGAGAAGGCCA
>PDQT01000233.1 GCA_002747875.1 bacterium DOLZORAL124_64_63
CGTGCAGATTTTCAACGCCGCTGACGAGCTGGTCTTCGTGGTGGACTACGACGACGGTGGCGACTGGCCCAGCGAGTGCGATGGCGACGGCCCCAGCTTGGTGCTGGCCAGCACCGCCTGCCCGGACTACAATGACCCGAACTGCTGGATTGCGGGCCCCGACTGGGGAACCCCCGGCATCATCGAGGGCACCGTGGCCACCGCGAGCACCAGCTTGGGCAGCCTGAAGGCCCTGTTCCGCTAAACCTCGGCTGAAACCGCAAGGGTGAGCGCCACAAGGGTGAGCGCCACATAGGGGGGAGCGCCGACCGGCGCTCCCTTTTTCCATGCCCCCGCGCAGGGCGCGGCAACCCCGTAGGCCCGACACCATCCTGGAGGCCCTCTCATGGAATTCTTGACCCGCTATCTCGATGTCCAGCAGCTCATCACCACCGCCGTGTCCTATCTGCCACGGCTGCTGGCGGCCGTCTTCACCCTGTTCGCCTTCTGGCTGCTCTACCGTGTCGTTCGCCGGCCTCTGGCCGCGACCATGCGCCACTCCGGCCTGCACGAGAAACTGGTGAGCATGCTCGTGGACAGCATCTTCCGCTACACGTTGATCGCCTTCGGCGTAGTGATGGCCCTGTCCCAGCTGGGCGTGAACGTGGGCGCGGCCATCGCCGGGCTGGGGGTGATGGGTATTGCCGTGGGTCTGGCGGCGCAGGATTCCCTGGCCAACACCATTGCCGGCTTCACCATATTCTGGGATCAACCCTTCATCGTGGGCGATTATCTCTCGGTGGCCGGCGAGTACGGCAGGGTGCAGGATATCACCTTGCGCTCCACACGCATCCGCACGCCGCGCAATTCTTACGTGGTGATTCCCAACAAGCGCATCATCGACGAGGTTCTGGAGAACGACAGCAAGCATGGCGAACTGCGGATCGACGTGCCCATCGGCATCGCCTACAAGGAAGACATCCACGCGGCGCGCCAGGCTCTGCTGAAGGCCGTGGCCCATCTGCAGGACGTGCTGGATGACCCCGAACCCGATGTGGTGGTGGCCGACTGCGCCGACTCCAGCGTGAACCTGCTGGTGCGGGTCTGGGTGCGCGACGCGAGCTCACGGCAGAGCGTGAAATGCGCCGTGATGGAAGCCGCCAAGCGAGGCCTGGATGCGGCGGGCATCGAGATCCCGTTCCCGCACCTGCAACTCTTCTGGGACGATGTGGAGGATCGGGTGGTGCGGAAGCTGTCCCCTTTGACGGGGTCCGGGCCGGCGGCCTGATCGGGCGACAGGGCTTGGGACCGGCGCCACCAAGGGAGGCCGCGGGAGAAGCCGCGGGAGAAGCCATGAGAGAAACCATGAGACTTGGCGAAACCGGTTAATCCGTTTCGTTGCGGTCCCGCGGTCCTTCGTCGGTATCCCCTTCGGGAGCTTCATCTTCTGGATCTTGGGGGATGACATTGCCCCACTCATCCAGGGCCGCGATGGGCGCCCCGCCCTCATCGTTGCCGGCGGCCTTGCGTTCGGCCCGGGCCTCGCGCTTGGCGGCCTTCTTTTTCTTCTTCTCGACTTCTTTGCGTCGCTTCTCAAAGCTGAAGTGATTGCGAGCCAAGACGGCTCCTTTCTTTGGAACAAGCGAAGACCCCGCCACCATTCGCAGCGGGGTCCAGATCATCAACCCGTGGGCTGATTCCAACCTACCAGCGGCCACCGCCACCGCCGCCGTAGCTACCCCGGCCACCGCCACGGGAGCGCTCCTGGGCCTCGTTGACACGCAGGGCACGGCCACCCATCTCCTTGCCGTCCAGAGCACCGACCATGCCCTCGAGAGCATCGTCATCAATTTCCACGAAGCCGAAGCCCCGGGGACGGCCGGTCTCACGGTCGTTGATCAGCGCCACGCTGTGGGTAGTGCCATACTGGCCAAACAGTTCGGTCACTTCATCCTCGGTCGCGCTGAAAGGCAGGTTGCCCACGTACAATTTCTTCACAGTCTTTATCTCCATGTGCCGGCTTTCCGGCTAAATGCAAACGGTCAGGGCTTCCGGCTTCTTCCAGGAGACCCGTTCCGCTTCGAACTGGCCCGGCGGTCCACGCGGGAAAACTTTTCCCGGTGACTGGCGAGCCTCACCCTCCGACGGTCGGAGGAATCAGATGTGCCCTCAGCCGGCAGGGGCCGGGGCGAAAATGGGGGTCTCGGGCTGGATCGGGGAAAGCTGCGGCAGGAGCAGAAAGGCCGGATCGTCTGAGAGACCGTATCAACAAAGTCACACCGTTTTCCCCAAGCCGCAACCCTGGGGTGGTGCCGCGAAAATTGTTGGTGCCTGAAATCAGCGGGTTAGGAGGTCAGGAAGGCCGGTAATCGGGCATTGGCCCCCGATAGCGTCCCGCATCAAAGCGTCCCCTGCGTCATCTGGCGCTCCATCATTTTCGCGAACAAACCCTGCCGGGCCCTGAGGTCGGCCGGACTTCCTTCTTCAACCACACGCCCGCCATCGAGCACCACCACCTTGTGCGCATGGGCTATGGTGCGCATCCGGTGGGCGATGACCAAGACGGTCTTGCCCCGCGTGAGCTCCGACAGGGCATCCTGAATCCGGGTCTCGTTCTCCACGTCCAGAGATGCCGTGGCCTCATCCAGCAGCACGATCGGGGCATCCTTGAGCAGGGCCCGGGCAATGGAGATGCGCTGGCGCTCCCCTCCGGAAAGGGTTTCTCCGTTCTCGCCGATCACCGTGTCGAAACCGGCAGGCAGCCGGGCGATGAATTCGTCGCAACGGGCCAGACGGGCCACCCGGCGCACCTCCTCATCGTCGGCACCGCGCCGGCCGATGCGGATATTCTCCATGATGCTGGCGTTGAACAGCACAACGTCCTGAAAGACCACCGAAAAATGCCGCAACAAGATTTCCGGATCGATGCCGCGCAAGTTCCGTCCCCCAAGCCACACCTCGCCTTGCCCCGGATCCCAGAAGCGGGCCGCCAGCAGAGCCGTGGTCGTCTTGCCGCACCCCGAGGGCCCGACCAAAGCCGTGATCCGGCCCTCTCGGGCGGTGAAGGAGACCCCGGTCAGGACCGGTTTGTCCGCATCGTAGGCAAAGCTCACATCCCGGAACTCGATATCATGATGCTCGGGGGTGAACTCCTTGGCCCCGGTCTGGGTGGCCAGTTCCTGGATCTCGCGCAGGCGATCGATTCTGATGTCCAGGTGGTAAAGGGCCGCCAGGTTGTTGAACACATCATTGACGGGTTCGTAAACACGCGAGGCCACCAACAGATAGACAAGATAGGTGAAAAGCTCCACCTCTCCGCGGGACACCAGATGGGCCCCCAGCAAAATGACCCCGGCCAGCCCCAGTTTGAGCAGGCTCTGGGCGCCGTTGACCAGCACCCCCGTGGTCAGCTCCGTGCGTATCAGATGCTTTTCGTAGTCATCCAGTTGCTGGCCCATATCCGCCATGAATCGTTCTTCCAGGCGGAAGGACTTGATTTCCTGGACGTTCTCCAACCCCTCCTGAATGCTGTCCGTCACGGCGCGTTTCCGGTCGTAGATACGGCGGTTGTTGCGGCGTTGCCAAGTCTTGGACAACAGTAGGCAAGCCGCCGCCAGGGGCACCACCCAGAACAGCGCCAGGGCCAACCGCCATTCGAAGATGAACAACCCCATCGCAATCAGGACAATGCTGAGCACCGAGGCGACAAGCTGCGGCACCGCGTGGGAAAAGGTGTGCTCCATTTCCGTGTTGTCGCTCATGATGGTGGCGGTGAGGTCGGACAGGTTCCGCGTCCCGAAAAAAGCCAATGGAAGACGGCGCAGCTTTTCCGCCAAAGCCACCCGGCGGTTGGCGCTTTCATCGTAGATGGTGGTATACGTGCTGCGGTACTGCAGAACGGCCAG
>PDQT01000234.1 GCA_002747875.1 bacterium DOLZORAL124_64_63
ACGTAGGCCGCCGGCAACATCAGGGCGATATCGAGCAGGGTCGTGGCCCAGACTCCCTTGAGAAAATCCCGGGCTCCCTTCTCGCTCAACGCCAGGCGATTCCGTACCCAGGTCAGCATCATTCTCCACCTCCCTGTTCCGTCTCGCCCAGCGTCCAGCGTACCGCTTGCTGGAATTCCGCCCACATGCGCGCGTACAGCCCGCCCGCCTGCAACAGATCCGCGTGGCGTCCCTGCTCCACCACCGCCCCCCTGTCCAGAACCAGGATCTGATCCGCATCCACCACGCTCGAAAGCCGGTGGGCGATCATCAGCACGGTCTTGCCGCGGGTCAACTCCGCCAGGGCCCGTTTGATCAGGTGTTCGTTCTCCGGATCGGCAAAGGCCGTGGCCTCATCCAGCACGACGATGGGGGCATCCTTCAGCAGAGCCCTGGCCAAAGCGATGCGCTGGCGCTCGCCTCCGGAGAGGTAGGTGCCCTCCACCCCGATGCGGGTCTGCAATCCCTCCGGCAAGCGATCGATGATCTCCCGGCACCGTGCCTGATCCACCACCTGCTCCACCTCTTCGCGCGTCGCTTGCGGATTCCCGAAACGGATGTTGTCCAGCAACGTGGTCTTGAAGAGCCGGCTGTTCTGGAAGACGAAAGACACCTGGGACAGCAGATCCTCGGGCTGCAGCGCGCGCACATCCGCGCCCCCGATGAGCACCGCCCCCGACTCGACATCCCAGAACCGCGGGACAAGCCGACCCAGAGTGCTTTTCCCGCTTCCCGAAGGCCCGACCACAGCACAGGTCCGTCCCGCGGGAAGGCGGAAACTCACGTTATCCAGGGCCAGATCCTGATCCGCCCCATACCGGAACGAAACCTGCCGGAACTCCACGTCATGCCCCGTGATGGGCCGCGGCGTTTCGGTGCGGGGCAAAGGCGCCACCTGCAGCAATTCCTCCACCCTGTCCACCGCTTCGCCGGCCTGCCCCAGGGCCTGGTTCAGGTACATGCTCCGCATCAGGCACTGGGCAAAGACCGGGGTCAGCAGGATGAAGAAGAACAGGTCCACGATCAGTTCGGTGGCGGGCGCCCCGCGCTTCAGCAACAGAATCCCCACCGGCACCAGGAAGTAGGCGAAGCCCTGGATGATGACCGTGTAGGCGGACATCGGTTTTTCCCACATCTGCGTGTAGCCCTGGACCATATCCCGGTAACGGATGATGCTGTCATGGAAGCTCTTGAAGGAGAACACCGTCTGCTGGAAGACCTTGACCACGGGTATCCCGCGCACGTACTCCACCGCCTCGGTGTTCATATCCTCCAGGGAGTCCATGTACTGCTTCATGATGACGCGGCCGCGTTGCCCCATCATGGAACTTATGAGGGCCAAGGCCAGCAGCACGGGGACAATCGTCGCCAGACCCAGCCGCCAGTCGAAGGCCAGGATCAGCACGATGGTGATGAGGGGCACCAGCGCCGTCCCCGCCAGATCAGGAAGCTGGTGGGCCAGGAAGGTGTGGGTGATGCCGGCGTTGTCGTCGATGATCTTGCGCATCCGGCCCGATGTATGGTGGTCGAAGAACCCCAGGGGCATGGCCAGGATACGGCGCATGCTTTCCCGCCGCATTTCGGTTTCCACCCGGAAAGCCGCCAGATGGGAAAGGGATAGGGCCAGGAAATAGATGAGAATACCCGCCACGGCCGCTGCCAGGGCCCACCAGCCACAGGCCAGGATGAAGGCCGTGCTGTCGCCGGTTTCGGGGGCCAGCAATTCGCGTACGATGCGCCAGATCAGCACCAGGGGCAACATGCTCAGAATGGCGCTGACACCGGACAGCACGATCGCCCCGGGCAACAGCATCCGGCGTCCGCCCATGTACCCCTGAAGCCGCCGCAAGGTCTCCATGCTCACGACCCTCCATCCGGTTTGGGAGCCAACCCCTGCAGCAGGACCGCCCGCAGATCATGGAAGTACCCGGCATCGGCGGCATCGGGATCATCGGCCTGCTCGAGATCGCGCAGCATGTGCTCGTGGTATTCCCACCAGGTATGGATGGCGCCGTTGATGATGATCAGAACACGATAGGGCGGTATGTCGGACCGGATCTCGCCTCGCCGCTGGGCTTCCTGAATTTGCCCGATGTACCGCTGGAGCCACTCCGACTCTCCACCCCAGGGTTCGTCGTCCCCCTCCAGCAAAGACCAGTTGGCGATGCGCACCATGGTGGGGTTCTGCTTGTAGTAGGCGAACATGGTGCTCATGAGGGTGCTCAGGATATCCGGCAACCCCGACACCGTTTCGCTGGGGGCGGGCCAGCAGGCGGCGTATCGTTTGACGATGGCCTCCTTCACCGCCCGGTACAGGCCCCGTTTGTCCTTGAAGTGGTGAAGAATCAACGGCGCCGACGCCCCACAGATGTCCGCAATGGCCGCCAGCGAGGTGCCGGCGAAGCCGTGCTTGGCGAAGAGACCCTCCGCCGCATCCAGGATGGCCGCTCGGGTGGCCTCCGCGTCTCGTGTTTTACCTGCGGGAGTCATGAGACCTCTCTTCGGGGTTTTCGCTTTTGTGGGCCTTGTCCGGATCCAAGAGCCACGATCCATCGGTCCTGGGTCCTGGGTCCTGGGTTGCGCAACATCTTGGGGTCCAAGGTCCGCTTACTTAACATATAGTAAATCAAATTTTTCACAAAACCAAGGATGTTCCGGCCAGCATTCTTCGTGGGAGTGCCCGTTCAGGCAAAAGAAGTTTCAGGCGTGAGGGCCAGGGCGCATATCGCGATGTTTTTTACGCTTTCAGATACCCGCCGGCGGGTACCGCGACTCACCACCGTCCAGCCCCGCGCCCCGCGCCCCTGCTCCGGCAAACCCGACGGCGGCGCAAAACACTAACCCCAGCTCACCTTCTCGAAGCGCCGGTCCGCCTGGAGCCTGTCCAGAACCGCCCGGCCGTCACCCTCTTTGTGTCTCTTCAGCCCAAGCTCCACCTCGCATTCCCCCGTCTGCGGATGACGCGTTACCTGACGATTCTTGACCACCACGCCATCTTCCCGAAGCTGCGCCGTCACGTCAGCCAGCAGATCGAGGTCGCCGGACCAGTGGAGAGTCAGGGAAAAATACCGATCCCCATGCAGCGAAAGGCGATGGAAGGCGTAGAGCGCCAGCAGGACCAGCAGCGTCAGGACGCCGGCGATGACATACTCGCCCAAACCCGCTGTCACGCCGATGGCCGAGACGACCCAAATGGAGGCCGCGGTGGTCAAGCCCCGCACGTAACTGCGGCTCTTCATGATCGTGCCGGCACCCAGGAAACCGATACCGGTGATGACGCCGGCAGCCGCCCGCGCCGGATCCATGCGGATGGCCGATTCCGCCCCCGCGGTCGATTCCAGAGACAGCTTCTGGAACGCGACGATGATGGCCGCCGAGCCCAGGCAAACCAGAATATTGGTGCGCAACCCGGCGGGGCGCCCTCTCCTCTGGCGCTCCAGGCCCACCAGCCCGCCCAGCACCATCGCCAACAGCAGGCGCATCACAAAGACACCGTCGTTGCGCACCGCTTCGAGGATCTGTTCCATAAAGCCTCCTTGTCGGGAAATTCGAAACCCGGGGCGCTAAGGCCCCGGGTCCGTCAGGCTAAAACCGTCGCGCTATTTATGCAACAGCATGCGGCCGCTGCGGAACATGTCGTCGGCCTGCACCCGGAAGAAATAGGCTCCCGAGGGCATGATCCGCCCCGCGCCGTCGCGCCCGTCCCAGCTCATGGTGTGCCGGCCGGCGTCCAGCGCCGCGGCACTGGCCAGGCGCCGCACCAGGTGCCCGCGCACATCGTGGATGGTCACCGACACGGTGGCGGACCGGGCCAGCGAGAAGCTGATGTTGGTCAGGGGATTGAAGGGGTTGGGGTGGGCCGGCTCCAGGGTCAGGGGACCCGTGGCCAGCTGGGGAATCTCCACCGCGGAAGCATTCAGCATCTCGTCCGCGCCGATGTCCGGAGTCAGGACATCACGGGGGTCACCGTCGAAATCGGTGACGATGCCCTGGGCGATCAGCGGCGTGCCCGCATCAGCACAGGGAGAATCCGGCAGCAGGTGGAGCGTCTCCGGATCCAGCATGGGGATGCCGGGGATGGAGTGGACATCGCGAGGCGCATAGCCCGGGGCGTTCTGGAGATCTGCCAGGGTGTTGTAGAACTCCGCGCTGGACCCGGAGCCGATACGCGCCACGTAGCTGTTGTCGCCCAGGCCGTCTTGCCCCACGGACAGGAGATTGTAGTCGCACACGGCCATGGAGGCGACCGTCTTGATGCCCAGGGCGCAGTAGGAGGTACCGAAGTCCTCGGTGCCGGTGCGCTCGTTCAGCAGCAGATTGTTCATGACCTCCAGGTCGGTGGACGAGCCGGCGATGTACAGGCAGAACGATTTGGTGCCGCGGGTATCCAGCCCGCCTATGACCACGGTGTTGTAGTGGATCTGGTTGTCCGTACCGCTGCCCGAGGTCTGGTAGATGCCGTAGCTGCTGTTCGCCGTCAGCCCCGGCACCAGGTTGATGATGTTGTTGTCGATGGTGGTGTAGCTGCAGTTGCCGCGGAAGAAGATGCCGCGGGGGCCGGACATCTCGCTGTGTCGCAGATCATGGATCCAGTTGCCGTGGATGTGGGTGCCCATGTTGCCCGAGCCGATGGACATGCCGTACACCGAGCTGCGCGCGTGGTCGAAGGTCTGCCAGATCTCGTTGCCCTCGATGTTGGCGTATCGACCCTGATCGTTGAGGTTGATGCCGTATTTCTGCCAGTCCCAGATCTTGTTGTTCACGATGTTGATGTCGTGGTTCGGGGTGGCCTCGCTGTCCAGGTACATGCCGAAGGTGCTGCCGCCGACGATCTCGCAACCGCGCACCGTGAAACCGTCCATACCGACCTCGGGCGAGGGCACTTGGTAGGTGGAAAGGTAGACGGGGGTCGACCAGCCGGTGTCGTGGATCGGGTCGCTGATGCTCTCGATGTGCAGATTCGCCAGGGTGACGTGGTCGGCCCCGTTGGAGATCCAGAACACGAAGACATCGTCATCGGCATTGCGGTAGCCGTTGACCGTGAGATGGATGCCCTCGGTCTCCCCGTAGGGGATGCCGCTGAAGGTGACGTGGTCGGAGTTGTGCACCCGGAATCCCCAACTGAAGTCCTCGCTGATGGTCTGGTTGATGACCACGTCGGCGCCGGCGTCGGGACGGAACACCACGGGGTTCTCGGCGCTGGAGTTGAGATCCCTGATGATCAGATTGTGGGGCTCGTCGTAGACGCCGTCACGGATGAGGAAGGTCACACCGCCCTCACCCACCCCGTGCAGGTTGAGATCGTCCAGGGCGGCACTGATGGAGGTGTAATCGGGGCTGTCGCCACCGATGGTGCGCAGGCCGGTGACCTGGGCCGAGACGCTGCCGGCCAAAATGGTGATCAGAAGGGCGAGGAGGAACGGATGGAAGCGGTGTCGAGTTGCCATGGTGAACTTCTCCTTTGCAGAGCGATGGCCGTGACCGGATCGATCACTTGGGCGAGGCAATATGTTACCATAGTTTTATGATGAAAACGCGGGAATCTGTCATGATCTGCTTCCCCGTGATCGGTGAACTCATCCTGTCTGACCGCTTTGTCGCCCGCGGCCGCAGGCAAAGCCGGATACTTCAACCCGAAGGATCTCTCATGAAACACCTCAGCTGGTTTCTGGCGACCCTTCTGGTGCTGTGTGGTTGCCACCGCGAGGACCCCGCGCCCCTGTTCGCTTGGCCGGCATCGGCAGATTCGCTGGCGGCCACCCTTCTGGATTCTCTGCAGGTTACGGAAATCGGCCTGCGCTTGGCGGAAAGTCCCGACGAGATCAACCAGCAATTGTGGCGGACATTCGCGAACCGTGATCCGGCCGAGCGATACTCGCGGATCGAGGTACCGGCAGGTGTGTCCGCCTGGCCGGTGTTTCGCGAGCGCCTGGTTCGCGTGGCCGAGGCGGCGGGCCGGCCGCGCCCGATGAAGGCGCGCCATATTCAGATCTGGGCGTTCCACATCCAGAGCGGTCAGGAGGTGGGCCATGTGTCCTGCAAATAATCCGGATAACACCACGGGCTATCTGCAGATCTACACCGGAAACGGCAAGGGCAAGACCACGGCGGCCCTGGGGCTGGCGCTCCGAGCTGCCGCCGCCGGCAAGCGGGTCTTCATCGGCCAGTTCGTCAAGGGCATGCACTACAGCGAGTTGGACCTCATCGACCGGATTCCCGGGCTGACCCTACAACAGTATGGCCGGGGCTGCTTCATTCAAGGCCCCCCGCAGGAGGCCGACCGCAGCGCCGCCCGCGAGGGCTTGCGCCGGATGGCCGCCATCCTGGCCGACGGGCACCACGATGTGGTCGTCATGGACGAGGTCTGCATCGCCCTGTATTTCCAGCTCATCGCCCTGCGGGACGTGCGGCGGGCCATCACCGGACGCGCGCCCCATGTGGAGGTGATCCTGACCGGTCGTTACGCGCCGCAGGAGCTCATCGACATGGCTGATCTGGTGACGGAGATGCGGGAGGTCAAGCACTACTACAACCGGGGCGTGGAAGCCAGGACCGGGATCGAAAAATAACCGCAAGGTCCGGCCGTGGGCCGAGAACCAAATATTGAATTTTTTGTGCAACCGACACCCCGCGGGCACGACAAGCCATATAGCGGACCATCCCCCAACACGGCCCTGTCCTCCATCCGAAGGCGACCTCATGCACCGACTACTATGTATCATCGCGCTACTTCTGGCCTGCCCAAGCCTTGCCGCCTCCGGCGACGAGCCATGGTCCTCCCGCTGGTCCTTGCCCGGAACGGACGGCATGGTGTTGGCGGCCCTGGAGTTCGAGGGCGATCTCGTGATCGCCGGCTCCTTCACCCATGTGGGCGACACGCCCGCCGCCCATGTGGCGCGTTTCGACGGCACCGCCTGGTCCTCTTTCGACGACGGCCTCCCCGCGGAAGCCACTGCGGCCATCGTCTACGATGGCGCCCTGTACGTGGCGGGAGAATTCGACGGGAGCTACCTGGCCCGCTGGAACGGGAACGCTTGGGAGATGTCTCCCCACGGCGGCGAGTTCAACTTCGTGCAGGATCTGGAGGTCTATGACGGCCAGCTCATCGTCATCGCCGACGAGGCCTTGTTGGCCTGGAACGGAAGCTACTGGAGCGAGTTGGCATCCCTGGACGAAAGTTATCCCACGGACATGACCACCGACGGCGCCAACCTGTACATCACAGGCGAAATGGATTATATCGACGAGGTTTACGTGAGTCATGTGGCGCGCTGGGACGGCAACCAGTGGCACGCCATGGGCAGCGGTCTGAGTGACGAATACGGACAGCCCTACGAAGCGGCAGGCCTGACCATCCACGCCTGGGACGGCAAGGTGGCCGTGAGCGGCTACTTCAGCATGGCGGGCGGGCAGAATCTGCCCAATTTCGCCGTGTGGGACGGCACCAGTTGGGGCCCGATGGGCTCCAACCCGAGCTTCTTTTCCGGTCCGGCGGCCCCCATGATCCTGGGTGTTCACGCCGGTCGGTTGCTGGTCTACAACGGCTACTCTTCGGTCTTCGCCTGGAACGTGTTCTACTGGGATCCGATCGCCCTGGACGGCGGGGTGCTCTGCGCCGCGTCATACGGATCGGACCTGGTGCTGGGAGGTTTGTTCTCGGAGGCCGAGGGCACGGTGGCCCGCAACCTGGCCCGCCGCAGTGGCGGTGTCTGGCAGGCCATGGCCTCCGGCGATGGTATCGATGGCCCCACCTATGCCGCTCACGTCTGGAACGACCTGCTCCTGGTGGCCGGCAGGCCATCGACCCGCTTCGGCGACGACGTGAAAGGCGTCTTGCTGGCGGGCTGGAACGGCACCGACTGGGTGGACATGGGGCTAGGGCCCCAAAGCTTCACCACGGCCAGGATCCACCATATGGTCACCTATCAGGGCGATCTGGTGGTGACCGGCAACATCGACAATGCCGGCGGTGTGCCCTGCAAGAATTTTGCTCGTTATGACGGCAACACCTGGACCCCGCTGGGCGATGCCGTCACCAACACCAGCGGCGCGGGCCTGGTGGTGTTGGACGACACGCTGTACGCCATCACCTACCTGCCGGATAAGGTGGTGGCCCGCTACCAGCCCGACTCCGACACCTGGCTGGAAATCGGCGACAGCCCCGGCGGCACGGATCTCTACGCCCTGGGCTCTTACCAGGGCCAGTTGATCGTGACCGGCAGCTTCCAGAGCATCGACGGCGTGGCGGCCAACGGCATCGCCGCCTGGGACGGCAACACCTGGTCGGCGCTGGGCGCAGGTGTGGAGGGTATGGCGCGCGAACTCTACGAGGCGGACGGCCTGCTCTACGTGGCCGGCAGCATCACCCAGGCGGGCGGCCAACCCGCGGGCAGGATCGCGGCTTGGGACGGCACCGGCTGGAGCACCCTGGGCGAGGGCGTGTACGGCAGCATCCGGGCCCTGCGTCAACACGCCGGCCGGCTTTACGCCACCGGGCAGTTCAGCCAGGCGGGCGGTCAACCCGCCGCCGGCATCGCGAACTGGGACGGCAGCACCTGGTCGGCGTTGGGATCCGGCCTGAACGACGAGGGCCTGGAACTGGTGGTGCACGCCGGCGATCTGATCGTGGTGGGCGACTTCACCGTGGCCGGTGGACACTTCAGCGATGGGATCGCCAGCTGGACGGAAGCCCAGCCCACCGGCGTGGGCGATGACCCCCGACCCCGCAGCACCGCCCGGCTGCGCCTGAAGCCCGCTTACCCCAACCCCTTCCAGCATGGCACGACGTTCGCCTTCGAGATGCCGCGATCGGGTGACGCGGTTCTGGACGTGATGGATGTGCGCGGACGGCGCGTGGCCCGGCGCGTGGCCACCGGTCTGGAACCGGGCCCCCAGGTGCTGGGCTGGGATGGCCGGGTCCGTAGCGGGCAAGCGGCGCCGGCGGGGATGTATTTCGTCCGCCTGCGGGCCGCGGGAGCGGAGGCGGTGCGGAAAATTTCTTTGGTGCGTTGACCGTCTGATTTCGTGAGCGGGTGAAGCCGAGGCTTCCGCAGGGGGAGCGCGTAGTTCGACTACGGTTTTTCAGATCATTGCGGCGAATTGTGAGGATCTGTGAAAACCTGTAAGCAGCTTGCGCTTCCCCAAAACCACGGTATCCTGTTACGCATGAGCATCATGAAAGCAGTCCTGATAGCAGCCTTCGGGTTGCTCCTTTTGGCACCAACGGCCTGCCTGGCCGGTGTCTTGGATCATTTCTGCTCATCCTGCCCGGAAAGCTCATGCGGACACGAGCCCGGCTGCCTGGCCGATCCGTGCAACACCACCGACATCACCGTGGTCGACAGCCGGTGCAAAGGGGATTGGCCTCTGGAAGCCGCCCCCGGCATCCCCGTTCCCGTCGAATCCGGCGAGATGGTCACACCTGCCCATGACACCGCCCCCTGCCCGGTAGCCCCGCGCGTCGCGTTACCACAGCTGTTGCCCGCCGCCTTCCCGCCCCTGCGCTGCTAGCCCTCACGCCGATACCCATCCTGGAAGATCCCTTGGGCCCCTTTGGCGAGCCCATTTGTTGAGAGCCGCGTCTTGGAAAAGGATTCAGATCATGAAATTGTTCGGGCGCTTTCGCCTTGGGCAAGCATTGGCCGTTGTGGTTTTGCTGACCACGCCGATGTTTGCCGCCGCTTCACCAGCCGACACCATCACCAATCCGCTCACAGCCGTCCCGGATATCGCCGACGGCGAAACCATCACCTTGCCCCAGGCCGGCGCGTTGGCCCTGGCCCACAGTCCCCGCCTGGCCGTCTTCGATTTCGAACGCAGGATCCGAGACGCGCGCGCGGTCCAGGCCGATTTGCGCCCCAATCCGGAACTGGCGTTGGAAGTGGCGAACTTCATGGGGTCCGGGGATCTGGCGGGCTTCGGCGGTTCCGAGTTCACGCTGTCGGTGGCTCAACTGTTCGAACTGGGCGGCAAACGTGCCGGCCGCCGCGAGGTGGCGCGCTTCGAGCGCGAACTGGCCGCCTGGGATTACGAAACGGTCCGGCTCGAGGTGCTCAGCGAGGTGGCGCAGGCCTTTGTCCAGGTCGTGACCGCTCAGTTGCGGACCACGCTGGCCGACGAACTGATCGAGACGGCCCGACAGGATCTGGCCGCCGTCGAGCGGCGGGTCCAGGCCGGCGCGGCCTCCCCCATCGAGCAGACACGGGCCCGGATCGCCGTCACCACGGCTGAGATGGACCGGGAAACGACGGCGCTGACTCTGGCCGCTGCGCGGATCCGCCTATCGGCCACCTGGGGTTCCGACCAGCCGGCATTCGGCCGCGCCGTAGGCAATTTGGAACAGATCGTTCCCCCGCCGGCGGTGGCGGCGTTGAAGAAGCGCCTAGCGGCCAATCCAGATATCGCGCGCTGGGCCACGGAGCAATCCCTGCGCGAGGCCTCCCTGAGTCTTGAGCGCTCCCTGGGCAAGATCGACATCGTCGCTTCCGGGGGGATCAAGCACCTTGAAGAATCCGGAGACAACGCGCTGGTGGCGGGCGTGGCCTTGCCCCTGCCCCTGGCCAACCGGAATCAGGGTAACATCCAGGCGGCCGCTTTGGAGTTGGCCCAAACGCAGAAAGAGCGTTTGGCCGTGACCACGACCGCCCTGGCGCGGTTGGCGGCGGCGCAGGCGGAGCTGGCGGCATCGTTCCAGGCGGCGCTCACCCTCAGGGAAGAGATCCTGCCGGCGGCCGAGGAAGCCATGACCACCGCCGAAAGCGCCTACCTGAAGGGCCTTTTCAACTTCACCGACGTGCTGGCCGTCCGTACGACCTACCTCGAGCTGCAGGAACGCTACATCGCGTCCCTTGCCGGCTACCACAATGCTCTGGCCACGCTGGAGCGTATCGTGGCCGGGCCGTTGACCTCTGCCGAGAACAACCAGGAGCGTCCGTAACATGAAAACGACCAACCTTTCCCTGCTTCACAACGGCGGCATAACGCTGGCCGTTCTTATCCTGTGCGCTCTTTTTCTGGCGATGCCCCAACGGCCCGCACTGGCTTTGGAAGCCGGGCACGACGACCTCGATCACGAAGAACTCGTGCCCCTCAGCGCGGCGGAAATGCGCGAATTCGGCATCGTCGTCACCCCGGCCGGCAGCGCCACCCTCACCGGCAGCATCGATCTGCCGGGCGAGATCCAGGCCAACGACAACACGCTGGCCCATATCGTCCCCCGCTTTCCCGGCATCGTGACCGATGTTCGGGCGCAGGCCGGTGACCGGGTCAAGGCGGGCCAGGTGCTGGCCGTCATCGAAAGCGACGCCAGCCTGGCCCCTTATGAGATGAAAACCCTCTTCGCCGGCACGGTCATCGCCAAGCACATCACCCGCGGTGAAGCGGTGTCGCGGGAGCACGCCGCCTTCGTGGTGGCCGACCTCAGCACCGTCTGGGCCGACATCACGGTTTACCAGCGGGATCTCGGCCGCGTGGCCGTCGGCCAGGAGGTCCGGATATCCGCCGGGCATGCCCATGCCCCCGTGACCGGCACCATTTCCTACGTCGCCCCCGTTGTCGACGAGGCGACGAGGACCGCCCTGGCGCGAGTCGTCCTGGCCAACGGGAACGGCTCCTGGCGCCCCGGGACGTTCATCACGGCGCGCATTCTCCTGAACAGTTTCACCGTGCCCGTGGCCGTGCCGCGCACCGCGCTGCAGCACTTCGAGGGCCAGGATGTGGTCTTCGTCCAGACCGACGAAGGCTTCGTGCCCCGGCCCGTGACCATCGGGCGGTCGGATGAGGACCGGCTCGAGATCACCGCGGGACTGGCCGCCGGTGAAACGTACGTATCCCAGGGTGGGTTCACGCTCAAGGCGGAACTCGGCAAGGGTTCCTTCGGCCACGGCCACGCGCACTGACAGGAGATGACACCATGCTTGAGCGAATGATTGATTTCGGTCTGAAGAACCGCCTGTTGGTGCTGATCGTCGCGCTGATCGTGATGGGAGCGGGCCTGGCCGCGTACAAACGCCTGCCGGTCGACGCCTTCCCGGACGTCTCGCCCAACCTTGTGCAGGTCTTCACGGTGACCGAGGGGCTGGCCCCCGAGGAGATCGAGAAGTACGTCACCTTCCCCGTCGAGGCCGCCATGACCGGCCTGCCGGGCACGGCCAAAGTCCGGTCGGTGTCCAACTTCGGGCTATCGGTGGTCAATGTTTATTTCCGTGACGACGTGGATATCTACTTCGCCCGGCAGCTTGTCGGCGAACGGTTGCAGGAGGCCCGCGAGCAGATTCCCGAAGGATTCGGCGATCCCCAGATGGGGCCCATCTCCACCGGCATGGGGCTTGTCCTGTTCTATTACCTGGAAGACACGACCGGCAAGCACTCGCTGGAAGAGCTGCGCACGATCCAGGACTGGCTGATCAAGTTCCATCTGCAGACGGTGCCCGGCGTGACCGAGGTCCTGGGCATCGGCGGATACGAGAAGCAGTACCAGATCCAGATCCGCCCCGAGCAGCTCATGCGCTACGACGTCACCCTGGATGAGGTGATCACGAGCGTGCGCGCCAACAATCTGAACGTCGGCGCGCAGTTCATCGAGAAGAACTCCGAGGAGTTCATCGTCCGGTCGGTCGGGCTGGCCACCGGCATGAAGGATCTCCGCTCCATCGTCGTCAAGACCGTTGACGGAACGCCCATCTTCCTGTCCGATCTGGCGGAGATCGGTGCCGGCGGTGCCATCCGCCGCGGGCTGCAAACCCGCAACGGCACCAGCGAGGTCATCTCCGGTCAGGTGGTCAAGCTCTTCGGCGCCAACTCCTCCACGGTGATCAGCAGCGTCGAGGCCAAGCTGGCGGAGATCAACGAGATCCTGCCCGAGGGAGTGCGGATCGTCCCCTACTACGAGCAGAAATCCCTGGTGCAGGCGGCCGTCAAGACCGTGATCAACGCGCTGCTGCAGGGTGTGTTGCTGGTGGCCATCGTCCTGCTGGTGTTCATGGGCGGGCTGCGTCCCAGCGTCGTCGTCGCCCTCTCGCTGCCGTTCTCCGTGCTCTTCGCCTTCCTGCTGATGGAGCGCTTCGGCGTCTCGGCCAACCTCATGTCCCTGGGCGGTCTGGCCATCGCCATCGGGATGATGGTCGACGGCACCATCGTCATGGTGGAAAACATCGACCGCCGCCTGCGGATCGCGCCTCCGGACACGCCCCGCCTGCGCACCGTTTCGTTGGCCTGCGCGGAAGTGGGCCGCCCCATCCTGTTCGCCATCACCATCATCATCCTGGTCTTCGTGCCCCTGTTCACCCTGCAGGGAGTTGAGGGCAAGACCTTCCGGCCCCTGGCCTACACGGTGGCCATGGGCATGCTGGGATCGCTCGTCTTCGCCCTGCTGCTGGCGCCGACCCTGAGCAGCATGCTGATGCGTGTCCGCCGGCAAGGCGAGGCCGGCGGCGGCAGCGGTAGCGACGGCGGTAGCGACGGCGAGGCCTGGATGGTGCGCTGGCTGCTGAAGCCGTATCGCCCCGTCGTCCGGTTCTTCGTCCGGCGCCGCTGGGTGGCCATCGTCATCGCGATCGTGCTGATGGGCGTCGGCGCCCTGGTGGTTCCCCGCCTCGGTTCGGAATTCACGCCCAAGCTGCGCGAAGGGACCATCGTCACCCGCCTGACGATGGCCCCTTCCATCGCCTTGACCGAGAGCCAGAAAATCGCGCAGATCGTCGAACGGCGTCTGATGGCCATCCCCGAGGTCCGGGAGGTTGTCACCCGCATCGGCCGCGGCGAGGTCGGCGCCCACACCGATCCCATCAACAGCGCCGAGATGTACGTCATCCTCCATCCGGAATCCGAGTGGCGCGTCACCGGCGGTCAGGAAGCCATCGAGGACATCATCCGCCAGGAGGTCGGCAACGTACCCGGCGTCATGGTGAACTTGACCCAGCCCATCGAGATGACGGTGGATGAGCTCCTGGAAGGCGTCCGCGCCGAGCTGGCCGTGAAAATTTTCGGCGATGACTTGGACGTCCTCAAGGAGCACGCGGATAAGATCGCGGCCGTGGTCGGCGGCGTGCCCGGAGCCGCCGACGTCCAGGTGGACCAGGTCAGTGGCGCGCCCCAGCTGCTCCTGCGGATCGACAGGAAGGCCATCGCCCGCTACGGCATCAACGTGAACGAGGTGCAAGGAGTGATCCGGGCCGCCGTGGGTGGCGAGGTGGCCGGGCAGATCTACGAAGGAATCCGCCGCTTCGACATCCTGGTCCGTTTCGTCCCGGAGGCCCGCCAGACCGCCGAGAGCATCGGCCATATCCTGATCACCGCCCCCGACGGTGCCCGGGTGCCGCTGGACCAGTTGGTCACCATCGAGGAGATCGTCGGCCCCCGGCAGATCACCCGCGAGGACAACCAGCGGTTCATCTCCGTCCAGTGCAACGTCATCGACCGCGATATCGGCTCGTTCGTTGCCGACGCCCAGGCCGCGATCGAGGACGCGGTCACCTTGCCTCCCGGCTACCTGGTGACCTGGGGCGGCCAGTTCCGCCTGCAGCAAGAGGCCAACCGCCGGTTCGCCGTTGTCATCCCGGCCACGTTGCTGCTGGTCTTCCTGCTGCTGTTCGGCAATTTCGGGTCGATCCGCAACTCCGTCCTGATCCTCATGAACATCCCGTTGGCCCTGGTCGGCGGCGTGGTGGCCCTGTGGCTGACGGGCCAGAACATGTCGGTCCCGGCATCGGTGGGCTTCATCGCCCTGTTCGGTATCGCCCTGGAAAACGGCATGGTGCTGGTGACCTACCTCAACCAGCTGCTGCGCGACGGGATCCCCGTTGCCGAGGCCTCCGTCCAGGGCGCGTGCCAACGCCTGCGACCGGTGCTGATGACGGCCATCACCACCGCCCTGGGACTGTTCCCGCTGCTCTTCTCCCACGGAACCGGCAGCGAGGTCCAGCGTCCCCTGGCCACCGTCGTTGTGGGTGGTCTGGTCACCTCCACGTTGCTCACCCTGCTCGTGATTCCGGCTTTCTATAAGTGGTTCGCGATCAAGGTGGAGGACAAGGCGGAGGCCTAGGAAGGGAATGATCGCGCCCCCGGTCCGTCGGGATGATCCCGATGGGCGGGGGGCTCAGTTCCTCGTTCTCTTGATTCTTCGGGAGGTTCAGGGTCAGCATCCTGGTGAAGCCGGACGCCATCGCAGCCCACGAGCAAGATGATGGGGTGGTCTGGGCAGAGTGGTCTGGGCAGAGTGGTCTGGGCAGAGTGGTCTGGGTAGGGCGGCATCAACAAGACCGCTTCTACGCCGGCCCCACAGCCGACGACCTTACGGATGCCTGAGTTCATGATACCGGGAAGTGGTCCCGCTGTATCGCGCCTTTTCTTTGCGCCAAGGGCAATCGTATTTCATGCCGGCTGAATTTTTCTACCTGATGGATTCCCTGGTCAAAGTTGGAAACAAAGATGCTGCCCGGAGGGTTTGCTGTTTGGTGATTTTTCGCCATTACGCGGGGCTGCCGGGAGCTGGCTGTGTTTTTATGGGGGTGCATTGGGCTGGGGAGTTTTGGGGCTGATTTTTTGTCTTATGGGGTGCCCGCCGGCGGGTAGTTTTGGGTGGTGGGTGGCTGTTTTTGTGGGTTTGGGGTTGGAAATAATTGGTTTTTGGGCAATGTTTTACTGGCTCTTTTTGGTTTTGTTTTGTATATTTAGTTTATTACTCCTCCCGCCCACTTATGCCAGAGATTGCCGAGGCCTGCCATGAGTATTATTGCTGTTGATCCTTTCGTTCCTGATCAGTCTGCCACTGAGGTTAGCGCTTGTTTGAAGAAGGCCGTGCGAGCCATGGATCAGGCGCGGCACTGTGCCGTTTTGTGGTTCAAGGAGATAGTGGAGAGGGAGCTTTATAAGGAACTGGGGTATGGCTCCGTTTATCAGTATGCGGCGGTGGAACTGGAGTTCTCCAAGACGCGGACGGGGGACTTTCTGCATCTGGCGCGGAAGTTGGAAAAGTTGCCTCGGTTGAAGAAGGAGATGGAAGAAGGGAAGATCGGCTATACCAAGGCGCGGGAGATCGTGAAGGTGGCTGATGAGAAGAACGAGGGGCGTTGGCTGAATGAAGCCAAGCAGAAGAGCCGTCAGGAACTGCGCGA
>PDQT01000205.1 GCA_002747875.1 bacterium DOLZORAL124_64_63
AGGGCTCCGAGTACCACGACCCCTTCGGCAACACCCTCTTCGAGGGTGACAGCGAGATCCACACCGACAAGATCTCAGCGCTGGGCTTCATCATCGGCGTGGGCTTCGAGTTCCCCACCGGCGGCAACAACCGCGTCATCTACGTGGCCGCCCAGTACGAGGCGGCCACCACCCACGACACCTTCCACGGCACCGAAGACTTCCACGTCAACGTGGGCGGCTTCACAGCCATGCTGGGAATCAAGTATTTCCCCTTTGCCGACTGAGCGCCGCCCGGCCATGCTCAATGGCTGTGGTGCTTGTCTCCGTGGTCGTGATCATGGTCGTGATCATGGCCGTGGCCGTGGTCATGGTGATAATCGTGACCATCGCCACCGGCGGCTTTCATCAGGATGGCCATTTCCTCGTTGTTGCGGTCCACCAGGTCATGCAGCCGCTTGACCAGGGCCGGGTCATCGCTGGTCATCAGGGTGACCGCAGTCCCCTTACCCTTGACTTCCTCCACCTGAACGCCGGCCATCATCAGCATGCCCCACTCCTTGCAACTGCCGCACATCTTCTGGGTCATGGGATTGCGTTTACCGGTCTGCATTTCCATGCCCACTTGCTCCATGGCGGCAAAGGCCTGCTCCGCGGATTCCCGGAAGGCGGGCTGAACCGTGATGAGGTTCAAGGAGCCCTTCTCGATTTTGAAGTTCTCCCAAGTGGAGTGGTGCAGCAATTCCGGATCCTTGATGAGGTTCTTGCAGAAAACGCAGTTCTCGAAATCGAACCAGCCCGAGGGCGTGCTCAGGGGGTGGTCCTCGCCGGCCAGGACAGGACCGGCCAACAGGATCAGGCCAAACAGAATCAACGACAGGGTACGCATGGTCGAGCTCCTTCAAGCTAAAACGGGGATAATCGGACCGTGAGATGAGTCAACATTAGTTTAGCCTCAAAAACACTAGCGGCAAGTGGACCGTCGGGAATTCCCCATGGGGTCCCCCGTCCGGTATCGCAAATCCGGAACTCCAAAATCTTGAATTCCAAGTTGATATTAAAGGCAAAAATAGTGTAGCATCTTTAAACTCTTGATCAGGAACCGGGGCGCCGCTAATTGGCGTGGCGTGACGGGTAACTCCCTACCCGCTTCCCATGACCTCCTCGATCAGACTGGAAGGCCCCCCATGCGACACCTCCTGATCGTTCTCGCCCTGCTCTCTTTCGCCGCCGCCGCGCAGGCGGATATCGTCATCAACGAGATCATGTACAACTCCGCCTACGACCCGGATGTGGAGTGGGTCGAGTTGCACAACACCGGCCCCGCCTCCGTCGATCTGCATGATTGGTACCTGCTGGACAGCGACACCTCCCACCCGCCCTGCTTTCTGGAAGGCATTCTGGGCGTGGGGCAATACCTGGTTGTGGCCGCCGATGTGGGTGTTTTCCAGGACCGCTACCCGGACGTGGAGAACCTGAACCCCCTGGGCTTCGATCCGGCCGGCAACGGTTTCGGTTTGGGCAACGGGGGCGACTCGGTGGTGCTGTATGACGATGGTGGCGAAGTTGTCGACACCGTCACCTACGACGACAGCAGCCCCTGGCCCTCCAGCCCTGATGGCGGCGGCCCCTCCCTGGAATTGATCAACCCGAACCTGGACAACGATGTGGCCGCCAGCTGGGACCCCAGCGTGGACATCGGCGGCACCCCCGGTGTCATCAACAGCACCTACGCGGCGGACGGCCCCCCTGTTTGCCGTGACGGCCGGCGGGATATCGCCCTGCCCCAGGCCGACGACACGGTGACCATCACCGTGCGCGCCTTCGATGATGGCGGGGCCCCCACCGTGGAACTCTTCATGGACATCGGCGCCGGCTTCAACCCCGTCACCATGTTCGATGACGGCCTGCATGGCGATGGCGCGGCCGCCGACTCCACCTTCGGTATTCGGCTCTCGCCGCAGCCGAACGGCACCGTGGTGCGTTACTACGCCCGCGCCACCGACGGCCTGGGCCAAACCAACTTCTGGCCCGGCGACGCGCCCGCGGAATACCGCGCCTACACCGTCGGCTTCACCGCCCCCGCCGTGGGTGTGAATGAAATCGTCGCCGACAACGCCACCGGAGACGTGGACGAAGCCGGCGAGCACGAGGACTGGGTGGAGCTGCACAACGCCGGCCCGGTGGCCGTGGACCTGGGCGGCATGTTCCTGAGCGATGATCTGCACAACAGCGACAAGTGGGCCATCCCGGCCGGCACGGTCATACCCGCCGGCGGGTACCTGCGCTTCTGGGCCGACAAGGACCTGGACCAGGGCGTCCTGCACGCGGACATGAAGCTATCTGCCGGCGGCGAAGCCATCGGCCTGTTCGGAAGCCGGGACCAGGGCAACACCCTGATCAACGGCTGGCAATTCGGCCCCTGCGCGCCCGACGCCGCGGTGGGTTATCGCCACGACTACGCGCCGGCCGCCCACGGCGCCGCCCACCGCGTTTTTCCCGAATATCTGACGGCCTCCACCCCCGGCGCCACCAACACCACCGCCGGCTACTTCTCCGCCGTCTGCATCAACGAATTCCACACCACCAGCGCCGGCGGCGGGGTGGACGACTGGGTGGAACTGCACAACCGCGGCACCATGGCGGTGGACCTGTCCGGTGCCTTCCTTTCGGACCAGCGCTCGGAGCTGACCAAGTTCCGTATCCCGGACGGGACCGTGCTGGCCGCCGGTGGCTATCTGGTCTATGACGAGACGACCTTGGGCTTCGGCTGGTCCTCGGCCGGGGACGATGTCATCGTCTTCGCCGCCGCGGATTCGGTGACGGGCCTGGACTTCTACGACTTCGGGCCCCAGACCCCGGATGTGAGCGAAGGGCGGTTGGAAGGCGGCCAGGATATCTGGGCCTTCTTCCCCGAGCCCACCCCGGGAGCCGCCAACGGCGGCCTTTCCGCGGTGGAAGAGCGTGTCCTGCCCGGCCCCGTCCTGGGTCCGGTGCGGGCTCACCCCAACCCCTTCAACCCCAGCACCCGCCTCCGCTTCACCCTGAACGCCCCGGCCGAGGTGACCATCGAGATCATCGATGTGGCCGGCCGCCGGGTGCGTACCCTGCGGCCCGGCGCCCTGGAGGCCGGTCCCCAGACGGTGAACTGGAACGGAGAACTGGAGAATGGCCGCCGCGCGGCCAGTGGCACCTACTTCGCGCGGGTGCGGGCGAATACGGATGTCGCCGTCGGACGGATGCTCCTGATCAAGTAGTCGTCCGTCTCTGATCGGGGAGGTTCCAACAAGGAATACCCCCGGCAATAACAACAGCAACAACAACAAAAAACCTGGAGGAAAAACAATGAACAAGGCTATCGCCGCTCTTCTGATCATCCTGCTGGTGCCCATGGTGGCCCTGGCCGCGAACGAACTGATCGTCACCGAGTTGATGTACAACTCCATCGGCACGGATGTGGAATGGATCGAGATGTTCAACAACACCGAGACGGATCTGGACCTGACCGGCTGGTATGTGGTGGACGGCAACATCGACCACACCCACATGCCCCTGAGCGGCACCCTGGGCGCGGGCGAGGTCCTGCTGCTGGTCGGCGACATCGATCTGTTCACCGCCCAGTACCCCGGCGTCACCAACTATGTGGACGGCGTCTACTTCCAGACCTACCCGGAGGGTGACTGGGCCCTGAACAACGGCGGTGACAGCGTGCAGATTTTCAACGCCGCTGACGAGCTGGTCTTCGTGGTGGACTACGACGACGGTGGCGACTGGCCCAGCGAGTGCGATGGCGACGGCCCCAGCTTGGTGCTGGCCAGCACCGCCTGCCCGGACTACAATGACCCGAACTGCTGGATTGCGGGCCCCGACTGGGGAACCCCCGGCATCATCGAGGGCACCGTGGCCACCGCGAGCACCAGCTTGGGCAGCCTGAAGGCCCTGTTCCGCTAAACCTCGGCTGAAACCGCAAGGGTGAGCGCCACAAGGGTGAGCGCCACATAGGGGGGAGCGCCGACCGGCGCTCCCTTTTTCCATGCCCCCGCGCAGGGCGCGGCAAC
>PDQT01000292.1 GCA_002747875.1 bacterium DOLZORAL124_64_63
CCTTGGCCGAGGCGGCCAAGGCGAAGGGCATCGAAGCGATGGTCTTCGACCGTAGCGGTTATCTGTATCACGGCCGTGTGGCCGCCCTGGCCCGCGGGCTCAGGGACGGCGGCATGAAGGTTTAATTCGGACCCGGAGTTCGGTGTTCGACCAAATGTCCCGTACGGCGCGGCCGGGGACAAAACAGGAGAAAGATTCAGATGGCGGAATTTTCCAATAATCAGAGGTCTGACGACAATCGCGGACGGCGTGGTCCCGGCGGACCCGGTGGGCGTGGCCCCGGTGGGCCGGGCGGGCGTGGCCCTGGCGGCCCCGGTGGCCGTGGTCGCGGACCCGGTGGTCGTGATGGCCGCGGCGGTCGCGGCGGTCGTGACGGCAACCGCGACCAGCAGAGCGACATGCACGAGAACGTGATCAACATCAACCGCGTGGCCAAGGTGGTCAAGGGTGGCCGTCGCTTCAGCTTCAGCGCCATCGTGACCGTTGGTGACGGCAAGGGCAAGGTCGGCGTCGCCATGGGCAAGGCCAACGAAATTGCCGATGCCATCCGCAAGGGTAGCGAGGCCGCCCGCGGCGTGCAGATGAACGTCCCCATGGTGGGCGACACCATCCCGTACCAGGTGATCGGCCGCTTCGGCGCCAGCCGTGTGCTGCTCAAGCCCGCCAGCCCCGGTACCGGTGTCATCGCCGCCGGTGGCGTGCGCGCCATCCTCGAGGCGGCCGGCGTCAAGAATATCCTGACCAAGCAGCTGGGTAGCCGGAATCCCAACAACGTGGTGAAGGCCACCATGGACGGCCTGCGCCAGTTGCGCACCGTCGAGCAGTTTGCCGCCAAGCGGGGCTTGACCGTGCCCGAGGTGCTGGGTCTGGAGAAGAAGGCCGACAAGCCTGCCGAGACCGCCCCCGCCACCGAGGAGGCCGCGGAAAATGAGTAAGCTCAAGATCACCCAGGTGCGCAGTGTCATCGGCCGACCCGAGAAACATCGCCGCATCATCGAAAGCCTTGGACTGAAGCGTAACCAGACCTCGGTCCTTCATGACGATACTCCCGCGATCCGCGGCATGGTGTTCAAGGTTCGCCATCTCGTGAACGTGGAAGAGGTGGAATAAAATGCTGAAGTTGAACAACATCGGGGTGCCCAAGGGCGCCAACCGGGACAAGAAGCGGCGCGGCCGGGGCCCCGGCTCCGGAACCGGCAAGACCGGTGGCCGCGGGCACAAGGGCCAGAAGGCCCGTAGCGGCGGCGGCATCCCGCCTTGGTTCGAGGGCGGGCAGATGCCCCTGAACCGCCGGGTTCCCAAGCGCGGCTTCACCAACATTTTCAAGAAGGAATTCCAGCTGGTGAATCTGGATGAACTGGAGGCGCGTTGCGAAAGCGGCGCCACCGTGAACGGCACCACCCTGAAGGAGTGCGGCCTGGTTCGTTACGCGGACCGTCCCATCAAGCTCCTGGGGCGTGGCAAGCTGGAGAAGCAGCTCACGGTTACCGTCTCCAAGGCCAGCAAGTCGGCCGTCGCGGCTATCGAAGCCGCCGGCGGGTCGATCACGGTCACCGGATGATCCCACGGCCGGCCCCGGGCCGGCAGCGGTTTAACCTTCAGCCAAAGGAAACTCAGCTGTGAATATTGCCAGCAGCTACAAAAGCATGTTCAGGATTCCGGAATTGCAGAGACGTCTGCTCTTCACCGGGCTCATCCTGTTGATTTACCGTTTGGGTAGTCACATTCCGGTGCCGGGCATCGACCGCGTGGCCTTGGCCAACATGTTCGAGCGTCAGGCCGGGTCCCTGTTGGGGCTTTATGACATGTTCGTGGGTGGCAGCCTCAGCCAGGCGGCCATCTTCGCTCTGGGTATCATGCCCTACATCAGCGCCTCCATTATCTTCCAGCTTCTGCAGGCCGTGGTTCCGTATTTCGAGAAACTGGCCAAGGAAGGGGAAGCCGGGCGCAAGAAGATCACCCAGTATACCCGTTACGCCACCGTGCTGCTGGCCCTGATCCAGAGTTTTGGTATGGCTGCCGGTCTGGAGATGGATCCCAACGGTATCGTCCTGAACCCCGGTCTGAGCTTCAAGCTGATGACGGCCCTGACCTTGACCGCGGGTACCATCTTCGTCATGTGGCTGGGTGAGCAGATCACCGAGCGCGGTATCGGCAACGGTATCTCGCTGATCATCTTCATCGGTATCGTGGCCCGCTACCCGGGCGAGACCCTGAACACCGTGAACATGATCCGCAGCGGCGAGATGGGCATCATCAAGGCCATTCTGATCGTCATCTTCATGGTGGCCGTGGTGGCTGCCATCATCGCCATCACCCAGGGGCAACGGAAAATTCCGGTGCAGTACGCCAAGAAGATCGTGGGCCGACGGGTCTTCGGCGGCGCGGCGACCTTCATCCCCCTGAAGGTCAACACCGCCGGCGTGATCCCCATCATCTTCGCCCAGTCCATCATGATGTTCCCGGCCGTGCTGGGGGGCATGTTCCCCGAGAACGGGTTCGTGACGGATATGGCCCGCGTGTTCCAGCCGCCCCATCTGGTCTACATCATCGTTTACAGTGCCATGATCATCCTGTTCGCGTATTTCTACACCGCGGTGATCATGAACCCGGTGGATCTGGCGGACAACATGAAGAAGCAGAGCGGCTTCATCCCCGGCAAGCGCCCGGGTAGGAAGACGGCCGAATACATCGATGCCGTTCTGACGCGCGTCACCCTGCCGGGGGCCATCTTCCTGGCTGTGATCGCCGTCTTGCCGGACCTGATGATCTCCTGGTTGCACGTGCAGTTCCGTTTCGGCGGCACGGGCTTGCTGATCGTCGTGGGTGTGGCGCTGGATACTTTGCAGCAGATCGAGTCGCATCTGGTCATGCGTCACTACGATGGCTTCCTGACCAAGGGCCGAATGCGAGCCAGGAGGTAGGGTTGTGAATATCGTCATCATGGGGCCTCCGGGCGTCGGTAAGGGAACCCAGTCCCATAGCATCGTCGACAAGTACGGCGTGCTGCATATCAGCACCGGCGACATCTTGCGCATGGCCATCCGCAGCGGCAGCGAGCTGGGGAAGACCATCAAGAAGGTGATGAACGCGGGTGACCTGGTGAGTGACGATCTGGTGATGGAAGTCATCAAGGACCGCATCGGCCACGAAGAAGCGAAGAACGGTTGGCTGTTGGACGGTTTCCCGCGCACCCCGGCGCAGGCCACGGACCTGGTTCGGATGCTCAAGGAAATCGGCCAGAAGATTGACGCCGTCCTGGTGTTGCGGGCCCCGGCGGACGAGATCGTCCGTCGTCTGAACGGCCGCATCACCTGCCGGGCGTGCAACGAGGTCATGAACCTGGTGGGCTTCGGCTCGGTCACGCCCGCGTACTGCCCGTTCTGCGGGCGGGACAAGGATCCCAAGCGGGAGGGCAAACCGGCCCTGTACCAGCGGGCGGACGACACCGAGGAGACCATTCGCCACCGGCTTGATGTTTTCCGCAAGAAGACCTTGCCCGCGGCCTGGATCCTCGAGGAAAGCTACAACCTGCATGAAATCGACGGTTTGGGGACACCGGAAGAGGTCTCTGAGAGGATTCACCGTGTCCTTTCGTAAGCAGAAGATTTCGCTGAAATCAGCCGATCAGGTTGACAAAATGCAGGCCAGCGCCGAAGTTTTGGCTTCCGTCTTTCTCGAAGCCAGAAAGCTGGTTCGCCCCGGTGTGACCACGGGTGAGCTGGACGAAGCCATAGAAACGCATATCCGGCAGGCCGGTTGTATCCCCTCGTTCAAGGGGTATCACGGGTTTCCCGGTTCCGCGTGTATCTCGGTCAATGAAGAAGTCGTCCACGGTATTCCCGGCCCCCGGGTCCTGAACGAGGGGGATATCGTGGGTATCGATATC
>PDQT01000277.1 GCA_002747875.1 bacterium DOLZORAL124_64_63
TCTTTTCTTCTCGTATCGGATTCGTGGGGGAAGGACTTGAGGTGTATTGCCGGCGCCATCGCATATCTCCGGGGTGGCAGGGCCAGGGGGGGGCAGGGCCAGGGTACAGCAGGGCCCGGTTGACATTTCGGCAATGTGTGGAGAATATGTCAAGGCTCGCACGGGCGGTCGAATCCTCGCCCGCATCCGGACCCGAGTCCTGATCTCAACTCCGAACACCGAGGCACCATGACCGACGCCAGCGAGGCCCCATCCCAGGAATCCATGAAGCCGGACACCAAGGTCACCATCCTGGTGGTGGATGACGAGGTGGAGCTCTGCCGGGCTCTGACGAAGCTGCTGAATCGCCATGGTTACCATGTCCTTTCCGCGCCCAACGGGGAGGAAGGGCTGAGCATGCTGCGCCGGAACGAGGTGCACCTGGTGCTTTCTGATCTGCAGATGCCGCGCATGGGGGGGCTGGATCTGCTGAAGGCGGGCAAGGTCATCTCGCCGGCCACGGAGTTCGTGATCATTACGGGCCACGGGACCATCGAAACGGCGGTGGGGGCCATCAAGCAGGGTGCCTGCGATTTCATCGAGAAACCATTCAGCACCACCACCGCCCTCAGTGTGGTGCAGAAGGCCCTGGAAAAGCGGCGGTTGCTGGTGGAGAACCATGAGCTGCGCCAGCGCCTGGAAAAGATCCAGGGGATGGCCGATGTGATCGGCAACAGCGAGCCCATGCGTCAGGCCCTGGAAACGGCCCGGCAGGTGGCGCCCAGCAAGGCCACGGTCCTGCTGACGGGGGAAAGCGGCACGGGGAAAGAGGTTTTCGCCACCGCGCTGCACCGCTGGAGCGACCGCAGCCGGCAGGCCATGGTGCGGGTCAGCTGCGCCGCCCTGCCGGAGACCCTGCTGGAAGCCGAGCTTTTCGGCTACGAGCAAGGGGCGTTCACCGGCGCGGTGGGCCAGCGGCAAGGCCGTTTCGAGGCGGCTGATGGCGGCACCCTTTTCCTGGACGAGGTGGGCGAGATGAGTCCCACCACCCAGGTCAAACTGCTGCGCGTGTTGCAGGAAGGGGTGATCGAGCGGCTGGGCGGTCACACGCCCATCGGGGTGGATGTGCGTATCATCGCCGCCACCAACGCCAATCTGGAGGAGAAGGTGCGCCAGGGAGAATTCCGCGAAGACCTTTTCTATCGGCTGAACGTGATCAACCTGGAATTGCCGCCCTTGCGCCGGCGCACGGGGGATGTGGCCCTGCTGGCCGACTTTTTTCTGCACAAGTACAACGAACGCAACGGCAAGGATATCGCGGGGTTCTCGACCCGCGCCCTGGAGGTCCTGGGAGGGTATTCCTGGCCGGGGAATGTGCGCGAGCTGGAAAACGCCATCGAAAGGGCGGTGGTCTTGACCCGGGACGACCTGATCCACACCAAGAGCCTGCCCCGCAACGTGGTTGAGGGCCGGCGTCGGCTGGATGTGCTTTCGCTGCCCGTGGGGACAACCCTGAAAGATGCGGAGATGGCTCTGATCGAGGCCACGCTGGAAAGCACGGGCGGGGATAAGGAGACGGCGGCGCGTATCCTGGGGATCGCTTCGCGGACCATCTACCGCAAGTTGCAATAAAGCGGGTTAATCAGCCCCGGGACGGCCCTTGACGGGATTTCTAGGGTTGCTATATTGTCGCCCGGATGCATAATTTCCCGGCCACCTTGCTGCCTTCGGGTGGGTATCCGGTTCCTGGTTGCGAGTGTGGCGGAACTGGCAGACGCGCAGGATTTAGGTTCCTGTGGGGAAACCCGTGGGGGTTCGAGTCCCCCCACTCGCACCAACCGCAACGGCCCCTGAGCACACCGCCGATCCGGGAAATCCGGGATCGGCTCCTTTCTTTTTCCAACCGAAATGAGGCGAGCTAGCCATGTCCGAAAGCCCGACGCCACGGAAAAGCCCCATCACCACCACCGTCGAGTCCCCCGAATCCTGGCAGCGTGTGGTCAAGATCGAGGCCGATCGCGAATTGTACGACAAGGTCTACGCCAAGCGTTTGAAGAAGGCCGTCAAAAGCCATCAGAAACCCGGTTTCCGCAAAGGCCGCACGCCGCGCGCCCTGGTGGAGAAGGAAGTGGGGGATATCCTGCGCATGGAGGCCATCGAGGAGATCATCCAGCAGGCCTGGACCGTGGGCCTGCTGGAGAATCGTCTGCAGCCTCTGACCGATCCCGCCCTGGAGAACTTCAAGTTCGAGGATGAGGGGCCCATGACCTTCGACCTGAAGGTGGAGGTCCGTCCCGAGGTGAAGGCTGAGAACTACGAGGGCATCCCCGTCAAGCAGCGCGAGATCGAGGTCAAGGACAGCGATGTCGATGAGGTCCTGGAACGCCTGCGGGAAAGCCGCGCCACCTTCGTGAAGGTGGACAGGGCCAGCCGGGAAGGCGATCAGGTCACCTTGGATCTGACTCCCGAGGCCTGGGACGGCGAGCCGGACGCGAACAAGGTCCTCGAGGGCCAGAAGCTGATCGTCGGCGGCGAGGGCAACATGGCGGCCTTCAACGAAGCCATCGAAGGTGTCGAGGCCGGCCAGGAGAAGGAAGTGTCCGTCACCTATCCGGAAGAGCACCCCAGCGAGAATCTCAAGGGCAAGACCATCACCTTCATGTGCCGCATCCAGGAAGTGGCCGCCAAGGAACTGCCGGAACTGGATGACGAGCTGGCTGCCGAGGTGTCCGGAGGCAAGACCCTGGCGGAATTGAAGGACAGCATCCGCCAGGATCTGACCAAGGAAATGGAAAACCGGGTGGCGCAGGAGATGGACCAGCAGATCCTCAGGTCCCTGGTGGGGCGCAACAGCGTGGACCTGCCGCCCAGCATGGTGGAGGACTACATCAAGAGCAGCATCGAGGAGATGCACCGGCGCAATCTGCAGATGGGACGCCCCAACAACGAAGCCGAGGATGCCGAGTACCGGGAGGCGGGCCGACCGCACGCCGAGATGGCGCTCAAGGGCATGCTGCTGCTGGGCAGCGTCCGCCAGCAGGAAGGTATCAAGGTCACCGAAGAAGATGTCGATGAACGCATCGAAGAGATCGCGCGCGAGCACGGTTTCGAGGTTGATCGGTACCGGGAATTCATCAACAGTGGCGACGAGAAAGACCGTATGATGTACGACATGCTCGAGCGCCGCACCTATGATTTCCTGCTTTCGCGTGCCGAAATTGCGTCGGTTTCCGCCGATAGCGAAGTTCTAGCTGAAGAGGAGTAACAATGCTGGTTCCCATGGTCGTCGATCAGTCCAGTCACGGAGAACGGGCTTTCGATATCTATTCGCGGCTGCTCAAGGACAGGATCATTTTCCTGGGCACCCCCGTGGACGACAACATCGCCAATCTGGTCATTGCCCAGTTGCTGTTCCTGCAGGCCGAGGATCCCGAACGGGACATCTATCTGTACATCAACAGTCCCGGCGGCAGCGTCACGGCAGGTCTTGCCATCTACGACACGATCCAATACATTAGTAATGATGTGGTCACCATCTGCATGGGGCAGGCCGCCAGCATGGGCGCGGTGCTCCTGGCCGCTGGTGCCGCCGGCAAACGCTCGGCGTTGACCAACTCGCGGGTGATGATCCATCAGCCCCTGGGCGGTAGCCAGGGTCAGGCCAGCATGCTGGAGATCTATACCAAGGAAATCCTTAAGATCCGAGACAAGCTGTACGACATCCTCGCCCTGCACACGGGCCAGACCCACGACAAAATAGCCCAGGACAGCGACCGTGACTTCTTCATGTCGGCCGAAGAAGCCCTGGCTTACGGCTT
>PDQT01000259.1 GCA_002747875.1 bacterium DOLZORAL124_64_63
GAGTGTTCCTTTGGACACGAACCATCTGGAGCGTCAGATCCGGCCGATTGCCGTTGGGCGGAAGAACTGGCTTTTCTGCTGGACCGAGGTGGGGGCGAGGTACACGGGAGTGGCCCAGAGTCTGATCTCGACCTGTGTTTTGCATGGTGTTGATCCGTACACTTATCTGGTTGATGTCTTGCAGCGTTTGGAGAGCCATCCGTCGGGTCGGGTCCGTGAGTTGACGCCCCGGGTCTGGAAAGAGAAGTTCGGGGGGAATCCGATTCCGGATGCGTTGCCTGCAGGTGTGGTGCTGCGGCGCTGATTGCTTGTCGACCGATTATTTTATGGGATATCAAAAGCGGGGGGAAGACGGCGCAGAATGATCGGTTACTTGGTAGATAGCACCAGTTGCCGTAGTGGTTGTTGAACAGAGACAGTTGCTGGGTGCCGTGGCAGGGATCGTCCGTGGGGTCCAGATCCAAGGTTATCAGCCTGCATCCTTTGGGCCGGAGGCGGCGGCGATGGACGGCAATGACGGTCTCGACCAGGGCCATGCCCATGCGGTACAAGTCCACCGGGCGGCGGCCAAGTGCTCGGTCAGACCCATCTGACCATCGACAGCCTTGAGCAACAAAGCGCCACCGTCGCTAGTAACTTCAGGCTCATCGAAGGCGACGATTGCGGGCTTGGAAATGAATTCTGGAAAAAGAACAGACTGTTTTGTAGAATAGCGCATACGAAAGCCTTTTTGTTGCTGTAAGTTCTTTGTGGTAAAACAACTTTAGCAGACAGGGAGGCTTTCGTTATTTATGATTCATGAATAATTAAGGCTAGCCTTAATTATTGGGGGTAGGCGGTTTTCAGGTACTACATGATAGGACTCTCCGCAACACCCGCCCCTCTCAACCGTATCACCCGAAACCCCACCTTCCCAAATCCGGCCGATCGTTATACCCTGGGACGGCACAACCGCCCCATTCCCTGCACCCGCGGAGCCCGAAATGAAAACTCTCACGACCCTGTTGCTCCTTTTCCTGGCGACGGCCGCCGGCGCCACCGGAACCACCGACGCCCAGACCGAAACCGGCTACATGATGCCTCCCCAGGTCCTGGCCGACATCATCGACGCCCCCCAGACCCCTTGGGTGGCCCTCAGCCCGGACAACCAGTGGATGATGTTCATCGAGCGCCCCGGCCTGCCCTCCATCGAGGAGGTGGCCCAACCCGAACTGCGCCTGGCCGGCCTGCGCATCAACCCGCGCACCAACGGGCCCAGCCGGCAGACCAGCGGCAACGGTATCGTCTTCCGCAAACTCCAGGGCGATGACCAGAGGCGCGTGACCGGCATCCCCGAGGGCGCCCGCCTCACGGGCTTCCGCTGGTCCAAGGACGGCAAGCGCGTGGCCTTCGTGGTGACCATGGGGGACCGCATCTCCCTGTGGAGCGCCGAACTCGAGAACGCCCAGGCCCGCCAGGTCACACCTCCGGACATGCGCCTCAACGGCGTCTACGGCACCCCCTACAGCTGGCTGGACGATGGCCACGAGTTCATCGTCCTGGCCGTGCCCGCGGACCGCGGCCCCGCCCCCGCCCCGCCCCTGGTGCCCACCGGCCCGGTGATCCAGGAGAACCTGGGCAAGAAGGCCCCCGCGCGCACCCTGCAGGATCTGCTGCAGAATCCCTACGACGAAAGCCTGTTCGAATACTACGCCACCAGCCAGCTCTACCGCCTGAGCCTGGACGGCAAGGCCCAACCTCTGGGCCGACCCGGCATCTTCGACCAGGCCACCCCCTCGCCCCAGGGCAAACACATCCTGACCGTGCGCGTGCAGCGTCCCTTCAGCTACAGCCTGCAGGAAGACAGCTTCCCGCGCCTGATTCAAGTCATTGACCGCAAGGGCCGGCCCGTGCACACGGTGGCCGATCTGCCCCTCCAGGACCAGGTGCCCATCAGCTTCGGCAGCGTGCCCACCGGACCGCGTGACGTGGACTGGCGGAGCGACAAGAAAGCGGAGCTGGTCTGGGTCGAGGCCCTGGACGGCGGCGATGGCGGCCGCGAGGCCCGGGAGCGGGACCGCATCTTCACCCTGGCGGCCCCTTTCGACGGCCCGCCGGTGGAACTGATGACACTGGGCCAGCGATACGGCGGCATCATGTGGGGCGATGACGATCTGGCCTTCGTCACCAGCTGGTGGTGGAAGACCCGCAACATCAAGGTCTGGCGCGTGCGCCCCGGCGATCGGCAAGCCCAACCCCAGCTGGTCCAGGACCGCAGCTGGCAGGACCGCTACAACGACCCCGGCCGGCCCGTCATGCACCCCGGCCCCTACGGCGACAGCGTCATCCTGACCGCCGACGGCGGGCGGACCATTTTCCTCAGCGGCGAGGGCGCCTCGCCCGAGGGCAACCGCCCCTTCCTGGATCGCCATGACCTGCCCAGCGGCCAAACCACGCGCCTTTTCCGCTCCGAGGCCCCCTACTACGAGCGTTTCGTGGAATTGGTGGATGTGAAGCGGCAGCGCATCGTCACCCGCCGGGAAAGCCAGACCGAGCCCCCCAACTACTACCTGCGCGACCTGAAGAAGAACACCCTGGAAGCCCTGACCCGGTTCCCGGACCCGGCGCCGCAGTTGAAAGGCATCAGCAAGGAGCTGGTCAGCTATGAGCGGGCCGACGGCGTTCAGCTGACCGGCACCCTGTACCTGCCCGCCGGCTACGACAAGCGGAAGGACGGCCCCCTGCCCTGCCTGCTGTGGGCCTACCCCACGGAATTCAAGAGCAAGCAGGACGCCGGCCAGGTCACCGACTCGCCCTATCGTTTCACGCGGGTGGCCTGGTTCTCGCCCATGCTCTACCTGACGCAGGGCTACGCGGTGCTGGACGACCCCACCATGCCCATCATCGGCGAGGGTGACGAGGAGCCCAACGACACCTTTGTCCAGCAGCTGGTCATGAGCGCCCAGGCCGCGGTGGACATGCTGGTCGAGCGCGGTGTGGGCGACCGGGACCGCATGGCCATCGGCGGGCACAGCTACGGCGCCTTCATGACGGCCAACCTGCTGGCCCACAGCGATCTTTTCTGCCTGGGCCTGCCCCGCAGCGGCGCCTACAACCGCACCCTGACGCCCTTCGGATTCCAGTCCGAGGAGCGCACCCTGTGGGAAGCTCCGGAAATCTACTTCACCATGTCGCCCTTCATGCACGCCGACAAGATCGATGAGCCCATCCTCATCGTGCACGGCGACGCCGACAACAACGCCGGCACCTATCCCATGCAGAGCGAGCGGCTTTACGGCGCCCTCAAGGGACTGGGAGCCACCGCGCGCCTGGTGATGCTGCCCCACGAGAGCCACAGCTACCGGGCCCGCGAATCCATCATGCACCTGCTCTGGGAAACCTCCACCTGGCTGGACCGGTACTGCAAAAATGCCGAAAAGCGGCCTATCGGCCCCGAAGGAGGGGAATAGGCAAAATGGCCCGCGCGCGCCTCGGCGCCAAAGCGCATACTTGCAGAATACCCGTTGCCTGTTTTAAGCGCGTGGTCTAGTATGAGCTTATGTAATCATTACTCCAGGGGTGGGAGTTAGCACGATATCGGGGGACTAACGTGATATCGTTTGTGGCGATACAATCCAATATCTATCCCGTCATCGGCCTATGGGCGCTGACCGCCATTCTGGCAGGTGTGGCCCTGAACGGTCTGCGGCGACGCGCCCGGCAATTGGAAACGCGCATCACCACGGAGGCCCAATCCCGGCACCAGCTCTTCAAGCAGCTCCCCATCGCCCTCTGGCGTCAGGATCTGTCCCAGGTTCGGGCCGCGTTGCGGGATTTGCCCGCCGGCGATGCCGCCGACCTCCTGGATGAGCACCCGGACCGAGTGGAACACCTGCTCTCCCTGGTCCGCTCCCGCGATGTGAACTCCGCCACCGCGCGCCTGCTGGAAGCCCCCAGCCCCCCCGCCCTGCTGACCCGCTTCCCGGAGATCATGGCCCCCGCGGCGCTGACCGTTTTCGGCCAGGCCTTGGCCGCCCTGCTGGCGGGCCGGCAAACCTTTGAGGCCGAAACCGAGCTGGTCACCCTGGAGGGCAACCACCGCCGTGTCCAGCTGCACTTTCTGCGCAGCCCCCACGATGAGGCCTGGGACGACATCCACCTGGCCTTGCACGAGATGCCCTCTGAGGAAGCCGACCAGAACCCCGATCAGGAACAGCGGTACAACCTCCTGGACACCCGCAAACTGGACAGCCTGGGTTGCCTGGCCAGCGGTGTGGCCCACGATTTCAACAACCTGCTGATGTCCATCCTGGGCAACGCCGACCTGGCCCTG
>PDQT01000260.1 GCA_002747875.1 bacterium DOLZORAL124_64_63
TGCAGGAGATCCACCATTCCAGCCTGAAGGCTGCCGACCTGTGCCAGCAGATGCTGGCCTACGCCGGCCGTGGCGAGCCCGACTTCCGCCCCCTGGACCTGAACGAAATGACCCTCAACCTGAGCTTCCTGCTACGCTCTCTGGTGCCGCACAAGATCCAATACCACCAGGATCTGGCCCAAATCGCGCCGATCATCCAGGGCGACAGCTCTCAGATCCAGCAGGTCGTCGTCAACCTCCTGACCAACGCTGTGGAAGCCATCGGAGAACAGGACGGGAACATCACCCTGGAAACGGGCCAGATGGAGGCCACCGAAGAGCATCTGCGCTCCCAGTACACCTGCTGCCCCCTGGCCCCCGGCCACTACGCCTTCCTGCGGGTGGAAGATGACGGCGCGGGCATCGCGCCCGAGCAACTGGGCCAGGTTTTCGACCCGTTCTTCACCACCAAGTTCAGTTCCCGCGGTATGGGACTGGCTGCGGTGCTGGGCATCGTGCGCATGCACCAGGGTAGTGTCCTGGTCAACTCCGAACCGGGCAAGGGCACCACCATGACCGTCCTGATCCCCTTGAGCGAGGCTGCCGTGGCCACCAAGACGGAAAGCGTGCCCCGGGGCGAAGTGCTGGAGAAATGGCAGGCCAGCGGCCAGCTTCTCCTGGCGGACGATGAACCGGGCGTGCGCCGGGTGGCCGCCCGCATGCTGGACAAGCTGGGTTTCGAGGTCATCCTGGCCGAGGACGGTCTGCAGGCCGTGGAGATCTTCCACGCCCAACGCGACAGCATCAGCATCGTGATCCTGGATTTGACCATGCCTCAACTGGGAGGGCAGGATGCCTGTGCGCGCATCCGCCAACTGGATTCCAAAGTGCCCATCATCCTTTCCAGCGGCTACATCGAGACGGAAATGCATCTGCGGAACCAGTGCCCCGGACCGTCCGCCTTCATCGCCAAGCCCTACACCCTGAAACGCCTGCGGCACGTCCTGAGCCAGGTTGCCCCTTCGCGCACATTACCCTAGTTTTCCCGCAGCATGCTCTTCATCCCCCCGGCGGCGCGAAAGGGAACAGTGAGACAGGCCCTGATCCACATTGATCGAGACACCCATTTCTTCGTGGAAAACGCCTCCCGCATGGAGAGGCTGCAGGAGCGTTGCCAGGTGTTGCCCTTGGCCTCGGACCAGCTGCTGCGCCCCGTGGTGCCGCGCCATTACCTGGTGCGCCGGGGCAAGCTGCGCGTCAGCCAATTCCTGGACGATGGCCGCGAGATCGTGCGCGCCGTCCTGCAGGCGGGCTCTCGGCTCAGCACCCTACCGGCCACCACGGATCAGGACAGCCCGCCCGTCGCCATTGGCGACAAGCCCGCCGCCGATTTATATAGTTTGGCGAGTATCGTCATCATGGCCCTGGGCGAGACCGAGCTCTGGGCCTTTTCCCGGGATCCCCGACCCTGACCATCCCCACGCAAGGAGCCACCATGAACACCCCCGCCGCCCAGCACCCCAAGGTCGTCCTCTGTATCCTGGATGGGGTGGGCTACCGCACCGGCCCGGACAGCGACCGGGGCAACGCCATCGTGGCCGCCAAGCCGGCGTACTACAACTCCCTGTTCGAGCGCTACCCCTTCACCACCCTGCAGGCCGGCGGCTTGCAGGTTGGACTGCCCGAAGGGCAGATGGGCAACAGCGAGGTGGGGCACCTGACCATCGGCGCGGGCCGCATCATCAACCAGGAATTGATGCGCATCGGCAAGAGCCTGGAAAGCGGCGAGTTCGCCCAGCTCCCCGCCTGGCGGGATTTCCTGCAGCGGGCCAAAGACGGCAGCGGCCGCCTGCACCTGCCGGGTTTGGTCAGCCCCGGCGGCGTGCACAGCCACACGGATCATCTGTACGGCATCGTGAAGGCGGCCCGGGACGCGGGCCTCGAGGAAATTTTCATCCACGCCCTGATGGACGGCCGCGACACCGATCCGCGTAGCGGCCAGGGCTACATGGAGGAATTGCAACAGAAGCTGGACGAGTTGGGCGCCGGCCGCGTCGCCACCGTCTGCGGACGCTACTGGGGCATGGACCGCGACAAGCGCTGGGACCGGGTCCAGCGCGCCTGGAAGATGCTGGTCCAGGGCGAGAGCGAAACCACCGCCCACGACCCGGTGCGGGCCCTGGCCGACTCCTACGCCGCAGGCACCACCGATGAATTCATCGAGCCCACCGTCATCCTGAACGACGACGGCAGCCCCGTGGCCACCATCCAGGACGGGGACAGCATCTTCTTCTGGAACTTCCGGGCCGACCGGGCCCGCGAGCTGACCTGGGCCTTCAAGCAGGACGGCTTCGACGGCTTCGACGTCGGCGACCGCCCTGCCGTCAACTACCTGACGATGACCCCCTACGACGAGAAGATGGACCTGCCCAGCGCCTTCCAGCCGGAGATGCCGCGCAACGGCCTGGCCGAGGTCTTCGCTCGCGAGGGCATCCGCAACCTGCGCACCGCCGAGACCGAGAAGTACGCCCACGTGACCTACTTCTTCAACGGTGGCCGCGAGGAGCCCTTCGCCCACGAAGAGCGCCGCCTGATCGCCTCGCCCAAGGTCGCCACCTACGACCTGCAACCCGAGATGAGCGCGCCGGAGGTGGCCGAACTGGTGCGCCAGGCCTGCGAAGGTACGGAATTCGACGTCGTGATCGTCAACTTCGCCAACGGCGACATGGTGGGGCACACGGGCGTCTTCGAGGCCGCCGTGCAGGCCTTCCAGACCATGGACCGGCTGCTGTCGGAGATCATGCCCCCCAGCATCGCGCGGGGCACAACCTGGCTGGTCACCGCCGATCACGGCAACTGTGACGAGATGCTGGATCCCGAGGGCGCCGTCCTGACCCAGCACAGCCTCAATCGGGTGCCCTTCGTCATCGCCGGCAAGGATTTCGAGGGTCATCCCGAAGCGGTCAAGGACGGAGATTTCGGACTTTCGGATATCGCGCCCACGGTGCTCGAGCTGCTGGGCCTGGAAGCGCCGGCGGAGATGAGCGGCACCTGCATGATTCGTGAGGGTTTTCGGGGGTGATGCCATCGGGAGTTCGCCCGGCCTAACCTCTGCTCCACACCAACGTGGGAATGAGCGAGAATATCGACAGGATGCTGGGTGAAAAGACTCACCCTCCCTGACCATTGGCCAATTCCCAGCACTATATGATTTTAATTTTCCGCCTTTTATGCTATAGTTAACCAGGATAATTCATGAATGAAGCGTCACGAGGTTGGTTCTGACCAGAGGTTGGTTCTGACCAACCGCGCGGTGGCTTGTTCACGAATGATCCGGGTTAAGGATCCACAAAGCAAAAGGGGGCATCTTAAATCCTCGCAAAAGTGTACGGGTTTATCTGTTGATCCTGCCGGTCGGGTCGGGGGGTGTCGCTATCGCCCAAGAAGATACCAGATTCCCCCGGTTTTCCCGGCAATCCGCCACGTATGTTCGGTTCGTTCACGGACAGCTGAGTTGCCTCAGCGCTTTCTTTCCACTTCAAGTCCATTCGCTTGACACCAGAACTTCGAGTGATCGAGAAAGCAGTCCTGTCACCCATTTTCGAGAAGGAGGCCGAAAGGATGAAAAAGCATCTTTTTGGCGCGGCACTGTTGTGCCTCGTGGCTGTCAGTGGTATGGCCTTGGCCCAGACCATTGACGAAATTCAGTATTACGACCCGGCGACCGGTGACCCCGCCAGCCCCTATGCGGGCCAAGTCGTCACCGTGAGCGGCAGCGTTTACGTTGTCAAGGGCACCTACAACAGCGGCACCCACTACATTCAGGGCGCCACCGGCGGTATCAGCTTCTTCGACAGCGGTGCCTCCGGTCTGGACTACGGCACCCTGGTGGAAGTCACCGGCACCGTCTCCAGCTTCGGTGGCGAGATTCAGCTGGCCGGCCCCAGCATCTCGGTGACCGGCAGCGGCCCCGAGCCCACCCCCACCGAGTACCTGCCCGAAGAGGTTCTGCTGGACTATGAGGTCGTCGGCAACTTCGTCTCCGTCATCGGCATCGTGACCAACGCCGGCAACAACAGCTTCGAGCTGATCGCCGGTGACAGCACCCTGGTCGTCTACCGGGACAGCGACACCGGCGTCGACCTGAGCGACGTCCAGGACGGCGACCTCTACCAGGTCAAAAGCCCCGCCGTGAACTACAACGGTCTGATCGAGCTGAAGCCCCGGCGGCAGAGCGACCTGATCGAGAACCCCGGCGGCGACACCGTTCCCGTGATCGAGAACATCAACTGCGCCAACTGGGTCCCCATGGCCATGGACAACATCACCGTGACCGCCAGCATCACCGACGACAATGCCGTGATGGGCGCCAGCGTGTACTACCGTGGTGGCGGCGAGACGCCCGGCCCCTGGAGCATCGTCCCCATGGACAACACCACGGGCGACATCTACAGCGGCACCATCCCCGGCGGCCTGGGTTATGACCTGGTCGATTTCTATGTGGAAGCCTTTGATGACCTGGAGCAGGTGGTCACCAACCCCGGCAACGCTCCCGAAGGCTTCATCACCGTGGCTGTGGGCCTGACCCCCATCTACGACGTGCAGTACCCCGTCCACCCCGACAGCTCCAGCCAGGCCAGCGCCATGGCGGGCCAGGTCGTGAATGTGCGCGGCGTCGTCACCGCCGGCACCAACCAGACCTACGCGCCCAGCCAGTTCATCATCCAGGAGACGGAGAAGAACGCTGAGAGCAACAGCTACGCCTACGGTGGCGTGCTGGTTTACGAGGGCACCGCGACGTACCAGTACTACCAGGGCGACCTGGTCGAGGTTGGCGGCACCGTCAGCGAGTACAACAACCTGACCGAGCTGCTGCCCCACAACGCGCAGGCCGTGAACCTGGTGGACTTCGGCCAGGAACTGCCCGCGCCCGCCCGGGTCACCACCCGCATTCTGGCGGACGACAGCATGCCGGACATCGATGGCGACGCGCGCCTGGGCGAGCCCTGGGAGAGCGTGTGGGTCCAGACCTTCAACGCCGTCGTGCTGGATACTCTGGGTTATGGCGAGTACATCATCAGTGATTCCGGCGCCCGCGCCGACAGCCTGGTCGTCGATCCCCTGACCGACCTGACCTACGTGCCCACCGTCGGTGACGTCCTGACGATCACCAGCTACATCAACTACAGCTTCGGTGATTACGTCATCGTGCCGACCAGCGACGAGAGCATCGTCATCACCGGCCTGACGAGCGTGGACGACACCCCGCAGATCCTGCCCGCCGGCGGTCTGCGCAGCGTGCACCCCAACCCCTTCAACCCCAGCACCAACATCAAGTTCGTCGTCAACCGCGACAACCTGGTGCAGCTGAACGTGTACAACATCCGCGGCGAGAAGGTCCGGACTCTGGTCCAGGACAACCTGCCCGCCAACGAGTACACCATGGTCTGGGACGGCAAGAACGACAACGGGAGCAACGTGGCCAGTGGCCAGTACTTCGCTCGCCTGCGCATCGGCCGGGAAGTGGTTCAGGTCCAGAAGATGTCCTTGGTGAAGTAGTTTTTCGCCACGCATCTGATCGGCAAACGCCCCTGGAAGGTCCGACCTTCCGGGGGCGTTTTATTATAAACACCGCGTTTTTAAAGATTCCCCTTCTTGTGCACCAAGGAAGACTGCCCTAAGATTATATGTGAAAGATATATGATGGGGGGATTTTGTGGGGGGATTTCGTGCTCAATGTTGCATCTGACATATCGGTCTGAGTACCGGCAACTCCATATCGTCGTGGAACAGCACCTCGATTTCATTGAATTCCGTACCACCCTGCTCCAATTCAGGAAGGCTTACCCTACCGCCCAGTGGTACTCAACCCTGTGGGATCTTACCCGGCTGCCCGTCCAGGCTCTCCTGGAGGGTGATCTGGGGCTCATGACCCGCTCCATCATGGGCGGTAGAGGGCGCACCCTGGACTTGGCCCTGGTGGTATCCGCGCGCGCCACCACCGGCCTGGGACGCACCTACCTGAGCCGGTTGGGGGATGAAATGGAGAGCATCCAGATTTTCCGCTCCCACGCGAAAGCGGAAAAATGGCTGGCCGAGAGGCTGGCCTTGCGCCAAAAGGAAGCCCGGTCCTGAGAGATGGGGCCGGATCCGGTTGGCCATGAATGCGATTTGGGCATGAATGATTCGAGCTTCTGGCCCGGATTCTAATAAGGATGCCCGAGGGCTTCACACAGATAGCGAACCAGACGCCCCCCCACCTGACACAACCGCGCGTATTCCTCCACGAAATCCGTAGAGGTCACCTGCCGCTGGGTCAGGGGCGTGAAGGCCGTGTAGCTTTTCAGCTTGAGCACTTCCGCCATCTCATGGTCGGCCGCATAGCCGCGCGGCACCCGCTTGAGGCTTTCCGCCTCGATGGTGTAGGCTTGGCGGAAGGCATCGTCCTGCACGACCTGCCGCCAGGCATCCGGGTTCGCGGCCACGTTGGCCCGGAGCACCTTCAGGATGCTGCTGTCCGGCCGCCACAGCCCCACCCCGACAAAACAATTTCTTGGTTGGAGATGCAGATAGAAACCCGGGGTATGGGCATTCTTGCCCTCCTGGTGCCGGAAATGTATCCCCACATGGTCCTTGTACGGGCTCTTGTCCTTGGAAAAACGGATGTCCCGATAGATGCGGAACAAGCTGCCGCCGCTGCGGCGCGGGTCCGCCCTGAAATGGGGACTGATGGCCAGCAGATGCTCCCCGAATTCGGTGATGAACTCCAGGGCCGGCCCCCGCAGCTCGTTTTCGTAGCGGTCCTTGTTGGCCTGGAACCAGTCCCGGTTGTTGTTGGCCTGCAAATCTTTCATGAATCGGAAAATCGCGGGCTTGAAGATGGCGCGTGACAAAAGAGACCTCCCGGGTAGCGTAGAGCTATGCTTTGAATCCGGATTATTCATCAAAAGCATCGCGCGATCAAGAGGGTATGCTGGGGGGCATTGGTTTCTTGCCGGTTGGGGGGATGGACTTTTGAAGAGGGGGTTGGGTTGGGGTTGGGGGTTGGGGCGGGTTAGTGGTTTTTTTGTGGTATGGGGTGCCCGCCGGCGGGTAGTTTTTGGGTTGGGTGGGGGTGGTTTGTGGGGGCTGGGTGGAAAATAATTGGTTTTCCGGCAATATTTTACTGGCACTTTTTGGTTTTGTTTTGTACATTAAGTTTAGCACTCCTCCCGCCCACTTATGCTAGAGATTGCCGAGGCCTGCCATGAGTATTATTGCCGTTGATTCTTTTGTTCCTGATCAGTCTGCTACTGAGGTGAATGCTTCCTTGAAGAAGGCCGTGCGCGCCATGGACCAGGCGCGGCATTGTGCCGTTTTGTGGTTCAAGGAGATTGTGGAGAAGGAGCTTTATAAGGAACTGGGGTATGGCTCTGTTTATCAGTATGCCGCCGTGGAGTTGGAGTTCTCCAAGACGCGGACGGGGGATTTTTTGCATCTGGCTCGGAAGCTGGAAAAGTTGCCTCGGCTGAAGAAGGAGATGGAGGAAGGAAAGATCGGCTATACCAAGGCGCGGGAGATCGTGAAGGTGGCTGATGAGGAGAATGAGGATCGTTGGCTGAATGCAGCCAAGAAGAAGAGCCGCCAGGAGCTGCGCGAAACGGTGAAGCGGGTAAAGCAGAGGGCCAGGCGGGAACGGGCGAAAAATCCGGCCCAGGGCGAATTATTGGCCGGGCTCCATCCCTCCGGAACACTCTCCGTGGCCCTCACCCACAAGGTCACCTTCGAATTGACCAGCGAGCAGTTGGCCCATTTCGAGGCGCTGGTCGAGGCTTTCGGCAAGCAGGGCGGCGCGGTGGCCGGTTCCGGCCGAGCGATCATGCTTCTGGAGGCCATGGCCTCGCTGGTGGGCCGGGTTGATTCAGGGGCCGTGGCTAACCCCAAAGAACCCCACACCCAGATCCACATCCATCACTGCCCCGAATGCGAGAAATCCCACATCACCACCAGCCGCGGCGAAACCGAACTCACCTCGGCGGAATACGAAAAACTGGCCTGCGACGCCCGCGTCGCCACCGACGACGGTCCCAACAA
>PDQT01000178.1 GCA_002747875.1 bacterium DOLZORAL124_64_63
CTGCGGGAAATCGGCACCGTCATCACCCCGGGACTGGGCTTCGGCAGCGGGGGCGAGGGCTGGTTCCGCATCAGCCTGACCGCCGACGACGAGGCCATTGCCGAAGGCGCTCGCCGCCTGGCCGGCTGGAAGTGATGGATCGGGTCCAGCTGACAGGCATCCGGGTGCAGGCCCGCCACGGCGTGCTGCCCGCGGAAAAGAGAAAGCCCCAGTGGTTCCGGGTGAGCGTCAGTCTGTTTGCGGATTGCGAGGCCGCCGCGCGCCATGACGACCTGAACCAAGCCCTGGACTACGCCCGGGTGCACGCGGTGATCGTCAAGGAGATGCAGGAGCGTTCCTTCGAGTTGCTCGAGGCCGTGGCCGGGCATCTTTGCCGCCGCGTGCTGGAGGCGGTTCCGGCCCGGGAGGTCGCCATCACGGTGGTCAAGGAGAACCCTCCGATCGCGGATTTCGCGGGCGAGGCCGCGGTGACGCTGCGGCGGGATCGCGTCTGGCTGGAGGGGCTTCATGGCTGAGCGGGTTTGGCTGGGACTGGGATCCAATGAAGGGGACCGGCTGGTGTTTCTGCACCATGCCGTGCGGGCCATCGTGGAGCATCCGGATCTGGAGCTGCTGGCTTGCAGCCCTGTTTACGAGACGGATTTCGTGGGGCCGGGATCGCAGGCGGCCTACCTGAACGCCTGCGTTCTGGTTTCTTGCCGCCTGGAACCGAAGCAGCTTCTGGCCACGGTCAAGGAGTGGGAAGCGCATTGCGGGCGACGGCCGGACGGGCACATGAAGCCGCGCCCCCTGGACGTGGATATTCTGCTCTTCGGCAGCCGGCGCGTGGTGGAAGAAGGCGTGGAGATTCCGCATCCGCGGCTCCACGAACGGCTTTTCGTGCTGGCCCCCCTGGCGGATATTTCCCCGGAGGAAGAAATTCCCGATTTGGGGGAGACGGCCGCCCACTTGTGCGCGAAAGTAAGACAGAACAGCGGGCAGAAGATACGCCCGTGGACCCAGGGACTAGCGGCGCCTGGAGACAGGGACGCCAGCATGGAGGACTGAATGCTGCCGTGGCGCTATATCGTGGTCGAAGGTGTGATCGGTGTGGGCAAGACCAGCCTCAGCAAGCTGCTGGCCACGCGCACCAATGGTCGCCTGAACTTGGAGGTGGTGGAGGAGAATCCCTTCCTGTCACAGTTCTATCTGGACCGTTCCGCCTACGCCTTCCAAACGCAGATTTTCTTCCTGCTGAGCCGCTATCGCCAGCAGCAGAGCCTCTTCCAGAACGAGCTCTTCAGCAACACCCTGATCTCGGATTACCTCTTCGCCAAGGACCGGATCTTTGCCAATCTGAATCTGGGGGATGATGAACTGGAACTGTATAACCAGCTGGCCGCCATCCTGGAACAGCGGGTCCGGCGTCCGGATCTGGTCATCTATCTGCAAGCGCGCACCGAGGTGCTGCTGCAGCGCATCAACTGGCGGGGCCGCGCCTTCGAACAGGACATGGATGCCGGGTATCTGGATGCGCTGAACGGGGCCTACAGTTATTTTTTCCATCACTACAAGGCCGCACCTCTGCTGGTGGTCAACACGGACCACCTGGACTTTGTCAATGTCCCGCGGGATTTCGATCTGCTCTTCGATCAGATCCGGGAGCCCTTCACGGGAACGCGCTATTTCGCTCCGGATACCAGTGGTGGTATCTAGGAGTTTTTTCCTGCAAGGACGGGTTGGGTATGCAACGCCAGGACAAAGACCTCAATCTGAGGGTCTTCGCCCGTAACAAGAAGGCCGGGGTCAAGACCGCCGTCGTGACGGCCTATGACCTGACCAGTGCCCTGATCGTCTCTGCCGGCGGGGCCGATGCCATCCTGGTGGGCGATTCTCTGGGCATGGTCATCCTGGGGCATGAAAACACCCTGCAGGTGACCCTGGAGGACATGCTGCACCACACCCGGGCCGTTGTCCGGGCCAATCCCCGCATTCCGGTCATCGCGGATATGCCCTACGGCAGCTTCCATGTCTCCCCCGAGGAGACGGTGCGCGGCGCTCTGCGTCTGGTCAAGGAAGGCGGTGCCATGGCTGTGAAGGTGGAAGGCGGACGCCGACGCCTGGACATGGTGGAAGCTCTGCTGAAGGCGGAGATCCCCGTCATGGGGCACCTGGGGCTGACGCCTCAGTCGGTGAATCGCCTGGGTGGTTATCGGGTGCAGGGGCGGGGAGAGAAGGCCGCCGCCCGGCTGCTGGACGAGGCCCAGCTCCTGGCTGATGCGGGCTGTTTCGCCCTGGTGCTGGAATGCGTGCCGGCGGAGCTGGCCAGCCGGGTGAGCGCGGCGATCCGTATCCCCACCATCGGCATCGGCGCGGGCGCGGGCTGCGATGGTCAGGTGCTGGTTTTCCATGACATGCTGGGCCTTTTCGATGGCCTGCAACCCAAGTTCGTCAAGCGGTACGCGGATCTGGGGCAGGTGGCCCGCGAGGCCGTGGCCTCGTATGTGCATGAAGTGCGGGAGGGCCTTTTCCCGGGCCCGGAGCACGCTTACGGCGGGAAGGCGGCTCCCCGGGGCCAAGGGCGGAACCAGGCGACCCAGCCGGGTCAGGGGCGTCAGGAGAATGCCCCGGTGGAGGGAAAAGACGGAGGGTACCTGACCGACGTGAAGAACGGGGAGGCCTGAGGATGGAACTCTGGCAATCCCGCGCGGAACTGAGGGCTCTGGAAGATTGGCGCCGACAAGATTCGCGCCGGCAGGGTAAGCTGGTGCTGGTGCCCACCATGGGGGCCTTGCACGACGGCCACCTCAGTCTGGTGCGGGCGGCGGCCAATCTGGGGAACGTGGTGGTGAGCATCTTCGTCAACCCCACCCAGTTCGGGCCCGGCGAGGATTTCGAGGCCTATCCGCGCACCCTGGAAAGGGATCTGGAGCTGCTGAGTGCCCTCCCCGTGGTCGGCGTCTTCGCTCCGCCCGTCCAGGATATCTATTCCGGGACAGAAGAGGTCACGGTCCTGCCGGGGCATCGGGCCCGGGGGCTGTGTGGCGGGGATAGGCCTGGCCATTTTGCCGGGGTTCTGACGGTGGTCAACAAGCTGTTCAATCTGCTGGGGCCGGACATTGCCGTCTTCGGCCGCAAGGATGCGCAGCAGTGCCTGGTCATCGACCAGATGGTGCGGGATCTGAAAATGCCGGTGCGGCTGGTGGATGTGCCCACCCGGCGGGAGCCGGACGGCCTGGCCATGAGTTCGCGCAACCGGTATCTCTCAACGGAGCAAAGGCGGCAGGCCCTGTGCCTGCATCGGGCCCTGAAGGCGGGGCGCGCTCTGCTGGCGGAGGGATGCCGGGACAGGGCGGCCCTCATGAATACCATGGGCACGGAATTGCGGGCGGCGGACAGCGTGGAATACGCCGAAGTGCGCCAGGTCCCTGATCTGCAGGCCCCGGACCGGGTCCAAGGGCGGGTGCTGCTGGCCGTGGCGGCCCGGGTGGGCCCTGCGCGCCTGATCGATAACTTCGTCCTGTCGGTGCCTCAGACCGGCGGGGCCGACATCACGGAATCTTATCTGCTGGGAACAGGAGAAGAATCATGAACCAGTCCATTGACGCCGTGGTCCTTGCCGCGGGCAAGGGCACCCGGATGAAATCGGATCTGCCCAAGGTTTTGCACGAGATCGCCGGCCGACCCCTGCTGGACCATGTGCTGGACACGGCCGAGGCCGCGGGTATCGACCACACCGTGGTCGTGGTGGGGCACAAGGCCGATCTGGTGGAGGAGAAATGTGGACGGCAGGGCCTGGACTTTGTCTTGCAGGAGCCCCAACTGGGCACCGGGCATGCGGTGCAGGTGGCCGTGCCCGCCCTGCGCCGCGGTGGGTTCACGGTGGTGTTGGCGGGGGATGTGCCCCTGCTGACGGTGGCCACCTTGCGCCGGCTGGTGGCAGGCACCATGGCCGGCAACGCGGCCGCGGCCATCTTGACCTGTGTGGTGCCGGACGCGGGCGCTTACGGGCGCATCGTCAAGGATGGGGCCGGGCATGTGCAGAAGATCGTGGAGTTTGCCGATGCCTCTGATCAGGAAAAGGCCATCGGCGAGTACAACACCGGGGTGATCTGTTTCCGGACCGACCTGATGATCGAGGCCCTCGCGCAACTGAAGACCGACAACAACCAGGGCGAGTACTATCTGACGGACACCATCGGGTGGTTCGTGGCCAACGGGCACGCCGTCGATGCGGTCAGTACCACTGATCCGGACGAAGTGGTGGGCATCAACACCGTCGACCAGCTGGCCGAGGCCGCCGCCCTGCTGGAAAAGCGTGGCGGTTGAGGAGGTACGGGCATGCCCATGGAGCGGCTTTGCACACCCTGGAGGTTCCAATACGTGACCGGCAACAAGAAGGAAGAGGGCTGCGTCTTCTGCAACCGGCTGGACTGTGACTCGGCCCAGCATTTCGTGCTGCACCGGGGAGAGCACTGGTACCTGATCCTCAATCTGTACCCGTATAACAGCGGGCACTTGTTGCTGGTCAGCAACCGCCATCAGCCCCTGCTCAGCGGCTGCTCCGCCGAGGAGTTGGCGGAGATGGGGATTCTGCTGAAGGTCATGGAGATGGCCCTGCGGGAAGTCTTCGCGCCGGACGGGATCAACTGCGGGTACAACGGAGGCCAAAGCGCCGGCGCGGGCATTCCGGAGCACCTGCACGTGCACATGCTGCCGCGCTGGGGGGGGGATACCAACTTCATGACCACCATCGGGGAGACCCGGATCATGCCCCAGACCCTGGACCAGGTCTACGGCAAGCTGCTGCCGGTGATCCGGCGTCTGGTGGGAGAGGGTTGATGCTGCGTAGCCTGAACTTCTGGTTGCTGATCCTGCTGCTGGTCTGTGGCGTGTCGTTCTGGAGTGCCAGCGGAGGGATGGATAAGCTGCGGAGCAAGCCTGTTATCGTGGAGGAAGAGGATCAGGAGCCGGCCCCTCCCGTGCGATTGCGCATCCTCAACGGTGCCGGTGTCAATGGCCTGGCCCAGGATATCAGCCTGCTGGTGGCCGGTCGCGGCTGCCTGGTAGAGGAGGTGGGCAACGCCGACGGCCACTGGTCGGAGACGGTGCTGGTGAACCGCCGGCTGGACGACGGACAGGCCCGGGCCTTGGCCGCGCAGCTGGGCGGGGTGCCCCTGTTGTCACAGTGGGATGCCCGGTGTTCGGAGGATGCCGTGCTTATTCTGGGGGCGGACCATTCCCGGTTGCGGGAATTCCTGGCCACAAGGCCTGGATCGGATTCGGGAGCGAAGAATTGATAAAAGGGTGGTTCCGTGTGGAGACGCGGGCTATTATTCTTATTCGGGCGTTCGCGTGAGCGCCGCAACAACCGGAGTGAGACTCGATCGATGAAGAAATCCCTGGGCACGGTGGTGCTCACGTTGATACTGGGCGTGCTGATCGGTGCCATCACCAGCGAGGTGATCGGTCTGTTCCTTTCCGAAGGCACGGTGGCCGAGCAGTTGTTCGTCCGCTTCGTCTCTTTCGGTCTTGATACGGTACATCTGAATCTGGTGATCATCGACCTGACGTTCGGATTCCAGATCCACTTCAACCTGATGAGTGTCATCGGAGTATTCGTGGCTTCCCAGATACTTCGTTGGTACCGCTAACTGACCTGGAGGCTTTTGTATGACCCCCTTTCTGGCAATGCCTTTCGGCGGTCTGGGTTGGCCTGAAATCGTCGTCATTCTTGTCCTGGTCCTGATCTTCTTCGGTCCGCAGCGTCTTCCTGAACTGGCCGAATCGGTGGGCAAGAGCCTACGCCGGTTCAAGGCGGCCACCAGGGAAGCCTCCGATGAGGTGAAGCGGGAACTGGATGACGTGAAGAATGACATCGAGGAAGAAGAGCCCCGGGCCAATTAAAACACGGTTCCTGCCACGGACTGGGGGCTTTCTCTTGGAAAGCGGGAGACGGCTTTGAATCTTGCCCAGCTGTTGCAGCACCTGAAGACGGACACGAAGTTCACCCGCCATGTGACACGCTGGGAAGTCTTGCCGGCGGAGCCCGCCCGCCACGCGCCCTATCCCGAGGACCTGGACCCGCGCCTGGTGAGGGTCATGGGGAACCGCGGCATCGCCGAGCTTTACAGCCATCAAGCCGAAGCGGTGAGGCATGCGGCTGCCGGACATCACTTCGTGGTGCCCACGCCCACCGCCAGCGGCAAGACCCTCTGCTACAACCTGCCCGTTCTGGACACCATCCTGAAGGATCCCCACGCCCGGGCTCTGTATCTTTTCCCTACCAAGGCGCTCAGTCAGGACCAGATGCACGAGGTGCACGGCATCGTTTCGGACCTGGGGGTGGACATCAAGACCTTCACCTTCGATGGGGACACGCCCGAGACCGCCCGGCGGGCCATCCGCAGCAGCGGCCACATCGTGGTGACCAATCCGGACATGCTGCACCAGGGGATCCTGCCGCACCACACCCTGTGGGTGAAACTTTTCGAGAACCTGAAATTCGTGGTGGTGGACGAGGTTCATCAGTACCGCGGTGTCTTCGGCAGCCATGTGGCCAACGTGCTGCGCCGGCTGCGACGGGTGGCGCGTTTCTACGGGTCGGATCCGCTTTTCATCTGCTGCTCGGCGACCATTGCCAACCCCGGAGAGCTGGCCTCCCGGTTGACGGGGTTGCCCATGGCGGAAATCGCCCGCAACGGCGCGCCGCGGGGCCAGAAGCATTTTATTTTCTACAACCCGCCGGTGGTGAACCAGGAGCTGGGTATCCGGCAATCCGTTCTCAAGAGCACCCGCCGCATCGCGGAACGCTTCATGAGCAGCGGAGCGCAGATGATCGTCTTCGCGCGCAGCCGCATGCGGGTCGAGTTGCTGTTGACTTACCTGGAGAAGGCCGGTC
>PDQT01000249.1 GCA_002747875.1 bacterium DOLZORAL124_64_63
ATCCAGCAGACCGATGCGCGCGAAATGGTACATGGTGTCGCACCAGCCGATGTACCGCAGCGTGCCGCGGAAGACGGAGCGCACCTCGTTGCCCAGGTTGTAGGTGTCCTTGTAGATGAGGGAGTCGCGGTTGGGGTAGGCCTCGAAGTCCCCGCCGCCGGGCACGTGCAGCAGGTGCATGTCCCGGAAGAGGCGCGAGCTTTCCACCTCCACCACGTGGTTGTCCAACCAGTAGCGGGCCCCGTTGCGGCTGGCCAGCAGCACACCGCGCGGCGCCCAACTGAACTTGTAGCCGAAGGGGTTGTCGCACGCCTCGGGGGCGGGCAGGCCGCCGCAGTAACTGCGGAAGTGGCGGATCTTGCCGCCACGGTTGTGCACGTCATCGATGATGCGCATGGCGCTCATGTGGTCGATGCCCGGATCCAGCCCGATCTCGTTCAGGAAGATCAGGTCCTTCTCCTTGGCCTCCGCATCCAGGGCCTGCATCTCATCGCTCACGTACGAGGCGGTGATCATGTTCTTGCCGTGCGTCAGGCAATGGCGGGCCACCAGAGGATGGAAGGCGTAGGGCACCAGGCTGATGACCAGATCGTGCTCGCTGATCAGACGGCCCAGAGTCTCTTCGTCCGTCAGGTCCAGCGTCATGGCGGTGCCGTTCTCGTCACCGCTCAGCAGTTTGACAGCATCTTCCACCACAAGACTGGTGACGGTGAGCTTGTGCCCGCGCTCGAGCAGGTAGCGGATCAGTGGACCGGCCACCATGCCCGCGCCCAACACCAGGATTTTCTTCATCCTAACCCCTTGTTTAATCCCGTTATCCGCAGGGTCGGCCCCCGCGGGAGTCTCAATTGATCCGGTTTACTTGTCCAGGAAGCCCTGGAGATAGCGGTATCCCGGAGCCAACTCGCCCCGGTGTGTGACAACGGCCTTCTTCAGGTACGAGGGCAGATGCAAGCTGGCGAAGTCGCTCCGGAAATCGGCCTGGGCCAACGGCGTGACCATATCGCGCAGCACCTTGCTGAAGTGCTCCGAAGATTCCCGGGGCAGTTCACAGGGCAAATTGTCCACGGACATGATCACCGGGCCGTCACCTTCCACTCCGTCATGGATGGTCTTCGTGGCGGGGTCATACACGTAGCACGGGTTGTCCGGCTGAGGGGCCTTGAGGGTCAGTTCGATGCTGCCCTCGATGTCGCAGCTGATGTCGCCGATGACCTGCAGGCGCGGTTCCTTGTCCGGTCCGTAATGAGCCTTGGCCCACTTGTGGGTGACCAGCCGCGGGTAGCGTTCCTCCCAGTAGATGGTGTTCATCAACACATCCAGATACGGCAGATGCCTCTCGAAAACGCTACGGTAATTCTCCGGCCGCTGGTAATAATCCTGCAAGACGAACTGGGCGTCGGCGCTGCGGGGCTTGACCATGTCCTCCTCGCGGAAGGTCACGGCCACGAAAGGTCCGACATCCGCCAGGTCGGCGGCGGCGGCCTCCTCCAGTTCGTCCACCGTCACCACACGGTGCGGCAGGCAGTCCAGAATTTCCTGGCAACCCCGGGCCACGTTCCCGTAACCGGCCACGCCGATAACGATGGGCCGCTGCCTGTCCCCGAGGCCCTCGGCGGCCATGCGCGCGCCCAGTTCCCGCAAATGGGTCTTGGCCTCATCCAGGCCGGTATACTCGTAAGGGTGCTTGATGTCCAGCAAGGGGGTTCGGCAGCCCTTCCAGGCCAGGCGCTTGCCCAGGCAGACCAGAGATTCGATCATGCCCGCGCAACCCGCGTGGATGCTGAAGAAGATGAGGCGACGGTTCTGCTCGTCGGCGATCTTCTCGTAATCGATCAGGGTCGCCCCTTCGTCCAGCAGATGCTGCAGCATGCCCATATTGTAGGACTGGCCCTTGACGGTGTGGCTGAAGTAGATGAAGACCCGCTTGCCGGTCAGCAGGGAAATGGGAATTTCCTTCACCGCGAAAACGATATCGGCGGAGGAGATGTCCTCCTGGACCGTCACGCCGGCGGCGGCATACTCGTCATCACCGAAGACGCGGATGTTCGAAGGCTGGATGATGAACTGGAAATCACCCTTGGTCTTCAGGTCGGCCAGATCGGCAGGCACCAGCGGAACCCGTCGCTCCCACTCATTCTTGTCTTCACGGCGGATTCCGATGATAGCGCCCATGTTCTCCCCTAGCTCGTAGTTCGACAGGAAAATGGTGATTTGGATAGGCTCTCCCGACCCGGCTGCCCCTGCAAAGCTAGACCCCGCCTCGGGGGGAGTCAAGCTTACCTTCCGCATCCGGCGGCAGCGCGAATTCCATGCCCGCCGCCAGGCCGTTTTTCCAGTTGATCCAGTTGTGTCCCGCGCTGCGCTCGATCAGGGAAACGGCCATCCCGCGCCGAGACAGGGCATCCCGCAACCGCCGGTTGCTGCCGATCAGCCACTCGATGGTGCCGCAGTCCAGATGCCAGCGGATATCCCGGGGCTCTTCTCCCAGGACCTGTTGCCGGAAACCCTCGTTGCCTCCCCAGGGAACGCGCCGGTCCATATCCTCGGAAAAGAGGAAAGCCCCGCTCTGGGCCACCACCTTCTGGAACAGGTCCGGCCGCTCCCAGGCCAGGGTGGCGCTCAGCAAACCGCCCAGACTGGCGCCCCAGGCGATGCGGCGGCCGTCGCAGGGGGCGCGTTCCTCGGCCAGCGGGAGAATTTCCTCCGTCAGAAAGCGCCGGAAATGGGGATTGAAGGCGTACTCCTCGGTGCGCTCCATGGGCGGCACGCACACCAGGTGCGCGGGCCCGATCCGCCCGGCCCGCAGCATGGCGTCCACCACCTGCGGCACCTTGCCCCAACCGAAATAGGCCTTGCCATCCTGGAAGAGGATGTGCGGCAACGGCGTGCCGGCCATACCCGCCGGCGAATACACGATGAAGCGCCGCTCCTGCCCCAGGATGCGGCTCTCCACGCTCAGGCGCAGCACCCGGCCGCGCGGCGCCGTGGCCGGCAGGGCGGCCATGGGGTCCGGTTCGTAGAAAGGTCCGCTCAGATTGCTGGCATAATCCCACCAGGGGTTCAGGATGGGATTCAGGTTCTCCGGGTCGGGGCGCTTGTTGCCGTCGGCATCGCGCCAGGCGTATTCGAAGTAGGCGTCCTCCGGCAGATCGAAAGGCCGCACCCGCTCCACGGGCACGGGCGCCTTTTCCCAGTCCGTCAGATCACTCAGCAAATGGGTGGCCCAGTCCGGGGCCCGCAGTTCCACACGCATGGTTCCGATGCTCGGGTGATAGGGTGATCAGATGCCAAGATAATCAGGTGATCAGGTGCTCAGGTGCTCAGATCGCGGCCGGTCTTGTCCCGCAGCGTGGCCACCTTGGATTCCAGACGGCCGCTGTGCCCTTTCCGCCAATCCATCTTGATCTGGCAGGCGACGCGGCCACAGTCCTCGCTCATGCGCTCGAAGCAGCGCCGCACCACGTCCATGACCTCGTCGTACTCGCCCTCCAGGGTGGTGCCCATGGGCCCCAGTTTGTAGGGCAGGCCGCTCTCGTCGATGATCTCGAGGTTGCGCTTCACGTAATCGCTGACGCTCTCTCCCTTGTCCGTGGGGTACAGGCTGAATTCCAGCAGGAGCATGCCCGACATCCTTTCTGTGGTCTGGAAACAGGCGGTCCCGCCGTCGGGCCCGCCTGCCCATGATCATGGAAGACTATTTGATGAGCTGCAACTTGGTGCCGGCCGTCACGCCCCGCTGGGCCACCCGCACGAAGTAGGTTCCGCTGGCCAGATGCCGGCCGGAATCATCCCGTCCGTCGAAGACCAAGGCGCGGGGTCCCGGGCCGACCTCTTCCCGCAGCAGGGTGCGCACCAGCCGCCCCGCGGCGTCATGCACGGTGACACATGCCAGACCGGAGCGCGGAATATCCAGCTGGATGGTGGTGCTGGGGTTGAAGGGGTTGGGATGCCCCACGACCAGCATGGAGCCCGCCCCGGGCAGGGAGGCCGCGGACGTGGACTCCAGAGCGCGGGCCGCGTTCACCTTCACGCCCAGGGGCTGATCGAAGGCCACGGCATCGCCCGTATCGATCAGACGCTGGCGCACCTCCGCCGGCGACAGGCCCGGGGACTGATTGCGGATCAGGCCGCAAATGCCGGCCACCAGGGGACAGGCCATGCTGGTGCCGTCGCTGAACATGTACGGATTGACGCCGTCCCAGCCCATGGCCAGCATGTACAGAAGCCGGTCGGTGACGCTGAATTCGTAGTTGCGGCAGATGGTGGACCAGATGCGGTTGCCCGGAGCCGCCACATCCACCCAGGTGCCGTAGCTGCTGAAGGAGGCACGGCCACCCGTCTCATCGGTGGCTCCCACGGCGATGACGCCTTCGCACGCCGCGGGGTAGAACAGCGTGTCGGAGTTGTCGTTGCCGGCGGCCGCCACGCAAACCACCCCGGCGTCCAGGGCCTCGTCCATCAGATCCTGCATGTAGGCCGCCAGGCCGTCCTGATCCGGGGCGCCGAAGCTCATGGAAATGACATCCGCCCCCGCAGCCACGGCGTAGAGCACGGCCCCGGTGATGGCCAGGTCCGTCATGTTGCCGTCTTCATCGGGCAGCTTCAGGGCCATCAGCGAGCAGTTCCAGCCGGCCCCCGCCACCCCCAGGTTGTTGTCCGTGGTCGCGGACGCGATACCGGCGCAGTGGGTGCCGTGGAAGGCCACATCAAGGCCCATGGCATCCGGCATGCGCTGGGGCATGGGATCCGCGTCACCCTGCCCGAAATCCCAGCCGTGGATGTCGTCGGCATAGCCGTTGCCATCGTCATCCAGGCCATTGTCCGGCACTTCCCCGGGGTTGGTCCACATGTTGTCCGCCAGGTCCGGATGCAGGACATCCACCCCCGTATCGATGATGGCGATGACCGTGGCGGGACTGCCCGTCTCCAGATCCCAGGCCTCGTCCAGAGCCACACCGGCGGTGTTGCCCGGCTGCAGGTACCACTGGGTGTCCAGATAGGGGTCATTGGGTTGGAGCAACAGGTCGCGGTAATAGTTGGGCGCGGCGCTGCTCACCTCCGGGGTGGCCATCAGGTCACGGGCGGCCCGCACCACATCCAGATCCGACCGTGCGCTTTCCAGCACGAAGAACCGTCCCGCCCGCCGGGTGCCAATGGGCCGGGCCCTGGTGAGGCCATGCTCCACCAACGCGGAGGTCAGAGCGGAGGGGGCGCGCAGGTCGGTCAGGCAAGCGCCGTCCTGTCCCTTCGCCAAGCACACGAGGATTTGTCCCGGGGCATGAGCCGGGGTGTGAGGGGCCGCGGTGTCGGTTGCCGGGATGTCGATTGCCGGAGCGGAACCGGCGATCAAGGTGATCAAGGCGATCAGCAGCGCAGTGGAGAGGCGAATTTTATGATGGGCCATCGTTGTTGCTCCCTGAGATGTTGGGCGAAAGTGCACGCCGCGCCTTTCGATATTTCCGGACTCTCCGGATTTCTGGATTTCTGGATTTCTGGAACGCGGCTGGTGCCAATATAACACATGAGAGCTGATGGTTCATTGGGGATTCCTCCGGATCCCTCCTCAGTCCGGGGGCAGCCCAAGAATCCCAGGGGGCCTCTGCGCCAGCACGAAGCAGGGCCCCTGGCGTGGTTTGGCCCCTTATCGGGTTCGAGGTCCCTTCGGGGTCAACGCCCTTTGGGTGCTGCGTCCACTTGGTTCTTACTGCGGGCGGTTTTGTGTTTGTCGTGCGTCCGCTGGTGGCAGGCGCTGCAGAGGGTGGTGAGGTTTTCTTCGGCGTTGGTGCCGCCTTGATGGCGGGGGATGATGTGGTGGATTTCCAGGAAGCGGGTGTGGGAGCAACCGGGGGCTTGGCAGCGGTGTTGGTCGCGGGCCAATACCCGCCGGCGGGTACTGGGCGGGATGGCGGATTTGTTGGGGCCGTCGCTGGTGGCGATGCGGGCGTCGCAGGCCAGTTTTTCGTATTCCGCAGGAGTGAGTTCGGTTTCGCCGCGGCTGGTGGTGATGTGGGATTTCTCGCAGTCGGGGCAGTGATGGACGTGGATCTGGGTGTGGGGTTCTTTGGGGTTAGCCACGGCTCCTGAATCAGCCCGGCCCGCCAGCGAGGCCATGGCCTCCAACAGCATGATCGCCCGGTTTGAACCGGCC
>PDQT01000273.1 GCA_002747875.1 bacterium DOLZORAL124_64_63
TGACGATAGGCCTCCATTTCGTCCTCGTCATTTTTGTGACTGATACCGTCACCATCCAGATCCATATCGCCCTCGCGCCCCTCCAGCTCATTGATGACCCACAACTTGGTGTTGAAATGGTCCCAGAAGATCCCGTCGAAGACATTGTCATGGGCCTCCCAGTGATTCCGGAGGACCTGCACCATGGCCTCTCGGCAATCGGGATTCAGGATGTTTATCAAGGCCTTTCCAGGCCAAGACATCATGGTATCGCCCTCTGTGGTGTATGACCAGTAAGGCCGAGTGGCGTCATACCAATCCGACTCGTAGCTACCATCGGGATAGTGATCATTGCCCCAGCGTAGCCAACTGCTGTGAGCATTGAAGTACCCGAGAACCTTGAGATCCGGATTCAGCTCTTTCATGGTGGCGATGGCCGCGGGGTTGCTTCTCTCTCGCCAAACCTGAGAAGGATTGACGACCAAGACCCGAGGTCGACTGTATTTCTCCAGATTGGCCTGCTGGGAAAAATTCGCCGAACCATATTCGACAATGGCCATGTGATGCCACGTATCGGTTCCCGAGTTGTTACCAGCGCGATTCTCGGGATGCGGAGTCCCATAAGCTACAGGGCATCCGCTATCCTCAGGAACTTCCGCACAACCGGTGAGAGCCAGAATCAGCATGAGGGGCATGAGGGCAGGCATTTTTTTCCACATTTCTCTCTTCTCCGACGGTTTTGTTGCAAGTTGCAATGCTAGGACAACTTTTTCCTCTTTCCGTACGAAAAAGCAAAAGACAGACCGTAAGCCCTATGTCGGATCAGAGACGAAGAAAGGATGAGTGGTCACGCGAACATATACCACATGGGTTGAGTTGTGCCCCTGAAATTGTTGGCCGCACTCTTCCCAGACCGGTTTTACCAACCGCCTGAACACCGACCCCATGCATCGGCTCAGAGCTGGAAATAAAACGCCGGGTAATCCACAAAGCGGAAGTCGTGTCTTTGCCGGGCCACAAGCCGAAAGACAACCTGCGGTTCGTGGTGACGAACATGGATCAGCACTCGGAGCATGTTTACGACATCTACCGAGGGCGCGGCGACAGCAAGAACCGAATCAAGGAGTTGAAAGATAAGCTGGATCTTGGCCGACTGAGTTGCCACGGGTTCTGGGCGAACCAGCTACGGTTGCTTCTGTCCGCCGCCGCATTCGTGATCATTCAGCTGTTGCGTGTGCGGTTGTTGAAAATCGGCGGGCATCGGGGTTTCTGGAAGGGAATCGCTCAATTTAGGTTACCGTAGGGCCTGGTCATAAACCATGCGGTATTCCCGGTATACTCTAGCGAAGCTGTACCGATCTTCTACCATTTTCTTCCCACGTTGCCCCATGGCTTCGGCACCCTCCCGATCCTTCAGCAGAAGGGCAATACCCCGGGCCAAGCCCACTGCATCATCCACATCAACAAGATGACCATGGACCCCATCCTCGACGGTGTCGGCAATGCCCTTGATTCTTGTACCCACCACAGGCAGCCCTCGCATCATGGATTCAAGCAGAACCAAAGGCAGCCCCTCCCAACGCGAAGACATGACGAAGCCATCCGCCGCGGACATCAGCTCAAGGAGATTCTCAAGGTTGCCCGGCAAGTTGACCATATCCGAGATTCCCAATCGTGCCACCTGCTCCTCCAGGACAGGACGAAGACGGCCTTCACCACCGATGACCAACTTAACGGGGACCGCATCCTTCTTCAGCAGATCCATGGCGTCCAGAAGGCAAGCAAAATTCTTGGCCTCGGTCAATCGTCCTGCAGCCAGTAGGAAGAACGCCCCATCGGGAATCCCCATCTGGTGGCGAAGTTTTTCCCTTTGCCCAGGTGCCAGGTCTTCGGGGCGCAGGACCCCGTTGGTCACCGTAAACACACGGCCTTGGTCCCTCTTAGGAATATTCAGAGCCTCCTGCACCGTGTTACGGACTTCTTCGCTACACGGCACCACGGCACCACAATGGCGAAAAATCTGGCGATAAAGCCGGGGAATCATGAAACGACCCAAGGCACTACCGCTCTTTTCGTCCAGAAAATGATTATTGTGTATAGTCACCACCACCTGACAACGCCCCAGGCGCTGTAGCACCAATCCCCAAAGGTTCTCATCCGGCAGATGGGTCTGGACGATCTGGATCCCTTGCTCCCGAATGAGATCCGTCAATAATTTGAGCCCGTGGCGAAGAGAAAACGCGAAACGCAACGGGTTGGAGATAGAAGCCCGATGATAGCCCAAATAGTGGACCACGACCCCGGGCTCCAGGCGGGCACTGCAGGGACCGGGGCCCGTCAGTACCACCATGTGGGATACCCCCCCCTGCCGAGCATGGGCGTTGGCGATCTGCACAGCCAGGTTTTCCGCTCCCCCCATGGATAGTGTGGAGACCAATTGGGCAAGAACTGGAAGCTTTTCGGTCTTCCCGGTCATCATCGTCTGTTCGGCTCCTTGAACTAAGTGGCTTGGGGAGGTAGTCCGGCCAGAATACAGAGCTATTCTGTTCACGGCAATGTTGCAACAACAAACATGTTGCAACAACAAACAAAGAAAGCAACCAAGGATGCATAATCGGCCTAATTCAACCGAAATCATGGCCGAAATCATGCTTAACAATTGACTTTTCGGGGACTAAAATCCTGTTTTTCACAAGTGTGTCGTTCCCGAGGTTGCATCCTCTGTCATCAGGAGACTGAAATGCCCGGCCTATTCGGCTTCTTTACTCTCAACTCCGATAATTCGGCTTCCCCTGAAGAATGTCGGAAAATTCTGACCCGACTTGAATCCCCTTTGCGTCATCAAGATTTCTATGGAATCGACCACTGGATCTGCCCCCGCGGCACTTCGGCCATTGGTCGCATCGGACACAAAAACCTGATCCTCTCCGCCCCGGAAGCGGTCCGTGATGGCGCTCTGCGCTTCATCTACGGCTGTTGGCAGAGCCCCAAAGGCCCCGATGCAGCCCTGCACGAGGGCCGAGGCTCCTTTTCAGGTATCCAAATAGATCCAGAGAAGGGCATCTTTTCCCTGGTGGTCGACCGACGCGCAAGTGAGCCGATCTTTTATCGCCAACTTGATGATCGCATCTATTTCGCCCCAGAGGTCAAAGCTTTGCTGGCCATCGACCCCAACGGCGGTGAGATCGATCCTGCCGCCCTCGCCTCGTTTCTGACCGCAGGCCACCTCTTCCCCCATCAAACCCTGCATGCTCGCATCCGAAAACTACCCAGTTGCCACAGCCTGGACGCCAAGGGGGGGCAATGGGACGTTAAGGAATACTGGCGTTTCATTCCCGGTTCCGTTCCCGGATCCGGTTCAGTAGATGAAAAAGCCGATGAACTGGGGAAGCTGGTGCAGGAATCGGTTTCCGCCTCAACCGATGACCTAGGCACCACCATGACCTTTCTCAGTGGCGGTTTAGATAGTCGTTATATTCTCGCCTGCCTCCACCGGGATCGACGTTTCCGCAATGAACGATGCCACGCTGTCACCTGGGGAGAAAAAAACAATGTCCGGGGCTCCGATCCCGAAGTCGCCCAGAAGGTTGTGGCCAGCCTAGGGCGCGTCGACCACAAATTCATGCCCCGTCTTTCCGATCTCTTTGGCGAGTGGTTTCGTGAAGTCAATTATTACCTTGACGGTCTCAGCGAGCTGGCGGTCTTCCATCCCCACGAATTCCAGATCATGAAAACCATTCGTGAACAAGGCTTTGAAAAAGTCATTCGCGGGGACGAAGCCTTTGGTTATCTGGGGCGCAGGTACAGCACGGAATCGGCATGGGCAACCATCGGCATCCGCCCCTTTCACCGCGTGAGACACCTACCCAACCTTTTGAAGCCTGAATGGTACAACAAGCTGGATGAAGCCAACCGGGAGGACCTTGCCGTACTAGACCGCCGCTTTAACGGGTTGGATCCCACCACCCTAAAGGACGTCATTTATTTTTCCCAGCGCGTTCCTACCTATCTGTCACAAGCCAGTTACTACAAACAGATTGTCCTGGATCAGCGCAACCCCTTGCTGTCTCATGAACTTTTGGACTTCTACCAGACGGTCCCCAATTCCCTGCGCCGCCACAAGAATCTTTTCTTTCGGGCCTTCAACAGGGCCTTCCCGACTCTGGGGCGCATTCCCTACGCCACCAGTGGAGGGTTGGAAAACTGGGGGGCTCTCATGTCTGGCGACACCCCCTTGCATCATTTCATGGCAAGCGAGTTCCAGGATTCGGACAGCGGTATCTGGGATATCATCCGGCAAGATCGAGCCCTGGAGTTGTTCCGCAGTCTGGGAACACCTAGCGGGGAACGCCCGCCCCATCCACTGGCCCGCAAGGCGCGGAGCCTGGCTCGCGAGGCCGTGGACAAGGTTTTCCCGGCCCGTGTGGACCAGATGATGATGCGCCGCTCCCAGCGACGCTTACCCCTGCCTTATCTTCTGCTGCGAATCCTGGTCCTGAAGGATTGGCACGACCGTTTCTTTAGCGGCAAGGCGGGTACTTGATGTTGAATCAATCCCTCTACCTGTTTGCCGCCAAGGTGTTCGGCTACGGGCTGCGCATCCTGTTGCCCGTCTTTCTGGTGCGTATTCTACCCAAGGCCGATATCGGTGCTTACAGCCAATTTTTCCTGCTTGAAATCCTGATCAAAACCATCTTCCAAATGGGCGTGAACCAGTCCCTTTTCTTTTTCATCCCACGCGACGAGAAGAACAGTGGGAGCTACTTCCTGAACAGCATCCTTCTGAACATCGGTCTTTATACTGCAGCCTACAGTCTGGTCTACATCTTCCGTTTCCAAATTGCCGATCATCTGAACATGGCCATCCTGCATCGCTTCTTCTGGCAATTGGCGGGCTACACGGTGTTCATGATGCTCAATGTCTCCGCCGAAACATACATGCTGGCCCGTAAGAAAATCTTCGCCTCAAGTATTTTTATTATCTCTCAGCAGATTTTCGCCAGCATCACCACCTTGTGGGCGGCTTATGTCTACCGAGATATCGCACCCATCCTCTTTGCCCTGGTTATCTCCCGAGTGATCAGCCTAGCTTTCGGGATGCTCTACATCCATTTCAAGTTGCACGGCTTTCGGGCGCAGCGGTATTTCTTCGATATGAGCAAACAAATCCGCTACGGGCTGTTACTGGGCCTGGCCGGCACTATCTGGACTATCGTTATGCGCCTGAATGAGTTCACGGTCAGCCGCTACTTCGACATCGAGACCTATGCCGTCTACGCCCAAGGTGTGAAGCAGATCCCTTTCCTGCTTTTCTTCAGCCAAAGCATCATGTCCCTCGGCCTAGTCGAGTTCGCCAAACTCGAAAAAGCCGGCGACTGGAAGGCCATCCAGAAACTGTGGAACCGCATTCTGGGCTCCATGTACGGCGTCGGCATCCCCATCACAGTCTTCCTTGTTCTGGGGGCCCCCATCATCGTGCCCCTGATGTTCACGCGGGAATACATCGAGGCCGTGCCCATCTTTCAGTTGAACAACATCGCCTTGCTGTCGTTGATCCTGAATCCAACTCTCATCCTGCGGGCCATGGACCGCAATGACATCACCATCAAGGTGCACCTGGCAGTGCTGTTCCTGATGCCTCCTACCCTCTACCTGGGTATGCGGATGTTCGGGTTGCTCGGCATCATGTACGTGCACGTGCTGTTCCTCATCGGTGGCCGCGTGGTCACCCATAGCCTGTTGAATCGTCTGTCTCCCGTGCACTTGCCCTTCATCGCCCCCAAATCCGATATCTGGGCTTTCTACCGGGACACCTATGTAAAAGGGAAGCAAAAAATTGCTTCCCTCGTCACACGATAATCAGGAATGTGGAACTACCCAGGCAAGATGGAAAAGACGGCATTCATACCCTTGGCCTCCAGGTCCACCGTCCATTCCAGCTTCCGGGTCTCTATGTTGAAGCAATCCACTCGCGTGGGCAGACCACCACTCTTTTCCCGCATGCCCATTTTGAACTTCACCCAGCGCAGGTTTTCCCTGATCTTACTGGGGCGCAGGCGAGAAAAACCGACCAGCACCCTCTTCTCATCCAGAATGTGAAGTCCACGGCACCACCCCAGGGCCTTGTCCGAACCGGTTATCTGATTCAAATCAATGCGGTGCACCACCTGTCGGGTATCCAAGTCCGAAACGAAGAGCCAACCGTTGACGGTGGTACAATAGACCAAATTTCCCAAAAGATTCCCATCATGGGTCTTTTCCGTGCCGATATCGATGCGTTTGGAGGGATCGCTGAGGCAAAGCAGATCCCGCTGGTCGAAGCGTGAGATCCACATCTCGTCCTTGTAAAGGAACACATAATTGGGGTGGCAGTGATGAGGCTTGGTGGTGACAACCTTGCGGTAATCCACGCTCTTGTCGAAGCGATCCCAGGGATCTTCCTCGGGAATGGCCGTGAAATCGGCCACGGCATTACCCTCAGGGTCTAATTCCAGCACCATGTCCAGCCCGGTGTTGGCCACCAGCAAGTTCCCGTTTCGGCGGCGCATGACGTGATGGGCATCGTTGAGCCAAGGATGGGAAAGGTGCTTGACCAGCCGACAATCAGGCAAGCTGTATTCCAGGATTTCCGTTTGCGTGCAGACCAAGAGGTTTTTCCCGTCTATTGAACCGGCCTTGAAAACGACATTGGCCTGGTCTTCTGCAGGACGCACCTCCGGCGGGCTTTGGTAGTCCAAACAATGAGTGACTTCACCGCTCTCGTCGTCAAAGGCATAAATGGAAGCTGCGCCATAACTGAACCATTCCTCAACATTGAGGGCATCATTGCGCTGCCGGCCGCCTGTCACATAGAAACGCGCCAAGGATCCAACCCTTTCATCAGAAGGAAATCATTGTCCAGGTATCGGTCGCCCCAGGGAACCCTTGAGCCTCAACCCCTCGCCTTTTTCCACCCCGAGGTCAGGTCTCAAGTTAATAAGAATCCGTCTGGCGCCCAACGTAGTTTTTCATTAAGCTGGAGGGCACGAAACGGAAAAACTAACAGAAGAAGAACCAAAAGCAACACCAGTTCCTGTGTGCTACCCCCATACCAAGGTGTCACCACGTGTCCGCCGACAACCCTGACCTGAAAACCAATACGGACAGGAAGCTGCGCATCCTGGTCATTACGGCCATGTATCCCAGCGCCGAGAAGCCCTTTTCGGGCACCTTTGTCAAGCAATCCGTGCAATCACTTATCGAGGCTGGAGTTGACGTCGAAGTCATGGCCTTCGAGGGTGCAGGGTCGCTGCGGAACTACATCAAGGCAGGCGGTCAGCTGCGACAAAAGCTGAAGACAGGAGCCTTTGATCTGGTGCATGCCCACTATGGATTGACGGGACTGCCGGCCCGTATGCAATTCCAGGTCCCCGTGGTCATCACCTACCATGGCAGCGATCTGCTGGGTGAGGTGAGCACCAACGGGAAATACACCACGGCCGGTCGACTGAAAGTCCTGCTGGGGCAGGTTCTGGCCTTCCTGGTTGATGGCCGTACGGTCGTGGCTCCTCTTCTCAAGAAAACCCTCTGGCACCAGGATGCCGCCATTATTCCCATGGGCGTGGATATGGAAACCTTCAAACCCCACCCCAAAGCCGAAGCCCGCAGCCGTCTGGAACTGCACCCCGAGCGCAAGATTGTGCTTTTCCTGGGCAACCCCAACAACGGGGTCAAACGCTTTGACATTGCTCGCGCTGCCGTGGATATCCTGAAAAAGCGAGAACCCAATGTGGAGTTGCTTCCCGTCTTCAGCGCGCCACACGAGGATATCCCATACTATCTGAGCGCTGCGGACACCCTTGTCTTGACCAGCAACCACGAGGCATCTCCCTGTGTTATCAAGGAAGCGCTGGCCTGTAACCTACCCATCGTGTCCGTGGATGTGGGCGACGTCGCCCTGCGTATCGCAGGAGTCGCAGGTTGTTATTTATGCTTGCAAAATCCCGCCGATGTGGCGGAAAAGCTCGCTCTGGCTCTGGCATTTGGAGGCCGGACCCGGGGGCGGGAAAAAGTGGCGTCCATCAGCCTGTCTGAGACTGCCCGGGCAACCATTAAAGTGTTCAGGAAAGCGATAGGCTAATCCCGGCCGGAACCCGCAGTCTTTTTCATCATGATGAAACACTCAAGCGATTCCGTCTGTAGGAGTTGGTCCACCACGGCTTCTGCAGTGTCCTTGTTGCCATAGGGCCCCAAGTAAACCCTGTACCATTGCTCCCCATCGACATCCACGGGATACAGAAAGCCCTCTCCCACCGTAGTGCGTACCCTTTCAACCAGGGCCTGGGCCTGTTCCCGGGTCTTGAAGGAGGCGATGTGGATCTCGTAGACTTCCGGCGTGGCGGCTGGTTGGGCCGAGAGAGGAGGCGTTTCAACCGTGCCCTCCTCAGCGGCGAGATCCTCAGGAATTTCCTGAGCAAGGGTACCATCGGATACTTCAAGGAGCTCCGCCACATTGTTTTCCGCTCCATTGTCCACAGTGTCAACTTGCCCCAAGTACCCATCATCCGGCATGCTTTGCCCGGACCGCTGTTGAAGGGTGTCTTCTTCCTGCACAAGGATCGGCGATGGCCTCTTTGCCTGTGCCAGACCCGATGTTTCCTCCCCAAGATCCGCCGGAAGCGAGAATCTTAGGTAGCCCTTCTGGTAAGCCCACCATCCGCTGGCGACGATCACAATCAACAGCACAATAGCCGGCCAGACCCACCAAACAGTCCAATCCCTGCGCCTCTCGGCCATGGGGATGGGGGCAATGGTCAACTCCTGCTCTTGGTCCGAGGAGGGCGCCGGCGAGGTGCTCTCAACAGGAGAAGCCGAGGCCGCCTCCTGCCCCAACACTTCTTCGTTATCCAACTTGGCACGCATAACATCCCGTGTGCCCATCAGTTCATCAGGATTGATGTCTTCGGCACCCACCTCGTCCCGATCGGCCACGAAGGCGGAGAGTAGCCCGTTCCCACAAAGGCTGTTGACCAACCTCGGCACACCGCCGCTGTACTCAGAAATCCTATCTATCGCACCGGAGGTAAAAACCTCCCGTTCACAGCCTGCAACCCGCATGCGGTGGTCGATGTATTCCCCGACCTCCTTCCGGGTCAAGGTATCCAGATGGTAGTGCACCCGAATCCGCTGACGTAGCTGGGCAAGCTCGGGAACACTGACTCTCTCGATAAGCTCTGGCTGTCCCAGAAGAATCAGTTGCACCGGTTGGGCATCCCCCTGCCCCAAGTTGGTCAGCAGGCGGATTTCTTCCAACACTTCGGTTCCAAGATTCTGGGCTTCATCAATGACGACAAGGACCCTTTTGCCGGCTTTGCTCTGCTCGATGAGGTAATCTTTGAAGATGATCAATACGTCGCTCTTGTCGGCGGCGGTAGGAACCGAGACATCAAGATCTTCCAGAACCAACTTCAGAAGTTCGAGAGGACTGACGTTGGTGTTCGTCACCAGAGCGGAGCAGAAAGACGATCCCAGATTGGTCAGAAAAGACTGAACGGCCATGGTCTTACCCGTGCCGATGGCACCGGTGATCATGACGATCGCTTCACTGTTATCCACCCCGTAGACCATATGAGCCATGCTCTCCTGGAAAGCGGTGGATTGATAAAGAAAATCCAAGCGAGGCGAAAGCCCGAATGGGTTGGTTGCCAATCCGAAATGATCCAGGAACATGGTAGGCTCCATACTGGGCGGCCTTAGACAGCCTCCGTTGAATGGTTGATGCTCTTTCTTTCCAAGCCTCCGAGTGGACCCTCTACCGGAGTTTCACCCTCATACCCGTACAAAATGCCCGCCGTCATGAAAAACAGCGTCCCGGTGACAGAGAAGAACCGGTAGTCGATCGCGATTCCCCCAACCAAGTATCCCACAAAAATCCCCGCGAATACGGGCATCACATAGGTGGCAAACGGATCTCCCTTGTTCCTCCAGGAAAATTTGCGCCTGAAAGTGCGGAATATTAAAAAATAGATGATCAATTGCAGGCTAACACCGATCAACCCCTCCTCCGCCAAGGGCCCAAAATAAATATCATGAATGGCATTGTGCCGAAAATCGCGAAAACTGAGGGTCCCCAGGATAGGAACCTCCAGGGCTTCGACATAATCAAGACGTACCTGGGGGTACTGGAAAAAACCACAGCCCGTAAACGGATGGTCACGCCAGACACGTAGGGCCGTCAGGATAGTTCCAGCCCGAGCATCAAGGGTGTTCTCATTTTCCACCCGTTCTTTCAGGAACTGGTCCTGTCCGATGCCCAGCACGGAAACGGCCAGGATGGGAGCCAGAACCACCAGAGGTGCCACCAAGCGGAGGTAGTGACGCCGGTTAAGGGCCACCGCAACACTAAGAGCCGTGATCCCCACAAGCCATGACCCACGGGTGTAAGTGAAATACAGCCCACCGAAACTGAGGCCAAGGCTCAGATACAACAGGAACTTGACCAGATAATTTCGGGCGGCGGTGATAAAATAAAGATGGAGCGGGATCAGCATTCCGATGATCGTGCCGAAGAGCGGGGCATGTCGGAAGGGGCCGTTGGACCGCCCCCGAAAAATCTCATGATCCACCCTCATATACTTGGGCCAGAGCAAAAAGTTCAGATCGAATTTTTCTGCAATAGAAGTTAAGTTGTAATAAATTGCAAGCAGGAGAAGCAAAAGAAAAACCAGCCGCAGTCTTTTAAAGTCCACCACAATATTTTTGCCGAGGAAATAAGCTGCATAGGGCGTCAAGTAACTTTTTGTCCAGAGATTGAAGTGTTCAGAATCAAGAATAAGAATATGTGTCAAGATATAGGTCCCATGCAGAATGATCAGGGCATCCAGAATAAAGGGTCCCCGCAATTTTCGTGATTCAGCAAAAAATTTGATCATAAAAATGATCGTTAGCCAGATCATCGCCAAACGATCAAGATAAAGATCGGGCAGACCGGCCATCGGCACCATAAAAAGGAAACGGAACCCGCCGATACTCAGGAGCCAAACGGCCAGAGGAATGGACATATTCCGAAAAGAAAGCAGCGCGTAGATGGACCCCACGAAGGCCAAGACCAGCAGAACAACGAATGTGTCCAGCCCCATGCGCTGAACCACCATGTGCGATCCCAGGAAAGCCAGGCCAAAAATCAGGATATGTCCGAGGGTGGAGAAAAGGCGATTGGCACTCCTCGGATCCCGCACGTAATAACCTAGGCCGTTTCTGTCACCCAACCCGAACACACCTAGTCTACCTTGGTGATGCTGGCAAAGACCGGTAGCTTGAGATTGTCCTCAATGTCGTTGGGCACAAACACCCGATGGTCCATGGTCTCCATGATAAAGGCGGCTACCAGCCCCAAGGCCACGGCGAAAAATGACAGAATCACAAGATAGATCATGGTTCGCCCGCCGGAGATCAATTCCCGAACTTCGGGGTCACTCAGATTGACCAGATTGCTGATCCGCTCATCGGCCATCTCACTGAGACGGACTTCGCCCCTTTTGCCCTGAAGCTCTTCAAGCAACTTACGCAGAGAAGTGATTTCGGTGTCCAGAAGAGACACCCTCTGGTACGCCACGGGACCACGGCTGTTCCGTTCCTTGATTTCGGCCACCAGCATGCGCAGGGAGCTTTCCCTCTCCTCCTGCTTGAGAAGCTGCAAGCGCAAACTTTCCACGTAGTTTGTCTCATGCTGGGCGAGATTCTTAAGACTCAGGTTCAGAAGTTCTTTCTGCCGTGCTACAGGAACGCTGTTTTCGGTATGGACAGAGAGCAAGTTGTTCAATTCATCTTCATGCTTGCTGACAATGTTTCGCCAGTACACCAAGGCTTGGCTGCGGCTCTCATCCGGACCGGTGGGAAACTGACGAGGATCCTTGTCCAGAAAGGTCTTCAGATTATTGAACTCGGTGCGCAACTGGTTGACGCGGGCAATGGCCGCGTATAGCTCGTTCTCCAGATTCGCCAGCTGTCCCGTGCCGTAACGCAGCTCATCCGTCAGAGAACTATACCCGGTCTCCTCCAGCACCATGGTTCGCAGCACCAGGAGGGAGTCGAGCTCGGAACGCACCATAGCCATCTGTTCGTTATAGTAGTCGATGGCCATCCCGTCACTGCGCCGGTGGGTGTAGAAATCCAGAAAAGCATCCCGCAAAGCCCCCACAAACATGAGGGAAATGCGTGGATGAGGACTTTGGAAACTGAATTCGAGAATGCTGGACTCTCCGACCACCGAAACATCCATGTGGCTACCCAGATAGTCCTCCAGCCCACGTTCCTCGCTCAGGAAAAGGGCTTCGGGATCCAGTTCCTGAAAAACCGGAAGACTATCCCGGAGAACATCCGCCGCCTGCTCAATCACCGGCACAGACATGGCCATGTTGAAGAGGGTGCTCAACTCCCGATCGTAATCGATGGCACTGGTCCTGATATTCCAACGTGGTTGCTGCACCTCATTAAGCTCGACCACGATCCGAGCCACAGCCGTGTATGAACCGGTCTGGCGCATCAGGCTGATGCCCCCGACCACGATGATGGGAACGGCGATGGCCAGAATGAGCCACCTGCGCCGATAAAGCGTGAAAACAATGTCCCGCAGGGAGAGGGCCGATCCACCGCCCACACCGCCCTTGCTGACTTCAGGTAGCGATCCCAGCATGATCAAAAAGACCTCCCAATTTTACCATCGTTCAGGTACTTGATATCAGCCCCTATCCTGGTCAGACTGACCAGACCTTGCAGAACATTGCGCGAAAAATAACCGAAATCGGCGATGCGGGACTTCGGTACATAAAGGACGTCATAGGAATTCAAGATCACACCGGCCAAGGCCGAACTCTCAACGGAGTCGAATTCTTTCAAGTTGACCTCGGTCACCTCATAACCCTCCGGTGTGACCCGAACCAGGACAGAACCTTCCTCAGATGCGTCAGCAGTGAAGCCGCCAGCCACGGACACAGCCCCAATCAAATCCAGGCCTCCATGGGGAAGAAGGTGCAGGCCAGGTCTGTTAACCTCGCCAAGCACATAAACCTGGCGTCCCAGGGTCTCTTGCACGATGAGGCTGAGGTTGGGATCACGATACTCTCTGCCATAGGCCTCCGTGATCAAAGCATCTGCCTCCATCACAGTCAGGCCGGCCACCTTGATCCTGTCAATACCGACCAGGGTCACCGAGCCATCGGGCAAGACCACCACGTTATTCTGGTCGAGATCAGTCAGGTAACTGAAAGCGATCTTCAGGATATCGCCTTCCTGAATGCGGTAATCCTCAAAGGACTCCGCCTCAATCTCCTGCTTCTGCGTTTCAGAGAACTCAACAAACTCGCTTCGCACCAAGTACTTGGGACCGCCTCCACATCCAACGAAGGCCACCGTCACACCCAGCAGGACCAAGATTTTCATCATTCCGGACATTGTATCCATGACCATTCCTTGTCTGTCTACAGACGGTCGTAGAGGACTTTGGGAAGGTCGAACTTCCGGCGGTTGATCACCGAACCGAGAACCTTCACCTTCTTTTCTTTGAGCGAATCCAGGCCGTGGTTGATCACTTCCCACTTGAGGAAGCGCTGCTCAACAACCAGGAGAAATCCGTCGGTCGGGCCCGCCAGCAGCGCGGCATCGGTACTCTTCAGCACCGGAGGCAAGTCCATGATAACGAAATCGAATTTCTGGCGGAATGCCTTCAGAAGTTGGTGGTACTGATTCCCGGCAAAATAGCCACGTGCACCCACAAGATTGTCACCACCAGGGACCAATGTGAGATTGCCAGTGGGAAGCAATTCTTGTGCCTTCTTTGGGTCCCGAATCAATGAACTAAAAGAAAGCAGGGACAGACCGTTCAGACGCTTCTGGGGAGCGAGAAAATTGGCATCGACCCAGACAACTTTCTGGTCGTAATCCCTGGCCAGCGCGGAAGCCGTGTGATAAGAAACAAAGCTGGCCCCTTCTCCGGCAGCCGAGGAGGCAAAACTGATGACAGCCCCCTGGGTTTCCATCCGTAGACCAAGCAGACGGTTGGCCAACTTGCTGAATTCTTCATTCTGTTTGGCCTCTGACTTCGGGAAAAGTACCAGGGTGTCCCCCTGGGGCACTCCTCGCGTGAGGTCAGAAGCCTCCGTCTGGACTTGCTTCTTGTAAGCATCAAAAATCTTGGACATCGGTTCACCGTCCACTGAGTTCAGGATGACGAAACCAGGAAAAAGAGGAACTGAACAGTTCAGACCACCCCACAGCTTTCCTGTTATTCCTATGAAGATCATCGTGCAATTGAAATGTCACTTTATCAATAAATCAGGCGGCCTCCTGATCTGGAACGTTGAAGTTATGATCGCATATAGTCTATGACACCCACCTCTAAGTGTCAATTCAGACCCTCGGTTCCCAGTTCGATCATTTTGAACACGGCATCCCATTTTCCAAGCACGACCTCCAGGGAAAACCGATCAATAACCTCACGCGCCGCTTCGCCCATGACCCGGCGGCTCTCGGGATCGGCCAGAATCTCAGCCAAGGCCCCAGCAAGGGATTCCGTGTCTCCCACAGGGACCAGTCGTCCCTCTCGCCCATCGGTGACAATTTCTTCGGGCCCGCTGGGACAACGTGTGGAGACCACGGGCAAGCCCACGGCCATGGCTTCGCACAGCACATTGGGAAAGCCCTCGGTCACCGAGGAGAGCACAAACACCTCAGCCTGCGCTAACACCGTGGCCGGGTTCTGAATTTTGCCGGGCATATCCACGACATCATCCAGTTCAAGTTCCTCCCTCAGCTTTTCCAGTTCGGCCCGCAAGGGGCCCTCACCGAGAATGGTGAGGCGAATCGAGGGGTGGCGCTCACGCAACAGAGCCGTAGCCCGCAACAGAGTATCGAAACCTTTCTGATGGTGCAAACGCCCCATGGCCACAACGCTGCCTGGGGGTAACTCCAGAGCAGGAGGCCCCGCAAGATCCGGCTCGCTCACGGGATTGGGAATGATCACGACACGCCCTTTCATCCATGGGCGAAACCAGGAAGCCGCCGCCTCCGTCTGGTTGATCAGAACACGGGCCTGGGGATAGAGTAACCGCCGCATCGCGTTCCAAAGAGGGGACAGCTCATGAACCCGGGGATCCAACCGCTCACTGACCAGAACCGGACAACCCAATCCTTTGCTGGCCAGTAGGGTAAGAATGTTGGTGTAATTAAGAAAGCTGACAACCACGTCCGGTGCGGTTTCCCGTAGAATTGTCCTTAGAGCCCTCACACGCCGGATGTTGGCTACCATACCGCCCCTGGCGCTTCCAGCTATGACAATGGACCTCTGGTGAACTTCAGGGTCCAAGAAGAAGAAGGACGGTTCTCCGGAACCATGGGTGGTAATAAGAGTGACATCCCACCCTCGTTGTACCCATGAATTGGCCAGAATGGACAGAACCCTCTCTGCCCCTCCGGTCGCCATGGAAGAAATAACAAGTGCAAGTTTCATATCTTAAAAAAACCCCGGCGGGGGAACCGCCGGGGCCGCTGTAAAGCTCTACTTCGCCACCTTCCGAACTTCCTCGATCACCAGATCCACATCATCATCCGTCAAGTCCCCGTGCATGGGCAGACTCAGGATCTTGTCCATCATCCCGCAAGCCACCGGGAACTGCTCCGCCTTGTACCCCAGGTCCGCATAGGCCGGACTCACGGGCAGGGCCACCGGATAATGGATACCGCAGGCGATGTCCGCCTCCGTCAGGTGCTTCATGACCTCTTCGCGGTTGTTCACCTGGACCACGTACAGATGGAAGCAGTGCTCCACACCCTCCAGGGTCTGCGGAACCACGCAAACATCCTTCAGGCCCTCGTTGTAGCGCGCGGCCACTTCACGACGGCGCTCGGTCCACTTCCGCAGGTGCTTCAGCTTGACGGACAGGACAGCGCCCTGGATGCCGTCCAGGCGGCTGTTGGTGCCCTGGAAATCGTGCACGTACTTCACGTTGGATCCGTGGTCGCCCAGCTTGCGGATGTTGGTGGCCAGTTCCTCATCGTCGGTCACGACGGCACCGCCGTCGCCGTAGGCCCCCAGGTTCTTGCCCGGGTAGAAGCTGAAGCAGCCGGCGTCGCCGAAGGTGCCCGTGGTCTTGCCCTTGTAGGTGCCGCCGTGGCTCTGGGCGCAGTCTTCCACGACCTTCAGATTGTGCTTCTTGGCGATTTCCATGATCGGGCCCATATCCGCGGCCTGGCCGTACAGATGCACGGGCACGATGGCCTTGGTCTTGTCGGTGATGGCCGCCTCGATCTTGCTGGGATCGATGTTGTAGGTCACCGGATCGCAGTCCACGAAGACCGGGGTGGCGCCGGTCCAGCCGATACCCTCCGCCGTGGCGATGAAGGTGTTCGCCGCGGTGATGAGTTCGTCGCCGGGACCGAAGCCCAGGCACTTCATCGCCATGAACAAAGCGTCGGTGCCATTACCCACGCCAACGCAGTGCCGCGCGCCAATGTACTCGGCATATTCCTTCTCAAAACCACGGGCATTGACAAAGGCGGTGTTGCCGATGACCTCGGCAATGGCCGCATCCACTTCGGTTTTGATGGTCTGGTACTGGGCTTTCAAGTCTACGAAATTGACTCTCATTATCCGGCTCCTTGCTTGCTACAGCTTGATGAGGTTCTCACCCGTGTGCCCCTTCAAGGCATTGCGAGTATCGACAACCATGGTTCCACTCTTGAGCAACAGTTCGTGATCCACCAGGGGGTGGTTCGTCACGATGACCGCCGCGTCGAAATTCTTCAAACCCTCGAGGCTCCAGTCCTCGTACTTCCGACCGCTGAGGGCCTCATCCAGCATCGGCACATGGGGGTCGTACCAGTGCACGTCCGCCCCCAGGCCCGCCAGCAGTTCGATGATGTCCAGGGCCGGGCTCTCGCGCACATCGTCGATACCGGCCTTGTACGCCACGCCCACCACCAGCACCGTGCTACCCTTCACGGGCTTCTCACGATCGTTCAGCCCCAGCGTCACCAAGCTCAGCACATGATCCGGCATGGCGCTGTTCACCTGACCGGCCAGTTCGATGAAGCGGGCCTCGCTGCCGGCCTGCTTGGCCTTCCAGCTCAGGTAGAAGGGATCGATGGGGATGCAATGTCCGCCCAAGCCGGGGCCCGGGTAGAAAGGCATGAAACCGAAGGGCTTGGTGCTGGCTCCGTGGATGACTTCCCACACATCGATGTCCATGGCGTTGCACATCAGGGCGATCTCGTTGACCAGCCCGATGTTCACGCTGCGGAAGGTGTTTTCCAGCAACTTGACGGTTTCGGCCACCCGCACGCTGGACACGGGCACCACCGTCTCCATGACCTGGGAGTACAGGGTCTTGGCCACCTCGGTGCAGGTGGGGGTCACACCGCCCACCACCTTCGGGATATTCTTGGTGTGGTAGGTGGGGTTGCCGGGATCCACGCGCTCGGGGCTGAAGGCCAGGAAGAAATCCTTGCCCACCTCCTTGCCGCCCTCGCTCAGCAGGGGCAGGATCACCTCCTCGGTGGTGCCGGGATAGGTGGTGCTTTCCAGGATGATGAGCATACCATCCTGCAGACAAGGCGCGATGGCGCGCACGGCGGACTGGATGTAGCTGATATCCGGATCGCGGGTCTTGCCCAGGGGGGTGGGCACGCAGATGTTGACGCTGTCCACCTCCACGATACGGCTCATGTCCGTGGTGGCCTCCAGCAGACCCTTGTCCACCACGTCCTTCAATTCTTCGCTGGAGACATCGATGATATAGCTCTCACCCCGGGCCAAGGAGGCCACCTTCTCCTCGGAGAGATCGAAGCCCAGAACCCTGAATCCCGCCTGGGCGTAGGAAACCGCCAGGGGCAGCCCCACGTATCCAAGCCCCATCACTCCCAGCCGGGCCTGCTTGTTTGCCAACTTCTGGATGGCCAATTTCATCTCCGTGCCTCTTCTGTTGTTCTCGCGAACAGAATGACGGGGCAATGCCCTTGCCCCGAATGAGTTTTATTTTAGCCCCCAACATCGTCCCTCAGGCGGTGAACTTTAACGATGTTGGCAGATGACCCTGTTATGCTAACTTAAGAGTAGCATTCGGGGCAGAAGGGAATGGTCCTTTCTTGACCTCGATACGGCCAGCAGCCCCAGGATGAAGGTCCATGATGACGCCGAGCCATACGCCCCTAGCCCGTGCAAAAATAAACCATATTTGGTTTATGACAACAGTTCTCATTGTTTTGATTTTGTGTGGTCACGCGGCCCAGGCCGCCCGGTACCCCACCGCCACGGACAAAGAGACCAAGGCCCCGGAAATTTCGGCGCCTCCGCTGCGCATTTCCTTCGATTGCACAGCCGTGGACACCCTCTCGCTGACCCCCGGGCAGCGGGACACCCTCAGCGGGGACACCACCGGCGGCACCTCCCTGATCGACCGGTATCCCTGCGCCCCTTGGTACGAGGAAGGCCCCGAAGATATCTACCGTCTGGACCTGGACGAGGCCCAGGAGATTCGCGTGGTCCTGATGGCCTACGCGGACCGGGATTTCGATCTCTTCCTGCTCGGCGGCTGCGACACGGACAGCTGCCTGGTGGGCGCCAACCTGGAGCTGTCCGCCCAGCTGGAGGCGGGCACCTACTACCTGATCGTCGACGGCGCCGGCCGCGGGTCCTCCTCTGCCGAAGGGCCCTATTCCCTGGAGTTGGAAACGCGCTACCTGGGCCTGCCGCCGGAAATCTGCTCCGGCGGCACCGCCTACGCCGACACCTGCGGCGAAGGTCCCTATTCCTATGCCCACAACACCCTGGAGCTGCCCAACCTGATCCAGACCTACGGCTGCAGTCCCTTCCTTGAGCGCGGCGGAGAAATCTGGGTGGCCGTCACGGTGGAGGACAATACCGAGATCACGGCGCGCACCACCAGCCTGCACCCCGCTTTCGATGCCGCCCTGTGGCTTTTCGACGGCTGCGGTGACGCCCCCGCATGCCTGGCCTTTGCCGATGACGGGCTGGGCGGGGAGCGGGAGACCCTCAGCTGGGCTAATCTGAGCGGGGAAACAGTGATCGTCTACCTGGCGGTGGACAGCCACCGGGCGCCGGCCAACATGGAGCAGGCGCAGGTGGAATTCGAGATCACCTGCCGGGGCGATGTGCCCGTCGCCACGACGCCCTGGGGTTCGCTGCGGGCCCGCTACCGGGATCGGGATCGTTGATTTCGTTGGGATTTCGGCGTCGGGGTTGAAAACTTGGGACCGGCCTGGTTATATTGCGCCAGCCCGGATTGCCGGAACGGATTCCGCCCCTCATAGCGCTCATCCCGTGATCCTGTCGCTTATCCTGAAACCCTTCAGCCTTTCCGGAAGGTGCCCTCCGTATGGCCGCTCCGCAGAAAAAACGTTCCACCCAGAACGCCCAATCCATGGCCAAGAAGCAGCGGGAAATTTCCATTTCCGAGTTCTTCACCAAGAACCGCCACCTGCTCGGCTTCGACAGCCCCGCCAAGGCTCTGCTGACCACCATCAAGGAAGCCGTCGACAACAGCCTCGACGCCTGCGAGGAGGCCGGCATCCCGCCCCGACTGTTCGTGGAAATCCGCCCCGACCGGCCCGTGAATCTGGGCCTGGAGCTGAGCAGCCAGGAAGACAAACCCCGCGGCGGCAGCAAAAATACCGGCACCAAGAGCGCCAGCAGCAAAGACGATCGCTTCAAGCTCATCATCGAGGACAACGGGCCCGGCATCGTCAAGGCCCAGATCCCCAAGATTTTCGGCAAGCTGCTCTACGGCTCCAAATTCCACAGCCTGAAGCAGAGCCGCGGGCAGCAGGGGATCGGCATTTCCGCCGCCGGCATGTACGGGCAGCTGACCACCGGCCAGCCCGTCGTCATCTACAGCCGCACCAGCCCAAAGGCGCCGGCCCACCGCTTCGTCATCAAGCTGGACATGAAGAAGAACGAGCCCACCATCCTGGCCGGTGACGAGACCATCTGGGAGAAGGAACACGGCACCCGCATCGAGATCACGCTGACGGGCAGCTACAAGCGCGGCCAGCACTCGGTGGACAACTACCTGGAGCAGACGGCCATCGCCAACCCCCATCTGCACCTGACGTACAAGAACCCCAAGGGCGAGACCGCGGTCCACGCCAACGCCACCCAGGAACTGCCCGCCGAACCACGCGAAATCCGCCCCCATCCCTACGGCGTGGAACTGGGCATCCTGGCGCGCATGCTGTCCGACACCAAAAGCCGCAACATCTCGTCCTTCATGAAGGACGAGTTCTGCCGCGTCGGCCCCAAGACCTGCGAGCTGATCCTCCAGACCGCGGGCATTCCCCCCCGCCGCAACCCCAAGCGCCTGATCCAGGAAGATATCCAACGCCTGCTGGAGGCCATCGAGGGCACCAAGATCCCGGCCCCGCCCACGGACTGCCTGTCCCCCATCGGGGAAGATCTGGTCATGGCCGGCCTCAAGAGCGGGGTGGAAGCGGATTTCTACACCTCGGTGACCCGCCCGGCGGCCGTCTACCGGGGCAATCCCTTCCAGATCGAGGTGGGCATCGCCTACGGCGGCCAGCTGCCCGGCGACGAACTGGCCAAGGTCATGCGCTTCGCCAACCGCGTGCCCCTGCTGTACCAAGCCTCGGCCTGCGCCATCCACAAGGCGGTGTTGGGAGCCGGCTGGCGCAATTACGGCGTGACGCAGAGCAAGGGGGCGTTGCCCACGGCACCCATGGTCATCCTCATCCACATGGCCTCCGTGTGGGTGCCCTTCACCAGCGAAAGCAAGGAAGCGGTGGCCCACTATCCGGAAATCATCAAGGAGATGACCCTGGCCCTGCAGGAGGCCGGCCGCCGGCTGAAACGCTACCTGAACCGCCGCGCCCGGGAAAAAGACGCCCTGAAGAAGAAGTCCTACATCCAGAAATACATCCCGCACATAGGTGACGCGCTGCAGGAGATCCTGGGCATCGACGAAACCGAGCGTGAAGAAGTCATCGCCAAACTGACCGACACCCTGGAACGCAGCCGCAAGATGTAGCGGAGGAGGCCCCCATTGGCACCCGGAAAGAAAACCAGCAAGAAGAAGGTCACGAAGAAGGCCCCCACCGCCGGGCAGGCCGAGTTGCAATTCGGCGAGGACGCGCCGCGCACCGGCGAGCAACGACCCGCGCCGCAGGCCTCCTTCTCCCCCGTCGCCCGCCGCATCCGCAGCGAGAGCAACATCATCCGCCAGAAGATTCTGCTGGGCGACAAGCCCAGCATGAAGTTCCCCGTGCGCTCCCTGGCCAACGTCAGCTACAACGGCAGCACCGGGCACTTCACCCTCAAGGGCAAGAAGAAGGAACGCACCCTGACGGTCAACACCGTCAAGACCTTCGCCCAGACCCTGAAGATGATGGCCCTGAGCAAGGAGCTGATCCAGACCGACGACATCGCCACCAAGCGAGAGGCCTACTACGTCAGCAAGAACTGGGCGGAGGCGCGCTTCAAGGAGCAGCCCGAATCCGATACCGTCATGGAGGACGTGGAGGCCTTCTTCAGCGTCAACCGCGAGCAGCTGGGCTTCGTGCCCGAAGAGAAGGGCGGCGACGTGGCCGGCCGCCTCGTGGTCATCGACCACGACCGCGACACCGGCGAGGAGCTGCGCATCGACTGCACCCGCTTCGGCAGCGGCGCCTATTCCATCCCCATCTCGGTGGAGGATCTGAAGTTCGAGACCGACGCCCAGTTCATTCTCTGCATCGAGACCGCCGGCATGTTCCAGCGCCTGGTCAAGCACAACTACTGGAAGAAGGCCAACTGCATCCTGATCAGCCTGGGCGGGGTGCCCACCCGCGCCTGCCGCCGCTTCGTCAGGCGTTTGGCCGACAGCCACGGCCTGCCCGTCTACGTCTTCGTGGACGGCGACCCCTACGGCTACTCCAACATCTACCGCACCCTGAAAGTGGGCAGCGGCAACGCGGCGCACCTGAACGAGTACTTCTGCGTGCCCCAGGCGCACCTGCTGGGGATCACGCCCCAGGATATCATCGACTACAAGCTGCCCACGCACCCCCTGAAGGATGTGGACATCAAGCGGGCCAGGGACGCCCTGAAGAACGATCCCTTCATCCAGCACTACCGCAGCTGGCAACTGGCCCTGGAGCAGATGATCAAGATGAAGGTCCGCGCGGAACAGCAGGCCCTGGCCAAGCACGGCCTGAACTACGTCATGGATGAGTACCTGCCCCAGAAGCTGGCCAACGTGGGCCGCTTCCTGCCCTAGCGAAAGGAAAAGACGTGCGCGTCATTCTGGTGACCGAACGCAAGCATCTGTTTCCCGGCCTCAGCCCGCAGGGTTTCTTGCCCGCCGACGCGGTGGATATGGACGCGCTCCAGGACCGCCTGTTCTTTGCCGAGCGGGACTACATGGAGATCAACTCCCACTACAAGCAGATCATCCCCTACCTGATGCTGCAGCGGGGGTTCGGCGCCGAGACCCGTATCCTTTGCTACCAGCGCAAGGTCAAGCACACCGAAGCGCGGCTGGGCGGGCTGTGGTCCGTGGGTTTCGGCGGGCACGTGGAGCCCCTGGATCGGCAGGAGGGCGCGGACCTGGTGCGCACGGCCGCCCTGCGTGAACTGGAAGAAGAGACGGGGCTGTTTCCCGGACCGGACGCCCTGAAGATGGTGGGCTTCATCAACAGCGACAGCCAGGATGTCAGCAGCGTGCATTTCGGCGTGGTCTTCCGCGTGGAGCTGGACGCCCTGCCCGGCAGCGATGAAGAGATCATGGCCCTGGTCAGCGGGCAGGCGGAGCCCCACCAGGCGCGCTGGATTCCGGCTGTGGAACTGCCGAGCATGATCGGGGCCGAGAAGGCGCCGGATGGGGGGAGCTTCGAGGATTGGTCGCGGATCGCCATCGGGGGTGTCCTGGACGTTTGCTGATTTTTTATTTCGACTGCAACCTTTGCCGTCCCATTTCGCCTGGGCTTCCCATTTCACCTGGGCTTCCCATTTCGCCTGGGCTTCCCATTTCACCTGGGCTTCCCATTTCCCTGGGCTTCCCGGAGCGATCCCGTCGCAAATATCCTGGTATTCCCCCAAAACCGGTGTTAGTCTGCGATGCGTACGGATGACCTGTGCATCACCCAACAACTGACTTGATGACTGCAAAGGAGATCAGTTCCATGATCAACAAAATCGGAATCGTCGGTGGCGGAAACATCGGCGGCGTGTGCGTTTCCGAAATCGTGGCCCGTGGCCTGGCCCGTGAAGTGGCCTTGGTGGATGTCAAGAAGCCCGACTTCGCCGCCGGCAAGTGCCTGGACATTGCCGAAGCCACGCCCGTCTACGGCCGTGACGTGCGGGTCATCGGCGCCAAGACCTACGATGTCCTCGAAGGCGCCGACTTCGTCATCAACACCGCCGGCGTGCCGCGCAGCATGCGCCCGGACGGCACCTTCCCCAGCCGCGAAGAGCTGCTGGCCATCAACCTGAAGATCACCGACATGGTGGCCGCGGGTATCAAGAAATACGCGCCGGACGCTTTCGTGATCTCCATCGCCAATCCCCTGGACGCCATCGTCTACCGGCTGTTCAAGAAGGGCGGCTTCAAGCCCAACAAGATCATGGGCATGGCCGGCGTGCTGGACAGCGCCCGCTACAAGTACTTCGTGGCCCAGGCGGCCGGCGTTTCGGTGGAGAACATCGAAGCCGTCGTGCTGGGTGGGCATGGCGACACCATGGTGCCCGTCCGTAGCGCCTGCCGCGTCTACGGCCTGCCCGTGGAGCAGTTCGTGACCAAGAGCAAGCTGGCCAAGATCGAACAGCGCACCCGCGGCGCCGGCGGTGAAGTCGTCAGCCTGCTGGGCAGCGGCTCGGCCTTTGTCAGCCCGGCTGTCAGCGCCCTCGAGATGGTCGAGGCCATCGCCTTCGACAAGAAGAAGATCGTGCCGGTGGCCGCCTATCTGCAGGGCGAGTACAGCGTGAAGAACCTCTTCGTGGGCGTGCCCGTGGTCCTGGGCAAGGACGGCATCGAGAAGATCATCAAGGTCAAGCTGACCCCCGAGGAGAGGAAGGCCCTGCGGGTCTCCATCAACGCGGTGAAGAAGACCTGTGCGGAAGTGGACAAGGCCAAGTAAGTGGACAAGGCCAAATAAGCGGGCAAGACCCCATAGGGTCTCCCGCAGCGGAAAGACGGCGCGCCGGCTCCTGGGTCGGCGCGTCTTTTTGCACGATCCATACAATTTGCTTTTTATCGCACTTTTTACACCAAAAGAGCGTAGTGCCGAGCAAAATTTGTAACAAATACGTTATTCTTATGGATTTGATATATCCGGTGGGTTCTGGTAAAATCCAAGAGTTACGAATGTTACCACCGCCATCGGGCCCCGGATCACAGGATCCGGAACGGCCCGGTTTTTCTCGCTCCCTCTGGAGGAACCCATGCTGCGCAACCGCCTCATCCTGGTGACCGCCCTGGCCGCGCTTCTCGTCGCGGGCCTGGCCCCGGCCGCCCAATCCGAACCCCATCAGAAGATCCTGGTGGATCTGGACACCCCCGCCGCCCAAAGCGCTTTCGAGGGCATCATGGGCCGCCTGGACATCCTGAGCATCAAGCCCGGCCACCACGCGGAAATTGCGGTGCAGTCCCGGGAGAAAGCCCTGATCGACGAAGCCGGCCTCCGCTACAAGACCCTCAGCCTGAACATGGAAGCCGCCGTGGCCCGGGACTACGGACCGAACTACGGCGTCTACCATACCTACAGCGAGTCCGTGGCCTGGATGGACGAGTTGCGCGCCCAGTACCCCTCCGTGATCAGCGAGAAGTGGAGCATCGGGCAGTCCCTGCAGGGCAACGACATCTGGGCCATGCGGGTGTCCGACAATCCGGACAGCGACGAGGACGAGCCCGAGGTCTTCATCGACGGCATGCACCACGCGCGTGAGATCATGGCCAGCGAATTCCCCATGATGTTCGCCGAGTACCTGGCCGCCAACTACGGCGAGGATCCGGAGATCACCTGGCTGCTGGACAACCGTGAGCTGTACATCGTGCCCATCGTCAACCCCGACGGTCAGCTCTACAACGAGCAGACCGACCCCGAGGGCGGCGGCATGTGGCGCAAGACCCGGCGCCCCAACGGCGACGGCAGCCACGGCGTCGACCCCAACCGCAACTACCCTTATCAGTGGGGCTATGACAACAGCGGCAGCAGCCCCTACCCCGGGGACCAGACCTACCGCGGCCCCAGCGCCGGCAGCGAGCCCTGCGTGCAGGCCCTGATGGCCTTCGTCAACAGCCGCGAGTTCGTCACCCACGACAGCGTGCACACCTACAGCAACCTGCTGCTTTATCCCTGGGGCTACGAGAATATCGACACGCCCCATGAGGACGTCTACCAGCACATGGCCGCCATCATGACCCAGCTCAACGGTTATTCCCCCGGCCAGGCCCCCGAGTTGCTGTACGGGGTCAACGGCGGCAGCATCGACTGGGTGTACGGCGCCCAGGACGAACACGACATGATCCTCAGCTTCAGCACCGAGATCGGCAGCTCCAGCGACGGCTTCTGGCCCACCCAGGCCCGCCGCCAGCCCCTCTTCGAGGAAAATATCTGGCCCCACATCTATCTGATGCGCTCGGCCGGCATCTTCATCGACGTCAACAGCCCCGTGGCCATGAACGACGCCAAGACCATCCTGCCCGGCGAGAGCGGCTACCTGGACTTCACCATCGAGAACCAGTCCGTGGTCGCCGACGCCCAGGACCTGAACCTGAGCGTCCGCTGCGACGATGCCTGGGTGCAGCTGGGCGCCTCCGAATTCAACGTGGGCGATCTGGCCGCCATGGGCAGCACCACCCTGGGCGCGGGCAACCTGCCCATCAGCGTGGATGCGGGCTGCCCCAACGGCCACTTCGTTCCCTTCGACGTGATCGTTCACCTGGACGGTGGGGACCTCACCTTCAACCTCGGTTTCATGGTGGGCACCCCCAGCAGCATCTTTGCCGACGATTTCGAAAACGGTCTGAGTCACTGGACCCTGACCGGGGCCTGGGCCCCCACCGGGAGCAGCTTCCACAGCCCCACCACCAGCCTGACGGACTCGCCCAACGGCAACTACGACGACCAGGTCTCCGCCAGCGCCACGCTGAACGGCAGCTACCAGGCCGCCTCCCTCAGCTTCTGGCACAAGTACGATATCGAAGACAACTATGACTACGGCCACGTCCAGGTCCGCGCCAACGGCGGAGCCTGGACCACCCTGGCCAGCTACGACGGCACCCAGAATAACTGGCAGCAGGTCACTCTGGACCTGACGGACTACGCCGGCCAGGATCTGAGCTTCCGCTTCCTGCTGGAGACGGATTACTCCGTGACGAGGGACGGCTGGTACATTGACGATGTCATGCTGACCGGTGCCGGTAGCGAAAACCTGGCCCCCGCCGCGCCTGTGGCCATCAGCCCCGTCGGCGGCGCCCAGGTGAGCCCCACGCCCGAACTGGTCGTGGCCAACACCAGCGACCCCGAGGGCAACGCCGTCACCTACGGCTTCCGAGTCTACAGCGATGAGGCCTGCACCCAGCTGGTGGCCGCCACCGACGGCGTCAGCGAAGGCGTCAGCGGCCAGACCGCCTGGACCTGCGACAGCCTGAACGAGGGCACCTACTACTGGCGCGCCTACGGCAGCGACGGCGTCGAGCGCAGCCCGCTGAGCGCCACGGCCAGCTTCACGGTCCAGGCCTCCAGCGGCGTGGACGGCATCGTCATCGGCGGGCCCCGCCTGCAGGTGCTGGGCAACGTGACCGGCGGCGGCGCGCGCCTGCAGCTGAGCCTGCCGGCCGGCACCCAGGCCGGCGTGGCCATTTACGACGCTCGCGGCGCCCGCGTGCGCCAGTTGCACAGCGGCTACATGAACAGCGGCAGCCACGTGCTGGTGTGGGACGGCCGGGACAGCCACGGTCGCAATGCCGGCAGCGGCGTCTACTTCGTGCGGGTCATGGCCGAGGATCAGGCCCTGACGGGCCGGGTGGTCGTTGTCCGGTAATCCGGGCGCGCGGGCTACGGTTTCTGGGGGTGGCGTCTGGCCACCCCCAGGGCGTTGGGGATCTTGGGTCCGCGTTGCTGCACCCCCGGCAGGCCGTGGCGGTCCACCTGGGGATGTTCCACCCAGACGCTGATGGGGTAGCGCCCTTCCAGATGCTGCGCCGCCACCAACCCCAGCGGCAGGGCCAACACCGTTTCGTTGAACTGGTGCATGCTGCGGCGCCGACGGCAACTGATCACCAACATGCGGCCCTTGAAGTCTTCGCCCAGGGCCAATTCCTGCCACACATCCCCCGCCGGTTGCCAGCGATTGACTCCCGGCCGCTTGATCAGGCGCAGGTTCTGCACCACGGTGCGATAGCGCGCCGTCACCTCGCCCAAGGGGACCTCGTCCAGATCGAAGATGCGGAAGTACGGAGCTTCCGGATCCACGGGCCCGAAGGCGGCGGCGCTGAGGTAGTCGTTCACCGCCCCGTTGATCACCTCCCCGTCCTTCTTGAAGTAGCCCACGTGGGTGACGCCATCGGCCTGGTACATGCCGGCATTGAACGCCAGCACCAGTTCGGCCACGGCGCACCAAGCCTTGGTGGTCATGCCCTCGTACCCATCGGCCGCCCCCGGCGACAGGGCCTTCACCCGCCAATATTCCGGGTCGATGCGGAAGACCAGCATGTCCCCGTCATCGCGCGCCTCGCGCAGGCCCGAATCGAAACGGGCCATCTCCAAACCGGGTTCCAGCACGCGCCAAGGACTGTGTTGGGCCACGGCGGCTCCGGCCAGGAACATGACCAGGGCCGGCG
>PDQT01000155.1 GCA_002747875.1 bacterium DOLZORAL124_64_63
CGTCAGCAGGATCATGGAAACGGGCGCGGAACTGGCGAAGACGGCCAGACCGATGTTGGCGCCATCGGCCTTGCTCATGCCCGAGCTCTTGATGATGCCGATCATCACCGACATGATCAGAAAGCTGCGCGGCCACGGATGGGGGATGAGGAAGCTGAGCAGAAAGCCCAGCACGTAGGCGCCGACCACGATGCTGGTGTAGCCGGACACGTAGCGCAGAATGTACTGGTAGGCGATCCTTTGGCCCAGACCCGAATTCTTCACGGCGCTGGCGATGAGGTAGCCGCCCACCACAAGGTAGACCACGGGTTTGGTCCACAGTCCGAAGGTCACGTTGGCCGGGGCCACCCCCAGCACGATGTACATGGTCAGCAACGCCACCGACACGTAGCCGGGGTGCGCCACCTTGGTCGCCCAGAAAATCACGGCCATCAGGCTGAGGCCCAGACAGCGTCGACCCTCGGGGCTGAGGCCCTGGATATCCAGCAGGCTGACGACCACGGCCACGATGATGCCCCCGAAGAAGCCCATCAGGCTGATTTCGCGCTGACCAAGCCCCGGTTTTTTGGCCACCGGTGGGACCGCGGTTGTTGGAGCTTCCGACACGTCCAAGCCTCCTTGTTGGGGATCGTTTCAAGGACGCGCCCCGTCGGCACGCCATGAACGGAACTTCCCACAGGAACGGAGGCCTTTTCAACGGCGGGAAATCAATAGCGGTCATGGGGAAAAGCGCGTTTTTCGGCGGACAGCACGCGCTATTTTCGATGGCGGGTAACGCCACATTCGATGGCTACGGGGGCATTCAGCCTCAGTCGGGTCGGGAAAGACCCAGTTGGTTGGGATGGGTCAGCAACTTGGGCAACAGCTCGTCGCGCAACCAGTGATGGGCCTCGTCCTTGTGGAAACGCTCGTGCCACCAGACGGAAAACCGCACCAGGGGGATATCGTAGGGAAATGGAGCGACGTGCAAGCCCTGCGCGAAACGGGAATTGCGGGCCACATGCCCCGGGCAGACGACGGCCAGAGCCGTGGTGGCCGCCAGGGCGAAGGATGTGTCATACGCGGGCACCATCACTCGGATCTTGCGCCGCAACCCCTGCTTCTCCAACCAACTGTCCACCAGTTTGCAGCGTCCTCCTCCCGTTCTGACCTCGATGAATTCCAAGAGATCGAACCCCTCGGGGGTCAGCTTCCCCTCTTGTTTCAGAACCGGGTTCTCCTGGCTCATAACGCACACCCAGCGGTCTTCGTCGATAATCCGTCGATAGACGTTGTCGGGGAACCTGTCGTCCAGGCTGATGGCCAGATGCAGATCGCCCGCGAGCAAGAGGTCGCGGGCGAAAACATCCCAGTTCACCAGGGAAACCCGAAACCCGAAATCCGGACTCAACAGACCGGCCAGCACATCCGGAAACACATACAGGGAAACGTAGTCCGGTACGGCGATCCGGAATTCCTCGCGAGAACGCGTAGGATCGAACTTGCTGTTGAAGAGATAAGAGACATCCAGCAGGATATCGTTGAGGCTTTCCTTGATCTGCTGCGAGCGCGGTGTCAACACGTACCCGTTGCCCGAGCGGACCAGCAGGGGATCGTCCAGCAGGGAGCGCAACAGAGAGAGATTGCGGCTCATGGTGGACTGGGTCACGCCAAAGCTTTCGGCGGCGGCGGAGACATTGCGGAATTTGAGAAGTGCGTTCAAGGGTGGAAGAAGATTGAGATTGACGCTGCCCAGTTCCCTGATGGTCTTCATGGCGGACCTCCCGCGGTATTCCCCCGGAGTTGACGCCCTGTTGGATCAACCGTTTCGATTGTCCCCATAGATGTGAGCGGTGTCAAACGCAGACTTTCGATACCGGTCAGCGGAATCTCCAACACGGCAGATGTTCGCCTCTGAGCCGACTGGAAGGAGAGGCATTCGACGCCGCGGTCGTGGCGGGTCTGGCCGGTGGCGGGTCTGGATCGTGGCTTTCAGACAGAAACCGGCCGGGTGAACAACCAGGGCCCCGACTCCGGCGGTTCCTCGGCCGCCTCCCAGCCCAAGGCATCGAAGGCCAGCAGATCCCGCGGCGCCCGCGCCCCGCTGGTGATGGCGAAGCGCACCAGAGCGCCGCGCGCCTTCTTGCTGTGCACCGTCACCGTCTTGAGGGTACCGTCGGCATGGCGCTCCTTGAAGACCGGATGGATCAGGGGCCCTTTCAACGACTTCAGATCCAAAGCCTTGGTGTACTCCAGCGCCGCCACGCTGATGATGGGTTCTCCCGGCTTCAGATCCGCATTGAGTTGGGCGGTGAGGTTGGCCCGCCAGTATTCCACCATGTTCCTGGCGCCGCCCACGGCCAGCTTGTCGCCCATCTCCAGGCGGTAGGCCTCGATGCGGTCCAGGGGCCGCAGCACCCCGTACAATCCGCTCAAAATGCGCAGTCGTTTCTGGATGGCCCGCCGCTGGGCCGCATCCAGAGAGGGCGCGTCCAGGCTCTTGTACAGCAATCCCGTGAAACCATATAGGCAGGGAATGGTGGGCCTGTCCCGGCCGCCCCAGAGCACGGCATTGGCTCTGGTTTCGTCGGCCAGCTTTTCGCTCAGCCCCATCAGCCGGATCAGCTGTGGGCGGGACATCTTCGCCAGTTCCGCCGCCAGAGGTCGGGCCAACTCCAGTTGACGGGGTTCTGTGGTTCTCAGACGCGGCGGCACGGGGGCGTCCAGGTCCATGGTCTTGGTGGAATTCAGCAGCAACAGCATGAACGATCAGGACCCGATGGAGTCCAGTTCCTCCCAACGTTCATAGGCCGTGGCCAGTTCCGTCTCCACTTCCGACAGACGGTCGCGGATGGTCTTCACCTCGTCGGGCGCGTCCCGATAAAGCCGCGGGTCGGCCATGCGCGCATGCAGATCGCTCTGCTCCGTTTCCAGTTCCTCGATGCGCGCCGGCAACGCGGCCAGTTCCTGGCCTTCCTTATACGTCAGGCGCCGCTTGCCCGTGGGTTTGGGCTTGGGTTTGGACTTGGGTTTGGACTTCTTCTCTTTCTGCGGAGCCCGCCCGGCCCGGCTGACCCGCGCCCAGTCGCTATAACCGCCCACCGTCTCGACGATGCGGCCATCGCCCTCCAGGGCCAGGGTGCTGGTGGTCACGTTGTCCAGGAACTCGCGGTCGTGGCTGACCAGCAGCAGGGTGCCCTCGAACTCCACCAGCAGCTCTTCCAGAAGTTCCAGCGTCTCCAGGTCCAGGTCGTTGGTGGGCTCGTCCAGGACCAGCAGGTTGGCCGGCTGGGTGAACAGGCGGGCCAGCAGCAGGCGGTTGCGTTCGCCTCCGCTCAGATGGGTGATGGGCGCGCGGGCCTGAGCCGGTGTGAACAGGAAGTTCTGCAGGTAGGTGACGATGTGCAGAGCCCGCCCGTTGAAGCGCACCGTGTCGTTGCCGCCGCTGACGTTCTCCAGCACGGTCTTGGTCTCGTCCAGCTGGGCGCGCTGCTGATCGAAGTAGGCGATTTGCAGCTTCGTGCCCGTCTGCACCTGGCCCGCGTCGGGGTTCAATTCGCCCAGCAGAAGCTTCAGCAGGGTTGTTTTGCCCGATCCGTTGGGCCCCAGAATACCCACCTTGTCCCCGCGCATGATCATGGTGTCCAGGCCGGCCACCATGGGCTTCTCGCCCCAGCTGTAGCGCAGTCCCCGGGTGCGGATGACCAGACGGCCGCTCTGCTCCGCATCCTGCAGGCGTAGGTTCGCATCGCCGGTCTGGGTGCGGCGGGCCTGGCGCTCGGCGCGCATCTTCAGCAGGGCGCGCACGCGGCCCTCGTTGCGGGTGCGACGTTCCCGCACGCCCTTGCGAATCCACACCTCTTCCTCGGCCAGCTTCTTGTCGAACTGCTCCCACTGGGCTTTCTCCGTGCGCAGAAATTCCTCGCGGCGCTCCAGGAAGGTCGCGAAGTCGCAGGTCCAGTCACGCAGGCGGCCTCGGTCCAGTTCCAGGATGCGATGGGCCAGGCGCCGCAGGAAAGCTCGGTCGTGGGTCACGAAAAAGAGGGTTCCGGTGAAGCGCTGCAACTCCCCTTCCAACCAGTCGATGGCGTCGATATCCAGATGGTTGGTGGGCTCATCCAGCAGTAGCACGTCCGGCTCGATGACCAGGGCGCGCGCCAACAGCACGCGGCGCTTGTTGCCGGCGCTCAGGGAGGCGAAGGGCGCGTCGGCCTCCAGGCCGGCCCGGCTGAGGGTCTGTTCCACCAGGTGGCGGGACTCCCACTCCGTCTCGTCAGGACGGTACCGGGCCAAGCCGGCGGCGACCACGTCGGCCACGGTGCCGGCCAGATCGGCAGGCACCTCCTGGGGCAGCATGCCGATGCGCAGGCCCTTGGACCGCAGCACCTCGCCGCTGTCGGGTTGGAGCTCATCGGCCAGCAGGCGCAACAGGGTGCTCTTGCCCTCGCCGTTGCGGCCCAGCAAACTGAGGCGCTCGCCGGCCTCCACCCGCAGACTGATGTTCTGCAGGACCGGAGGACCGCCTAGGCTTAGGGTTAGGTCTTTCAATTCTAGAATAGCCATGGGCAACAAGATGCCTACTGACGAGGCTAGGCGCCAAGAGAAACAGTTGTGCCCCTGAAATTGTTGATCGATCAACTTCCGTTGACAGCCGTCCGGCCTCGTGGGCGGAAATAGATCGTCCAGACCGCGCCCAGGCTCCGCAGGGAGCCCGGGCTGACGGTGATAGGACCGATTTCAGCCTGATCTAGGCACACCTAACCCATTGTTCTCATTGTTTTAGCGGGAATCAGAAGGCAAATTTCAAATCATGCCGCCGATTGATTGGTAAAGCCACCGTCTCAACCTCGCGCCTGTAGTACTGCCGCCAGCGCGGCGGCAGATCCACGTCATCCGGGAATAGCCGCTCCCCAAACATCTCCTCTATACTCAATCGATGGTCCGTCAGCCCAAGCATCATCGCCGGCGAGGGACTCCGGCTGTCCTTCTCCGATACCCCCTTGTGATAGTTCCGCCACACCATGAACAGGATGA
>PDQT01000134.1 GCA_002747875.1 bacterium DOLZORAL124_64_63
GCTGCGACAAACTCATCCTCACCGTTCTGCAGGAGTGCATCGACACCTATCTGGAAACACGCTCCCGCCGCGATAGCTGCGGAGTTCCCGCCCTCGATTTCATCGCGGAAGACGTTGCTGCACTCAAAGCGCGGGCAGAAAAAATCATCCACTCGCTCCCCGAACAACTGCGCGGCTACTGCGAAATTGTGGACAGCACCGCACGCACAGGAGGCGGCACCATGCCAAAATCCGAAATCCCCTCCGTAGCAGTCGCCATCTCACCCAAAAGCATATCCGTGGCAAAACTCGCACGCAGACTCAGGACCGGAACACCCGCAGTAGTAGGCACAGCCGTAGACAACAAACTACAGCTCGACCTAAGAACAGTCTTCACCCGGCAGGACGAAGAGCTTGCCACCGCACTTGGCGAAACACTGGTAGCTTGAAGTTTTAAGGGCACTTGCCCGGGCCGTCGTGTCAGTCCGCCCGCGCGGGGCTAGTCAGATAAGCTCTCAATACAAACTTCACCGCCCTACCGCGCAATAGACTCAGAGGATACACGCGCACACCGGCCCAGAACACCCTGCGCGCCTCCTTCACCATACCGCCGCGAAACAAAATCCTGCCAGCAGACAGACACCGGCTCGCCTTGTACCTCACCCGGTATCTCATCACCTCCCTTGGAAGACCGGGGATGGCAAAAACCACATCCGCCACCCGTGGCCCCGCCTCCAGTGCCCGTACCGCGTCATTACGCACACTCCCCTCCCTCCGGTTAATCACGGCCAGATTACGCTCCAACACCGCCACATGCTCACACAACAGCACCTGCACAAACACCGGTATGTCCTCACTCTGCCCCAGTTCCTCGCTATACCTGATCCTCTCCGCCACATCCCTCCGCAACACAAACGCCCCCTGGGAAATACTCAGTTTTTTATGGATCAAATAATCCAACACCCGCGCCACACGCCCCCTCCCGTTAAGCCGGGGCACCTTCCGCCTGACCTTCTCCCCGTTCCTCACCTCGTAACCTCCCAGCACCACCTCAAGACCGCGATCATCAGCCACAAAATCCCTGAAAGCAGAAACCGCCCCCTCCGCCAGTTCGTCATCGCAGTCCAGAAACCAAACCCATTCCCCGCTTGAAACATCCACACCATGGTTACGCGCTGCCGCCGCACCCTTGTTTTCCTGATGCACATACACAACCTTGTCCCCATACCTCCGCACCAGATCCCGCGCCACCTCCGCCGAGTCATCCGTCGAGCCGTCATCCACCAGTACCACCTCCAGATCCCCGGCACCACCATCCCGCAAGATCGACCCTACAGCGCGTGGAAACAACCTGGCACCATTGTAAACAGGTATGACAAACGATATTTTCATGGCGTGAACCGGGTAAGCTCTCCGGGCGGACCACCGCTTGCTACCAAACAATCCCCGCCCAGTCAGTCAAAAAAAGCGTCACCCCCCACAGGGCACCTGCGGATTTCGGGACAAAACAGAACGCTTGCCCTGCCGCACCAGATCAGGGACAATCCTCCACGTGCCTGACAAACAAAAAGACACCCACATGCCCAACACACCCGCAGTCACCTACATCATCCCCAGCTACAATCATTGCCCGTACGTTGAACAAGCGATTCTGAGTGTAATGAACCAGGATTACGATGACATTGAGCTGATCGTTCTGGATGACGGCTCCACTGACGGCAGCCGGGAACTCTTGCAGAAGCTGTCTTCCAAACTCGGATTCATTTATGGGGAACACCCGAACATGGGATGTGCCGCGACCCTGCACAAGGGATTCAAAATGGCACGGGGAAAGTACGTATGCACCCTGGCTTCTGACGACTGGATCCC
>PDQT01000095.1 GCA_002747875.1 bacterium DOLZORAL124_64_63
CCCGCCTGGCCTTCGCCGATTGCGATCGATGCTTGGTGGACGACATGGACCTGCAACGTCCGGGCCCTTCCTACATGGTGGACACCCTGGCCCTGCTACGGGAACGCCGCCCCGCCGACACGCTCCATCTCATCATCGGCGCCGACAATTTGGCGGGTCTGCCGCGTTGGCACCGGGCGGAGGAGATCTTGGAGCAGGCCCGGGTCCTGGTGCTGGGGCGTGACGGTCTGGAAAATCACCAGCTGGAAAATCGTCAGCTGGAGGTTCGCCAGCTGGAGGACCGTTTCCGTTTCCTGCCGGAATTCGACGAACGGGTGTCATCCCGGGAAATCCGTGCTATGTTGGCCGCCGGCGAGGTCCCGGCCGACAAGCTGGATCCCGCGGTCATCCGCTACATCGCCGCACACGCCCTTTATCACTGAAGCACCCGCACCCCGGAAGGTGTCTCTTGTCCCTGATCCTCGTGGATGGCTCCGCCCTTTTTTATCGGGCCCATTACGCCTTTGCCCGGCGTCCTCTGACCGCCCCCAGCGGCGAACTGACCAGCGTGGTCTTCGGCTTCCTGAACAGCATCCTGGGGCTTATCGAGAACCAGAAGCCCGATCACCTGGCGGTGGTCTTCGACCCCAAGGGAAAGAATTTCCGTCACCAGATGTTTGCGGCCTACAAGGCCACCCGCAAGCCCATGCCTCAGGAACTGGCCGGCCAGCTGCCCCGGTTGCGGGAGATGTTGGCGGCCTGGGACATCGCCGTTCTGGAGCAGGGAGGGGTGGAGGCGGACGATGTCATGGGTTCGGTGGCCCGGCAGAGCGCCGGCCACGCGGATCAGGTTTGGCTCTACACCGGGGACAAGGACTTCATGCAGCTGCTGGATGAGCGGGTGAGCATGCTCAAGCCCGGCCGCAAGGGCGAGGAGACGCAACCCCTGACCGCCCAAGACGTGCGTCGGCAGTTCCGGCTGGAACCGCGGGACATGATCGAAGTCTTCGCCCTCAGCGGGGACGCGGCCGACAACATCCCTGGCGCTCCCGGGATCGGGGAAAAGACGGCGCAGAAGCTGATCCGCGAATTCGGCACCCTGGAGAATCTTTACGCGAAACTGGAGACCAGCACCCTGACACCTCGTCTCAAGCGTGTCCTGGGCGAGAACCGGGAGCAGGTCTTCCTTTCCCGGGACCTGTTCATCATCAAGGATGATCTGCCCCTGGAACTGGACTGGGAAGCCATGCGGACCCGTCTGCCGGACCGCCGCCCGGCCCTGGACCTGATGCAGGAACTGGGTCTGCGCCAACTGGTCAGCCTGACCGGGCGTCTGGCCCGGGCCCTGCCGCAATACGCCCAGGGCGAAGCTTCTGCCGAGGGCGCCGCCAAGGGGAGTTCCGCCGGTGAAGATGCGGGCACCGAGGAAGACCGCGCTGAGCAGAATCACGCGGAACAGAACGCCTCCTGGGCCGACCGCCGCCGGCAACGGGGTTACCGCATCCTGGATACCGCGCAGAAGCTGGAGGACTGGTTGTCGGATCTGGATCCGGGGCGTCCTTTGGCCGTGGATACCGAGACGGACAGCCTGCGCGTGGACACGGCCCGGCTGGTGGGTGTCTGTCTGGCGGGCTATGACGAACAAGGGCAGCGTCTGGCTCCGGCCTACGTGCCGGTCCGCTGGCGCGATGCCGCCAACCAAAATGCGGGGAACCAAGATGCGGCCGAAGGCACTCTTTTCCCGATGAGCAAGGAGGAAGACCGCCTGGAGGAAGTGCGCCCGATCCTGGCGCCTGTCCTGGCCTCCCGGGACAGCCTCAAGGTGGGCCAGAATCTGAAATATGACGAGTGGATCCTGCTGGGCGCGGAGATGCCTCTGGGCGGGCCGCGCTTCGACACCATGCTGGCCAGCTACGTGCTGGATCCGGGGCGCCGTGGCCACGGGCTGGATGATCTGGTGCGGGAGCATCTGGACCACCGGATGATGGGCTTCGGCGAACTGTTCGAAAAGGGAGACCGCCACAAGGATATCCTGGGCGTGGATCCGGACCGGCTGGCCCTGTACGCGGCCGAGGATGCCGACTACACCCTGCGGCTTTTCGAGCAGCTGAGCCCCCGCCTGGTCGACGAAGAGCTGGATGACCTGTTCCGCACGCTGGAGATGCCCGTTTCGGCGGTGCTGCTGGAGATGGAACGCAACGGCATCATGCTGGACCAGAGCTTCCTGGCCACCCTGCAGACCCGCTTCACCGAAGAGCTGCAAGGGCTGCAGCAACGCATCCATGAGCTGGCCGGCGAGCCCTTCAACATCCAAAGCCCCAAGCAACTGGCGGTGATCCTGTTCGAGAAGCTGGGGCTGAAGCCCCGCAAGAAAACGGCCACGGGCTACAGCACCGATGTCTCGGTCCTAACCGCCCTGGCCGACGAGCACGAACTGCCCGACCTGATCCTGGAATACCGCCAGGTGGCCAAGCTCCAGAACACCTACGTGGAGGTTCTGCCGGAGCTGGCCAACCCGCGCACCGGGCTCATCCACACGTCGTACAACCAGGCGGTGGCGGCCACGGGCCGGCTCAGCAGCAGCGACCCCAACCTGCAGAACATCCCCATTCGCACGCCCCTGGGCCGGCTCATTCGGCAGGCCTTCGTGCCCCGCAGCCGGGACAATGTTTTCCTGAGCGCCGACTACAGCCAGGTGGAGCTGCGCCTGATGGCCCACCTGGCCCAGGACCCGGGTCTGATGAGCGCCTTCCGGGACGGGGTGGATGTGCACCGCCGCACGGCCGCCCTGATCGAGGGCGTGCCCGAGGCCGAGGTCACCGATGGGATGCGCAGCCGGGCCAAGGCCATCAATTTCGGCGTGATCTATGGCATGGGCGCGCGGGCCCTGGCGCGGCAGATCAAGGTCAGCACCAAGGAGGCCACCCGCTTCATCGAGGCCTATTTCGAGACCTACCCCGGGGTGAAGACCTTCATCGAGGAAACCAAGGAGAAGGCCCGCCACGACGGCTTCGTGGAGACCCTGCTGGGGCGGCGGCGGTTGCTGCCGGATATCCGCTCGGAGAACCCCCCGGTGCGCGCCTTCCAGGAGCGGGTAGCCGTCAACACCCCCATCCAGGGCACGGCCGCCGATCTGATCAAGCTGGCCATGATCCGCGTGCGGGACGCCCTGCGCGCGGCCGATTCGGGGGCCCTGCTGCTGCTGCAGGTCCACGATGAACTGGTGCTGGAAGTGCCCCGCGACACGCTGCCCGCCGTGCGGAAAATGGTGCGCGTCGGCATGGAAGGGGCCCTGGAGCTTTCCGTGCCCCTGGTGGTGGATATGCACACCGGGGAAAACTGGTCCGAGGCCCACTGATGCGCGCCTGGGTGGTGACCGGCCCCGTCGGCGCGGGCAAGAGCACGGTGGCGCGCCTTCTGCAGCGGCACGGCGCCGCCCTGCTGGATGCCGACAAGCTGGGGCATGAAGTCCTGGCCCGGCCCGACATGGTGACCCGGGTGGCGCGGGTTTTCGGGGCCGGGTGCGTGGTGGACGGGGCGGTGGACCGCCGGGCGCTGGGGGCTATCGTCTTTGCCGACCGGCAGGCCATGGATCGCCTCAATGCTCTGACGCATCCGCCGCTGTTGGACCTGATCGGCCGGCGGCTGAAGGCCCTGGAGGCCGCCGGCAAGCATGATCTTGCCGTGCTGGAGGCGGCCGTGTATTTTTTGTGGCCGCCGCTTGAAGGCATTGATCGAGTCATCAGCGTCCTGGCCTCGGAAACTGTGCGACGGCGGCGGTTGGCCGCGCGGCGCGGCCTGGATGATGAGGCCATCACCCGGATTCTGCGCACCCAGGACAGCCTGGAGCCCCACTGGCGCCGGGCGGACATCCTGCTGTGGAATGATGGCACCCCAAAGGAACTGGAAGAGGCCGTCCGCGGCCTGCTGAACAAACTGGACAGGAGCAAGTCGTGAAGGAAATGCTGGACCGCATCAACGCCGCCACCGAGAGGTTGGATTCCCTGAAGGAGGGTCTTTGACCTTCCTGCCAAGCTGAAAGACCTGCAGGCCCTGGAGGCGCGCCAAACCCAGCCCGAATTCTGGAACGATCAGGACGAGGCCACCCGGGTGGTCCGCCGGATCCAGACCCTGAAGCAATGGACCGTCCCCTTGGCCGCGGCCGCGGAAAAAGCTGAAGATCTGCTTCTGCTGGCGGAAATGGCCCAGGAAGAGGACGACGCCGAGACCGCCGCCGAAGTGGCCGCGGGTGTGATCCAGCTGGAGAAGCGGCTGGAGAAGCTGGATTTTCAGTTCCTGCTCAGCGGGGAAGAAGACAGCCGCGGCGCGGTGTTGGAAATCCACCCGGGCGCCGGCGGCACCGAAAGCCAGGACTGGGCCCAGA
>PDQT01000096.1 GCA_002747875.1 bacterium DOLZORAL124_64_63
TGGGCCCAGATGCTGCTGCGCATGTACACGCGCTACTGCGAGTCATCGGACTGGAAGTTGCGTACCCTGGATCTGCAGGCGGGCGACGAGGCCGGCATCAAAAGCGCCGTCCTGGAGGTGGACGCCCCCTTCGCCTACGGTTACCTCAAGAGCGAATCGGGCGTGCATCGCCTGGTGCGGATCAGCCCCTTCGACGCCCAGAATCGGCGGCACACATCCTTCGCCTCGGTCTTCGTGTATCCGCTGGTGAACGATGACGTGGAGGTGGAGATCGACATGAACGATGTGCGGGTGGATACCTACCGCGCCCAGGGCGCCGGTGGCCAGCATGTCAACAAGACGGACAGCGCCGTGCGGTTGACCCACGAGCCTTCGGGCATCGTGGTGCAGTGCCAGAGCGAGCGCAGCCAGCTGCGCAACCGCGAAAGCGCCATGACCATGCTGCGCGCCAAGCTCTACCTGAAGCTCATGGAGGAGCGGCAGAAGGAACGCGACGCCATCGAGGCCGAAAAGATGGAGATCGCCTGGGGCAGCCAGATCCGTTCCTACGTCCTGCAACCCTATACCAAGGTCAAAGACCACCGTACCGAGCACGAGACGGGCAACGCCACCGGGGTCCTGGACGGGAACCTGGAAGATTTCATCGACGCCTATCTGCGCTGGCTGGGCAGCCGCAGCAGTTGAACAGCCACGCCACCTGAACCGGGAGTACCGCCGTGACCGACGAACAGAAGAAGCAGAACCCAAGTGCCGACCAGGGCGCCAACTTGACGCGGCTGATCGAGGGCCGTCTGGAAAAGATGGAAGAGCTGGGCCGGCAGGTCCCGCTGTACCCCTACAGCTATGATCGCACCCACAACAGCGACCAGGTGCGCGCGGCCGAGTCCGCGTTGCTGGCCAGCGAGGAGAAGGTGCGCTACGCCGGGCGCATCATGGCCAAGCGCGGCACCGGCAAGACCATGTTCGTGCCCATCAGCGACGAATGGGGCACCCTGCAGGCCTATTTCCGCAAGGACGACCTGGGGGAAGAGCGCTTCGCCCTGATCAAGAAGCTGATCGACAT
>PDQT01000152.1 GCA_002747875.1 bacterium DOLZORAL124_64_63
CGTCATGTTGTCCCGCGGTAGCCTTTTGCGGCTGCCGGCGCACCCTTTCCGTCTGCCCGGCGAGACGTGGCCACCGGATTGTGAACGAAAACCGGATCATCCTCAGCGCCTTCTTTGCTTCCGTGGTCCTGCATCTGGTCCTCGTGGTCGTGCTGTGGAGGGTGCCCCTGGAGCTGGACATCGCCGTGCCTACGGGCCAGGAACCCCGCTGGGAAGACGTGACCGTGGAGATTCTGCCCACCGAGCCCGCCGAGGAGGCGGAAAACAGCCTGCCGGATCGTTTCACTCTGGTGCCCGAGCGTATGGCCCAGGATGAGGCCCCGGAGGACCCGGACTACGCCTCCCTCTTCCACAGCCGGGCCATGGATCGGGAAACCGGCAGCGATGGGGACGTGCCCAAGGCCGCCCGCGAAGGGGATTTCGAGCAGGTGGCCATCCAGAAGGACGACCTGTCGGGGGGCGACGGCGTCGCGGTCATGCGTGAAGCCCTGCCCGTGCCCCGCCCCCGGGGCGAGCGGGCCGTGACCGAGCAGACCAATCCGGTGCAGGCCGATCAGGGGGACCCCGCCAACGCGTCGGGAGAACGCCCGCGCGGCGCCGGGGACTGGGCTCTGCCCGTGGAAAGGCCGGCACCCCGTCATATGGAAGACACGCAGGAGGACGATTCCGCAGGGGAGACGGCCGCCGAAGCCAAGCGGGATCCCGTGGAGAAGTGGTGGAGCGAACAGGCCCCGTCCATCCTGCGTGAACAGACGGGCAACCCCGGAGACCGGGGTTTCGATTTCGACCAGCTGGAACAGGGACGGGCCGGGGTGGGGGTTTCCTTTGTGGGAGACTACAGCCTGAACACTTATGAGTGGAATTACGCCCCCTGGATGAAGACCTTCATGAGCCAGCTGCAGCGGCACTGGAAAGCGCCCTACGCCTACAGCTACCTGGGCATGATCCATGGCCAGACCTTGCTGCAGGTGGTGGTGGCTCGGGATGGTCGTCTCAAGTCCCTGGAGATCCTGGACGGCAGCGGGCACCAGAAGACCGAGGGGCATGGCTCCCTGCACGAGGCCTCCGAGGCGGCCATGAGGGCCTTCGCGCCTTATGCTCCCCTGCCCGCGGGCTTCCCCGAAGACGAGCTGGTGATGACCTGGAGATTGATCTACCCGCAACTGCGGCGATGAGCCGCGGCACTTGACTTGACTTGACTTGACCTGACTTGACTTGACCTGACCATCGGACCGGAAGGAACGAACAGCATGTGGGATATGATACTGGCGGGACGCTACATGATGATTCCCATCGGACTGGCCTCCCTGGTGGGGCTGACGGTGATCATCGAAAGACTGCTGGTTTTGCGGAAGCCGCGCCTGATCAAACCCGAGGTGGCCGGTGCCGTGGACAGCATGGCCGCCAGCCAGGACCTGACGGTGGTGCGGGATATCTGTGAGCGGCATCCCGGTCCCTTGGCTCGCGTCGTGCTGGCGGGCCTGGATCATGCGGATAACGACTGGACCATCATCCGCGATGTGTTGCAGGAGACCGGCCGCCAGGAAGCCAACAAGCTGACCCGCCGGCTGGGGGTGCTGGAGACGGTGGCCGCCGTGTCGCCGTTGCTGGGCCTGCTGGGCACCGTGGTGGGCATGATCCGTGTTTTCGCCACCATCAGCGCCTCGGGTCTGAGCAGTCCCGAGGTTCTTTCCACCGGCATCAGCGAGGCCATGGTGACCACGGCGGCGGGCCTGATCGTGGGCATCCCCTCTCTGGTGGCCTACAATGGGTTGAACGGACGGGCGGACAGCATTATTTTCGATCTGGAAAATTATGCGTCCCGGGTGCTGGATACCTTGCGCCGCAGGCAGGAACAGGGCCGGGCGGTGTCATGAATTTTCGTGAGCGGAAAAAAGGCCGCGGCCTGATCCTGAACGTGACGTCGCTGATCGACGTGATGTTCTTGTTGTTGATTTTCTTCATGGTGACGTCCACTTTCCGGAACCAACCGGCGATCAATCTGGTACTGCCCAGATCCGCCACCGCCCAGGAAGTGGCCGACACGCCGGCGGTGCTGTTCCTGACCGAAAACGGGGAAGTGTACCTGAACGACACCCTGATCCCGGCCGGGCAGTTGATGACCAGGCTGGAATCGCTGCACGCGACGTCCAAGGACAACCGCATGGTGCTGCGCGCCGACCAGGCCGCGACCCACGGGGATGTGGTGCAGCTCATCGATAATCTGAAGGAAAGCGGATTCACCCGCGTCAGCCTGTCCGCCCGTCCGGCGGCTGGTCGCTGATGCCTAAGGAGGCCCCTTGTCCCTAACCAAGAAATTGCGGGAACACCCCCATCTGCCACCCCTGGCGCTCCTGGGCCTGCTGGCCGCGGGATTGTTGGCGCTGGCGGGTTGCAGCAGCGAGGATCCCAACACCGTGGGCCTGGCTCAGATCGAGACGGAATTCGAGTTGGTGCTCGAGCCCCTCTCTCTGGAAAGCATCACCACCTACCAGCCCTTGCCGGTCAAGGACGAGGAAGTGCCCTTTGATCAGCAGGAGCTGCTCTACTTCGGAGAGCAGGACGGGACCGCCAGCAGCGTGCTGCTGAACTTCGATTTTTCCCATATCTACACCGAGGATCATCCGGAGAGCCTGTGGACCCTGGAGAACATCAAAAGCGTCAAACTGCTGTTCATCCTGGCGGAGCATTACGCCAGCAACGACTCGTTGAACGCCATCCCCAAGGTGTATGATTTCCAGCGGCTGACCGCGCCCTTCGATCCTGCGGATTTTCCCGGCGGCGACTATGAACCGACGGGTAGTTCCGCCCTGGTCAACCTGGAGCTGGTGGCCGGGCGGGATGTTGTCCTGCCGGTGCGGAAGCTGGATTTCTTCAACTGGTTGAACATGGGCGGGGAGCAAGGATTCGTGTTGCAGGAAGGGGATGTCGGCGGCCTCGTGTCGGACCCGGGCCTGGTGGGCCTGGCTTCCCAGGAGAATGTCCACGCCACCCAATTCCCCGACGAGACCGTGCTGGAGGATGTGCGCATCCGTCTGCTGGTGGAATTCGAGGATGAACTGGATGTGGAGGGCTATTTCCTCTATCCCACCGCGGATATTTCCACCTTCCACCAGATCCAGCCGGTACCCACGGATCCGGCGGATGGCTTCTGCGTGCGTACCTGCCTGCGCAACTATCCCGTGCTGGCTTTCGATTTCTCCGCCCTGCCGACCAACGCCTACGTCAACCGGGCGGTGCTGGCGGTGGTCAACGACACCACCACCAGCTACGGTACCCTGGAGGCCATCGTGGTCTCGGAGTTCCCGTTGGACGCGCTGCCGGCCTCGGGGGACAGCATCACCCTGGACCAGATCCAGGATGAGGCCTACACCATCGGCGGCATGGTCAACCTGGATCCCTTCAACAATGACGTGATGGAATTCAACGTCACCACCGCGGTGCACCGCGTCATCAACCAGGTCTACGAGGGGGAGCGGGGCTTCCTGCTGACCGGGGGCGAGGACATCTTCCCCGGCTACGACATCACTTCCCTGGACCCGGACTTCTACCTCACCCGGTTCAACTTCTTCGGCACCAGCGCGGCGGATTCCCTGCGCCCCCGGCTGAAGATTTCCTATAGCCTGGTCGAGGATCTCAACAGGGAGGGGGAATGATGCGCCGGCTGATCTTTCTTTCCCTGCTGTTGCTGGCCTGCGCGTCGGCCTTTCCCGTCCTGGGCCAGACACCCTTCGCCCTGAGCAACATCGGCCAACCCGCCGAAAGTCGGGACGCCCGCATGGTGGGACGCGGCGGCTGGGGCATGGCGGTGCAGGACAGTTTGAACCCCGGCTTCACCAACTTGGCCAGCCTGACGGATCTGCGCCACGTGGCGGTCCGCTTCACAGTGCACGGTGAAAAGGGCAGCCACAAAGACAGCCACGGCAGCCGCACCACCCACCGCACCATGATCCCGGATGTGCGGGTGGGATTGCCCGTCATCAAGGGCCGACTGGCCCTGAGCGCGGGCATGGAGGTGCTGCGGTCCTTCGAGTACCGGACGCAGGAGCCCAAGACCTGGTACGCCTGGGACGACACCCTCTCGGGCTACGAGCAATTCCTGCGCGAGGGGACCTTGTGGCGCGTGCCCTTCGGCGTCAGCTGGCAACCGGTGGAGAGCATCTCGCTGGGCGCGTCCCTGGGCCTGGTGCAGGGAGCGCTGCGGGAGGAGCTGTTCAACTACTTCCGGGAACCCTCGGATTCCTCCGGCAATCCTCTGTACCTGACCACCGGCCGGACCCAAGAAGACACCTTCTCCGGCACCATGGCCACCCTGGCCATGCGGCTGGGTAGCGCGGACGGGCCCATGCTGGGCGTCAGCTACACGCCCGGCTATGATCTGGACGCGGAACGCAAACTGAGCGTGGGCGGCCTGGTGGCTCGCTCCTACGATACCTACACCCTCTCCATGCCCGAGAAATGGGAGGCGGGTTTCCAGCTTCCCGTGCGCGGGCGCTGGCACCTGGGTGCGGACGCTCGGTACCAGCCCTTCAGCCGCTTCTCCGGGTACGCCGACTGGGAGGCGGACATGGTGGACGAATACGTCGTGAGCCTGGGCCTGGAGCGGGAGTTGGCCTTCGCGCGGCACGGCGGGGGGAACAATCGCCCCCTGCGGGTGGGGCTGCGGGTCATGCGCTGGGGCTACCAGATGAACGGCGCGGACATCATGGAAAAAACCATCAGCGTGGGGACGGGCTTCCCTTTCCGCCGGAAGATGGGTATGCTTGATGTGGCGCTGTCCTACAGCCGACTGGGGGATGAGGCCAAGAACGGTTTGCAAAGCGATATCTGGCGGCTGACCGTCTCGGTGGCCGGTCTGGAACGCTGGTGGTAGTTTTCCCGCCGGGCGGGTGCCCGGTGGGTGTGTTTGTGCGTTTTTTCAACGAAGGAGAGTTTCTCCATGCGCGGCTGGTATCTGCTTATGGGACTGTTGGCGGCCCTGGCTCTTGTGACCTTGGCGGGTTGCAAAGAGGAAGCGCCCAAGTCCGAACTTGACATCTTCATCGAGCACATGGACAACCTGCCTGCGGGCGAGCAGGCCGACACCCTGGCCACCCTGGCCGCGGGCACCGGCCGGCCGGCCGCCTGGGCCAATTACATACTGGGCAACCGTCTGTACGCCGCCGCCGCGGATAGCGCGGTCATCGGTGGCTGGTCCACGCCCGTGGTGACGGCTTTGCTGGAGGAATCGGAAGGTTATCTGACGGCCGCCATCGAGCGGGACAGCACCTTCGTGGAGGCCCTGGTGAACCTGGGTTCCCTGTGGGATGACCGCAGCGAGGTGGTGGGACCCCGGGCCCAGCGGGATCGGAACCTGGCTCAGGCCAAGCACTTCTACGAGAAGGCCCTGGCGATCAACCCCCGGGACGAGAAGGCCCGCTGCAACCTGGGTGGCCTTTATCTGCGTCAGCGCAAGATCATGGAGGCCAAGCAGGAGTTCACCACGGTGCTGGAAAACAATCCTCACAGCGCTTTGGCCCACTACAATCTGGCCATCATGTTCGCCGAGTCCAAGATCTACCGCGAGGCCATCGCGGAGTGGGAACTGGCCGTGAAATACGATCCGGACGGGGACATCGGTCAGCGCTCGAGCGACAACATCAAGATCGTCAAGGATCTGATGAAAACTCCTGTCCCCGCGCCAGGTAAGGGCTTGGGGGCTAAAGGCTCAGCGCCCAAGGGGAACAAGTCCGGACACTGATGACCTTCCCTCTGGAAATTCCCCAACCCCTGCGTCGGGCCTTGCCTCCCGGCACAGGGGTTTTGCTTGGTGTCAGCGGCGGTGTGGACAGCGCGGTGGCCCTGGCCGTCCTGCAGGAGCTGGGCTGTGATGTGCACTGCGTCACCTTCAAGAATTTCTGCTATTCCGAAGAAGATATCGTCCCCGACGAGCAAAGCTGTTGCAGCCTGGACGCCATCGACGAGGCTCGCCGTCTGGCCCGTCGCTTCGGGGCGCGGCACTGGGTGCACAGCGTGGAGCGGACCTTCCGGCAGGAGGTCATCGATCCTTTCATCCAGGATTACGCCGCAGCGCTGACACCCAACCCCTGCCTGAGTTGCAATTCCCGGGTGCGCTTCCCCGCATTTGTGCGTCTGGCCCGGCAGCAGGGGTTGCGCTACGCGGCCACCGGCCACTATGCGCGCATCGATCAATCGGGGGCCGTGCCGCGGCTTCTGCGGGGGCTGGATGCCGGCAAGGACCAGAGCTATTTCCTGGCCCAGGTGCCCACGGAGTTGTGGAGGGAGGTGGTCTTCCCTCTGGGCTGGTGGGCCAAGCCGGAAGTGCGCCGCGCCGCCCGGGAGTTGGGCATCCCCATGGCCGGCAAGAAGGACAGCCAGGAAATCTGCTTCGTGCCTGACGGGGATCGGGCTTTCCTGTTCGGGGACGGGGCTGCCACCCGTGCGGGGGATATCGTCGATACGCGGGGACGGGTCCTGGGGCGTCACCGCGGCCTGATCCACTACACGGTGGGGCAGCGCCGGGGGTTGGGGGTGGCCGCGTCCGAGCCGCTTTACGTGCTGGCGCTGGAACGGGAAAAGAGCCGCCTGGTGGTGGGCCCCCGTAACCAACTGGCCGTCGACGGCGTCACGGCGGAAGATTTTCGAGGGGCGGGGCCCGGTTTCCCGACCGAAGGCCCGGCGCCGGGGCAAACGGTGGTGGCCCGATTGCGGCATCGGCACCGCGGAGCGGTGGTGGAAAGCTGGCGATTGGCGCGGGACGGCCGGTTGCGTTTGCGGCTGGCCGGGGCGGTGGAGGGGGCGGCTCCGGGACAGGGGCTGGTGCTCTACGCCGGCGACGAGGTTCTGGGGGCGGGCCGTATCACCGGCTCGTTCCGGTGGAAGGATACGGAATGAAGAAGCTGCGGAAAATCGTGCTGGTGGTTCTGGGGGCGGTGGCCGGTCTGGCGGTCGTCCTGATGATCGGGTTGAATTTTTTCCTGTCGGTGGACAAGATGGCCGCCCGTCTGGAACAGGAAGTGGAAAAGAGCACCGGGGCGGAGGTCGAGATCGGGGACGCGGGGCTTTCCTGGTGGCCCCGGTTGGGCATCCGCCTGGAGGACATCCGTTTCCAGGGCACGGGCGCGGGGCTGACGCGGGTCACGGGGAGGGCCAACCGCATCGGTTCCTACTCGGGACAGGCGCGGGGGCTGCAGGTGCGCGTCCCCTTGGTTCCGCTTTTGAAAAAACAGATGGTGGTGAAGGCCGCGGTCCTGCGGGGGGTGAACCTGACCATGGAGCAGAACGGCGAAAGCCTGCGCCTGGCGGACGGCCGGCTGGATGTGGCGGACCTGCAACTGGATCTGGACAACCTGCGGGAGGGGGCCGGGCCGGAGGGCGCTGGGCCGGGGACCCCGGTGGGGCAACGCATCCCGGAGGACCTGACGCTGGCGTTCCAAGGGCAGATGGGTGCTTATGCTTGGCAAGGGCAGGAACTGCGCGACATCCGTTTCCGCGGCGAGTTGGACGCCCGGATCCTGACCGTGGAGGAAATGAGCGCGGAAATGGGGGAGGGCAGCCTGCGGGGCAACCTGGAAATTGATTACGAGCGAGATCCGCGCGGCCTCCTGGATTTTGCGGTGGAGGCGGATAAGGTGGCCGCCACGGAGTTGCTGGCCACCTGTGCGCCGGCGGTGGCCGGTTGTTTGCAGACGGATCTGGACGGCCGGCTGCGCGGGCACATGATTCTGGGCGAAGAGCCCGTCATGCTGTCCAGCTTGATGGTGACCGGAGATCTGGGTAGCACCGAGGGTGTGCTACAGGCCCGGCAGTGGCTGCGGGATGTCCTGCCCTATCTGGGGACCCGCCAGGATTTGGCGGAGATCCGCTTCCATCGGCTGCGGCATGATCTGCGGGTGGAGCGGGGGCGATATCACGTGTCGGAGCTGGTTCTCGACGGGCCGGACACGCGCTGGGATGTGACGGGATCCGTGGGCCTGGATGGCGATCTGGATCTGAATGCGCGTATCCTTTTGCCGAAGGGCTTCACCCCGAATCTGGGCCAGTGGAGCATGCTGGCGGAGGCCCTGCGGGATGAGGACGGGCGCGTGCAGCTGGATCTTGTGGTGCGCGGGAACGCCGCCAAGCCGCAGATAGGGCTCAACCTGGAAGGCCTTAAGGGGGCGGCCGGGTCCGAAGCGGGCGATGCTGTGAAAAAAGGTTTGGGTGGTCTCCTTGACAAATGGAAGTCCAGATAGTACCGTGCCTTTCCGCTGATGTGCGGAGCACCCCTGTCGATTGGCGGATCCGGGGGCTGCGACATGGGCGAAAACCGAATTTGCCAATTTGGAGGGCTAGTCCTAATTGGTAAGGCAGCGGTCTTGAAAACCGCCGGGTTCACGCCCTTGGGGGTTCGAGTCCCCCGCCCTCCGCCAGACTGACTAGATTGAAACTGAATCAATTCAGACTGGGAATGGTCTGGAGAGGTGGCCGAGTGGCTGAAGGCGCACGCCTGCTAAGCGTGTGTGGGGAAACTCACCGAGGGTTCGAATCCCTCCCTCTCCGCCATAGACAACCGAATAGGGTGCGCCCATAGCTCAACTGGATAGAGCATCTGACTACGGATCAGAAGGTTGGGGGTTCGAATCCTCCTGGGCGTACCACCTGTTTGCGAAGCGGACCCTTGACGGGGTCCGCTGTTTCTTTTGGTGACCTTCTTTGTGGCCCTTTTTTTGCCAGCTCTTGGGCTCGTGGCCTTGTGGGGCGGCGCCATTGGGCGGGACCGTTGCCGGATTTGCAGGCTTGTCTGATCGGAACCTGTTGGCCGATAATCTTTTATTCCCGTTAGACGAGGAATTCAGGCCGGGAATCCCGACAAGGATTCCGGGCCGGGACGCGCAGAAAGGGATTCATGGGCTGCCCACACAAGCATTTTTTGCCGGGTCTGATCCTGTCACTGTCGCTGCTGCTGTCGCCGTTGCCGACCGTGGCGGCCTCCGCCATGGACACCATCCCTCTGCAGGAAATCCGACCCGGCATGCGGGGCTACGGTTTGACGGTTTTCGCCGGCAGCCGCATCGACACCTTCGCGGTGGAAGTGATCGGCGTGCAGGAGAAAAGCAAGGTCGACGGTAGTTTTATCCTGGTCGAGGTGGCTGGGCACGATCTGGAGCTTTCCAGCATCGCCCAAGGCATGAGTGGCAGCCCTATCTACCTGGATGGGCGTTTTGCCGGGGCTTTGGCCTTCGGCTGGGCGGGCAGCCTGAAACCCTTGGCGGGCGTGACCCCCGCCGCGGAGATGCTGCGGTTGCCGCGCCGACCCGCGCGTGTGCCCGAAAGGGCGGCGGAACGCCCCCCGGAGGTGGTGGGGAACTGGCGCCGCCTGGCCTCCGGCTCCGGCGCACTGGCTAGATCCCTGGGCCTGGACTTGGACCTGGATTTGGACTTGGACTTGGACCTGGGCCTGGCGACTGGGGCGCCTACGGTCATGTCCTTGCCCGCGGGCTGGCCCGAGTCTCGTCATCTGGCCGTGGATCTGCTGGAAAACCGGTTGCGGGCCGCCGGTCTGGAAGCGCCGGCGCGTCAGGACTGGTTCTTTCAGCCCGCCGGTATGGCCGCCGGCAAGATGGGCTCGGGTGTGGTGGCCGATGATGGGGGCGTGCGACCCGGGGCGGCTTGCGGCATCCCCCTGGTCATGGGCGATGCCGTGCTGGGGATCACCGGGACTGTCAGCTATGTGGATGGCCGGGATGTCCTGATGATGGGGCACCCGTTCATGCAACGGGGGCCGGTGGACCTACCCCTGGCCACGGCCGAAGTGCTGACCGTCATGCCCAGCCGGGAGCTGTCCTTCAAGATGGGGAGCATCCGCACGGTGGTGGGGCGGGTGCACCACGATCTGCGCGCCGGGCTGGTGGGGCGACTGGGGCAAGCTCCGGACATGATCCCTGTCGATCTGGACCTAGTGGGGGATTTCGGGACCCGGTCCTACCATTTCAGCGTGGTCGATGACCCTCTGCTGACGCCGACCCTTGTTTTTTGGACCCTTTACAACAGCCTGCTGGCGCAGGGTGATGACGCTTCCAGCCAGAGCTTCCGCTACGAACTGGACACACGCTGGACGGGCCACGCGCGGTTGGCGACCGAGGGCCTGACGCTGCGCGGGATCGCCGGCGGGCCCGGCGGCGCCATGTCTCTGGCGACGGAGTGGATGACACCCTTCGTCCTGCTCATGGACAACCCCTACCGGAAGGTGCGGCTACGCTCGGTCCAGGCCCGTGTGGAACTGACGCGACCGGTGGCGGAGGCCCGGATCACAGCCCTGGACGCGCCCCGCCATCCTGCCGCGCGGCAAGGGTCTTTGGCGGTGGATGTGACCATCGTCCCACGTCTGGGCACGCCGCGCGTGCACCGCGTGGACCTGCCTCTGCCGGCCACTCTGGGGCCTGGGCCGTACCGGTTGGTGGCCGCCAGCGAGAGCGAATTCTTCGCTCTCGAAGCCACCCGGGCCGCGAACCGCTTTGCGGTGCGCAGTCTGGAATCGGCCCTGGATATCCTGACCGAGGGCCGTGCCCAGGACCGTCTGGTGGTGGCCTTGCTGGGCCCCGGCGGCAACCTGGTGGTGGCCGACCGGGAGTACGCCGGCCTGCCCGGCTCCGCCGCTCGGGTGCTGGCCGGCGGGAACATGCAGATCAAGCCCACCATGGCCGATATCCACAGCCGCCATACCGATGCCATGCCCTGGATCCTGCAAGGCCATGCCGTGCGCAAGCTGGAAATTCGTCCGGAAACCCATCCCCTCAAGGAAGAGAGGCGCCCCTGATGCCCCACGTGTGCTCCTTCATTCTGGCCCTCCTGGTGATAGCCGGTGGTCCGCTTCTGGGCACCACCGGCCCGACCCTGGCGGCGCACCCCCTGCACTGGGACTGGCCTGCCGGTGAATCCTTCACGGATCTGGAATGGCAGGGCGCGGGGTTGGATGCGGCTGGAACCCTGCTGGCCGGGCCGCGGGGGCGAGACATTGCGCTACCCGGTGCCGAGGTGTGCTGGGCCGTCGCGCCGGACGGCCGGGGCGGGTTCTACGCCGGCACGGGGCACGAGGGCCAGATTTTCCACATCGACCGGACGGGGGAAACGACCCTCCTGGCCACGCTGGCCTGTAGCGAGGTCTTCTGCCTGCTGGTGCGCCCGGATGGTGCGTTGCTGGCGGGGACGGGGCCGGATGGCCGCCTTTTCCGCGTGGACCGCAAGGGCGAGACCACCGAGGTGGGCCAGGTTCCCGGCGGCTATATCTGGTCTTTGCTGGCTAGCGAGACAGGCGTCTATCTGGCCTGCGGTTCTCCGGCCGCCCTGTACCGTCTGGATGAGGGCGGTGGCGATGGCGCCAGCCTGGCCCATGTGGCCGACTTCCCGGCCCTGAATGCCCTGGACGTGGCCGTGACGGCTGCCGGCCAGGTGGTGGTCGGCACCCAGGGGCCGGGCCGGGTTTATGGCCTGGATCCGGGGCGGAAGGACCGGCCCTGGCTGCTGTGCGGGACCGAGCAGGACGAGGTGCGGCAATTCTTATCCGGCCCCGACGGGAAACTGCACTTCCTGGCCTTGCAGGGCGATGACGACGTCGCCGAGCCGGAAACGGATCCGCGCCGTCTGCCACCCGTTCCCGCGGAAGCCCTGCGCGACGGCCTGATCGGCGGGCAGCAGAAGCCCGCCAAGGCGGCTTTGTACCGTCTGGAACCCGCTGGTGGCGCGGTGCCCGTCTGGTCCGGCGACCTGGACCTGATGGTGGCCGCTTACAGCCCGCGGCATGGCTGGTTGGGGGGCGCCATCCTGGACAAGGAGTCCGGTTTGAGCCGAATTTTCGGACTGCAGGAGCAGGGAGGGCAGAATCTGGTGGCCCGCTGGGCCGGCGGTGACATCCTGGCCTTGGTCCCTCTGGGCCATGATGAGCTGGCCGTGGCCCAGGCCCATCCCGGCTCCGTGCGCCTGCTGGGCGACGAGGCGGGGGCCGTGGCTCTGAGCCCGCCCCTGGACGCGGGGCGTCCCGTGCGGTGGGGCCGGCTGAGCCATCGCCGCACCCCGGGTCGGGCACCCCGGTTCTCCGTCCGCGCGGGCAACGGCCCCGTGCCGGATGATTCCTGGACCGACTGGTCCGGCGGCTTCACCAACGAGGACAAGGCCCTGGACCTGCCCGTCAGCCGCTATCTGCAGTGGCGGGTGGAATGGCCCGGCCCGGGAAGCGGGGTGCAGGCCGTGTCCGTGAGCGCCCGGGCGGACAACCAGCCGCCGCGGATCCGGCGCTTCACCCTGGAAAGCCTGAGCGAGGTGCGTGAGGGCGGCATCCATGGCGCTGGTGAGACCGTTTCCCAGACCTTCGCCAGCGGGTTGCGGGTGGAGTTCGTCCGTCGGCCCCAGGCCGACCGGCAGGTGGGCCGGGAGCGTTCGGCCTTCACGCGGCCGGTGCGCATCCTGACCTGGGAGGGGGAAGATCCGGACCAGGACCGCCTCCTGTACACGTTGCAGTATCGTCCTGTGGAGGAGACCGGCTGGCGCACCATCCTGGAAGAGACCCCCGAGGCCCTGGGCAGTTGGGATACCTCGGGACTGCCCGACGGCGATTACCGGCTGCGCCTGATCGCCAGCGATCACCAGGACAACCCCCTGGGGCAGGGCCTGCAGACAACCCGTGAGACGGGACCGGTACGGGTGGACAACACGCCGCCGGTCCTGGAAAACCTGACCCTGAAAAGCCTGCCTCTGAAAAATCAGTCCCGGGAGGGGGTGCGTCTCCGCTGCCAAGCGCGGGACACGGGCGGTGCCCTGGCCGAAGCCTGGCTGGTGTTGCCGGATGGCGCGCGGCACCCTCTGCTGCCGGCCGACGGCATCTGCGACAGCCGCCAGGAGTCGTTCGACACCCTGGTGCCCTGGGGTGAGGGGCCGCGGCCCTGGGTTTTCCAGGTGGAGGTCTGGGATCTGGCGGGGAACATGGCGCGGGCCGAAGGGGTTGTGCGATGACGGACGAAACGCTATGGGCTGAGTTCCATTCCCATGAGCGCTGGATGCGCGAGGCCCTGGCCGAAGCCCGGCAGGCGGCGCGACTGGGGGAGGTCCCCGTCGGCGCGGTGGTTGTGCGCGCCGGCCGCATCCTGGGCCGGGGCCACAATCAGGTGGAGCGCCTGCGGGATCCCACCGCCCATGCGGAGATTCTGGCCATCGGGGCGGCCGCCGGGCAGGGAGAAAGCTGGCGGCTGGACGATTCGACATTATATGTAACACTGGAGCCCTGCACCATGTGCAGCGGGGCTTTGTTGCTGGCCCGCGTGGCCCGCGTGGTTTTCGGCGCGGCCGACCCCCGGGCGGGCGTGGTGGCCAGCAAGGGGCGGTTGCTATCCGGCAACCCCTACAACCACCCCGTGGAAATTGTCGGCGGCATCCTGGCCGACGAATGCGGTGGTCTGCTGACGGAATTTTTCCGGGAAAAAAGATAAGGCCCGGCCTTGTTGCTTTTCCGGAAAACGGGTGCTATATTGCTCGCCACTTGTCGCGTGGAGAGGTGCGAGAGTGGCTTAATCGGATCGCCTGGAAAGCGGTTGTGCAGCAATGTACCGAGGGTTCGAATCCCTCCCTCTCCGCCAGCAACATCTTGAATACCCATTCCGGATCCGATGCGGATTCCTTCCGGCCCCAAACCGGAAGCCCATTGGTGGAGAGGTGCCGGAGTGGTTGAACGGGGCGGTCTCGAAAACCGTTGAGCATCTTCGATGTTCCCAGGGTTCGAATCCCTGCCTCTCCGCCAGTTTGGAAAATTTGTGGGGGTGTAGCTCAGTTGGGAGAGCGCTTCGTTCGCAACGAAGAGGTCAGCGGTTCGATCCCGCTCATCTCCACCACCAAATATGATGGGTCAGGCCCGATGTGACGGTGGAAGACCAACTCCGCCAGGACTGGAAAGTAGCAACGGTACGTCCACTCCTCCGTGTGCATCGCAAGCCTGACCCACCTTTTCTTCCGCCTTCCCCTTTTCATACCTTCTCTCTGTTGGCCACAAATCGTGGCGGTGTTGTCTGATGATGTCGGCTTGATGCGAGGGTAAGAATGGGGGGCGGCGGGGTTTCGCTTGGCAGACAGAAGTGTTAGATTTTGCGGCGATGCATTGGGGAAGGCGGGCAACCATCAGCAGTGGGGAAGTTTGAAGCATGTCGTATCAGGCGATCGCGCGGAAATATCGGCCGGAAACCTTCGACCAGGTGGTGGGCCAGACCCATGTGACCAGCACCCTGCGGTCGGCCATGGCCAAAGACAAGCTGAGCCATGCCTATCTGTTCAGCGGGCCGCGGGGTTGCGGTAAGACGACGGTGGCGCGCCTGTTGGCCAAGGCCATCAACTGCCGGACCAACCAGGAGGGAGATCCCTGCGGCACCTGCGAAAGCTGCGTGGCCATCGCCAAGGGCAGTTACCTGGATGTGCTGGAAATTGACGCGGCCAGCAACACGGGCGTGGACAATATCCGCGAATTGCGGGACATGGCCCAGTACTCGCCCAGCGAGGGCAGCAGCCGGGTCTTCATCATCGATGAGGTCCACATGCTTTCCAAGGGCGCCTTCAACGCCCTGCTGAAAATTTTGGAGGAGCCGCCCAAGCGCGTGTTCTTCTTCTTCGCCACCACCGAGCCCAACAAGATCCCGCGGACCATCCTGTCGCGTTGCCAGCGTTTCGACTTCCGGCTGCTGACGCGCGATGAACTGGGCGAGCGCATGCGGATGATTGCCGACGCCGAGGGCGTGACGCTGGAGGACTCGGGCAAACGGCTGCTGATCAGCCTGGCCGAGGGCAGCGTGCGCGACGGGCTGAGTCTGCTGGACCAGGTCATCGCCGGGTGCGATGGCCGGGTGGACGAGGATACGGTGGTGCAGGCCTTCGGGCTGGTGCGTTCGCAGGTTTATGTGGAGCTGAACGAGGCGATCATCGCCCGGGACGCGGCGCGGGCCCTGCGCCTGGTGGAGGAACTGAGCACCACCGGGCAGAGCCTGGACGCCTTCGCGCGCGGCATCGTCACCAATTTCCGTAACCTGATGCTGCTGAAGATCGACGCGGAATTGGCCTCCATGGTGGACCTGCCGCCTGAACTGGTGAGCGAGTTGAGCCGGCAGGCGGAGAGCTTCCAGGAGCAGGATCTGCTGGCGTTGATCGACCGCAGTGGGCGCCACTTCGAACGCATCCATCGCAGCACGCAGCCGCGGGTCATGCTGGAGGCTTCCGTGGTGGAGTACTGCCGTTTCGAATCCCGGGTGCTGCTTTCGGAGCTGGCCCAGCGGCTGGGGGCCCTGCCGGCCGAAGGCGCCCCGACCGGTGGCGGCGGTGGAGGCCGTGGACGGTTTGTCGCTCCCACCCAGGCTGCCGGCCGCTCCGGTCCCACGGGCTCCGGCCCTATGAACTCCGGCCCTATGAACTCCGGCCCGGCCCAGGCGCGTCCTGCCAGACCGCGTCCGGCCCCGGTTTCAGCGCCCGCAGCGGCGGGGGTTACGGTGCCCGGCTGGACGGCCTTCATCAACACCCTGATGGCCCAGAAACCCGCTGTGGCGGCCTGCCTGATGGAGGGGCTGCCCAGCCTGGATGCGGATGCCGGACGCCTGACGGTGGCCTTCGAACAGGACAAACAGTTCAAGGTCCGTATGGTCCAGGGTGAGGTGTCGGTCATCGAGAAGATCGCCTCGGAGCACTTTGGCCGGCCCATCGCGGTGGATCTGGTCCTGGGCGAGCAGGGCCAGAGCGTGGAAGTGAAGGAAGAGATTCGCCGGGAGGTGGCACCCACCGCCCGGGAGGAGCTGGACAAGGCCTGCGCCGCGGACCCGGCCCTGGGTCGGTTGGTGGAAACCATGGACGGCGAACCGCTGCCCGACGCTGATAACGACAACTGGAAGTAGAACCGAAGCCGTATGGCTCATCCGAAAGGAATCCGACAATGGACATGCGCGCCCTGATGAAGCAGGCCCAGCAGATGCAGGCCAAGATGGCCCGGGCCCAGAAGGAACTGGAAAGCAAGACCGTTACCGCGGAAGTGGGCGGTGGTCAGGTGAAGGTGACGATGAACGGCAAACACAAGATCATCGCCCTGCATATCGCGCCCGAGAGCGTCGATCCCGAGGATGTGGAATTCCTGCAGGATCTGGTCACCTCCGGTGTCAACGAGGCGGCCCGCCTGGTGGACGAGATGGTCGAGCGGGAAATGGGCAGCGTCACCGGCGGCATGAACATCCCGGGTATGGGCTGATTCCGTGAGCCATGATTTCGAGCCCAACGAGGGGGGCGTGTTCCAATCCCCGGCCCTGGAACGCTTGGTGCGTTGCCTGGGCCGGTTGCCCGGGCTGGGGCGCAAGTCCGCGACCCGCATCGCGCTGCATCTGATCAACAAGCCCGAAGCGGCCGAGCAACTGGGCCTGGCCATGGAGGAGGCCGGGCAGAAGGTGACGAATTGCTCGCTCTGCGGGGCCATCACCGAGCCGGATCCCTGCCGTATCTGCAGCAGCGCGCGGCGGGACAAGAGCCTGCTGTGCATCGTGGCCACGCCGGTGGACGTGCTGCCCTTCGAGAAGGCCGGTTTCTTCAACGGTCGTTACTTTGTGCTGGGTGGTCTGCTCTCGCCTCTGGATGGGGTGCGGGCCGATGATCTGCCCTTCGGCAAGCTGGGCGACAGGGTGCGTCAGGATGGGGTGCGGGAGGTCATCATCGCCCTGGATTCCAGCGTGGAAGGGGAAACCACCGCCCTGTACATCCAGCGCCTGCTGGAGGGGTTGGACCTGCAGATGACCCGGCTGGCCACGGGGATTCCCGTGGGCGGTGCCTTGGCCTACACCGATGAGGTCACCCTGCAGCGGGCTTTTCTGGGGCGGCGTTCTTTTTAGTCTGAATATTCCGTCAAGTGGAGCCTCCGGGTGTCGACAAGGTTCCTAGAGATTGCCTTATCGTGCGCAACGGTCCCTGCGGGGCGAGGCGGGAGTTTTCATGGTTCGAGCGGAATGGGCCATCTTCGAAGAAGATTACTGGGCTATCAACAATGTTCTGGATGATCTGCTGAAGAGCAGCCAGTCCCGGAATGTCATCCTCATCGACCGCACGGGGCAGTTGATCAGCCAGTGCGGACCCGATGTGGATTTCGATATGACCAGTTTCGCTTCCCTGTGTGCCGCCGATTTCGAGGCCAACTACCAGCTGGCCCGTCTCATCGGGGAGAAGGATTTCAGCACCCTGTACCATCAGGGGGCCAAGGACAGCATGTACCTTGGGAAAATCAACCGTGGCGTGGTTCTGGCCGTACTTTTTGATCGAAGCACCACCCTGGGGCTGGTGCGTCTGCGCGTTAAGCGGGCCGTCGAGGAGCTGGATCTGATTATCGACAAGCTGTACGAGAAATTGGAGTACCGGAACGAGGAATACGATGCTTTCGACGACGGTTTCACCCGCGAGGTGGAAGCGGAAATAGACAGCCTGTTCGTGGATTGAAAACCTGAGGAAAGGGTTTTGTCGTGTCGCTGATCAACTACTCATCTCGTGAGATCAACTGCAAGATCGTCTATTACGGGCCCGGCCTGGGCGGCAAGACGACCAACATCCAGTATGTCTACGAGAAGCTGGCGCCCGAAACCAAGGGCAAGCTGGTAACCCTGGCCACGGAGATGGACCGGACCCTTTTCTTCGATTTCCTGCCCCTGGAACTGGGTGAGGTCAAGGGGTTCAAGACACGCTTCCATCTGTACACCGTGCCGGGGCAGGTTTATTACAACGCCAGCCGCAAGCTGATTCTGCGCGGCGTGGACGGCCTGGTCTTCGTGGCGGACAGCAGCGAATCGCGCTTCGACGCCAACATCGAGGCCCTGTACAACCTGCACGACAACCTCAAGGAATACGATCTGGATCTCAAGGAGATACCCTTTGTCATGCAGTGGAACAAGCGGGACATGCCCGACGCCATTCCCGTGGAGGAACTGGTGGAGGAATTGAATCCCGAGGGTTACGAGCACTTCGATGCCGTGGCGGTCAACGGCGTGGGGGTCTTCGATACCCTGAAGTGCGTGGCGAAGCAGGTGCTGCGCCAACTGCAGACCGTCGGCTCCTGATCCGTCCGGCCTTCTTGTTGATGCCCTCCGGCTTCGGCCGGGGGGCGTTTTTTTGTGACGCGGGGGCCCGGGAACCGTATATTGGGGGCCATCTTCTTCTTGTGTCCCATGAAAGGAACCCCATGCCGCGCCCTCTTCTGTACGCCCTTGGTAGTTTTTTCTGGACGGGCTTCGCGCCCATCGCCCCGGCCACGGTAGCCAGCTTCGCGTTCACCGTTCTGTGGTATCTGGGGTGGATCGCTTTCGGCCCGTTTCCCCTGGTGTGGCAGTTGGTGGGGCTGGTGGCGGTCACCGCCATCGGCATCCCGGTGGCGGACAGGCTGGAGGAAATTCACGGCGAGGATCCCAGCTTGGTGGTCATCGACGAGATCGCCGGCATGCAGGTCACCTTCCTGGCGCTGAACGCCGGGCCCATGGGGTGGCTGGCCGGGTTCTTCTGGTTCCGTTTCTTCGACATCCTCAAGCCTCTCGGGGTGCGCCGGTTGGAGAAGCTGGGCGGCGGCGGCGGCCTGGGGATCATGGCCGATGATATCGGGGCCGGCGTGCTGGCGGCCATGGCCACGCAGGTGACGGTGCGGCTGCTGGGCTGGCAGGTGATGCCGTGAAGCGGGTGGTGCGCATGATCGCGGTGGGTGATGAACTGCTGGAAGGCCGCACCGCCGACACCAACAGCGGTCGTATCCAGCGGGCCTTGGGGCAGCACGCGGTGCAGGTGGCGGGTATCCAGGTGGTGCCCGACACGGAGGAGGCCATCAGCACGGCCCTGGACCGCACCGGGGCGGGGGATATCGTTTTTCTGACGGGCGGCCTGGGCTCCACCCCTGACGATTTGACCCGGGATATGGTGGCGCGCTGGGCCGGAGCGGAACTGCGCGAGGACGCGGCGGTGCGCCGGGCGTTGGAGGAGCGCTGGCGGCATCTGGGACGTCAACCCCGGGCCACCGGGGTGCAACGCCAGTGCCAGGTGCCGGAGGGCATGACCCCGGTGCCCAATCCCGTGGGCTCGGCCCCGGGCCTGGTGGGAGAGTTGAAGAAGCGGATCCTGGTCCTGCTGCCGGGGGTGCCCCAAGAATTGATCGGCCTGTTGCCGGCGGTGGTGCGGTGGCTGAAGGAAGGGGGCTATCTGCCCCGGGAACGGCGGACCTTGCTGTGGCGCACGGCGCAGATTGCCGAGCTGGCTCTGGTGCGTAAGCTGGAAGGATTGCGCGTCGCGTATCCGGGGCTGCAGTGGGCCTGGTGGCTGACGGAGTGGGGGGTGGATGTGCGCATCGCGGCCGATCCTGACGATGCTGCCGCCGTGGCCCGGCTGGCGGATATCGAAGGCGCGGTGGACCGGGAGCTGGGGCATCTGGTCTACAGCCGTCAGATGAAAAGTCTGCCCGAGGTGGTGCAGGAGCGCCTGACCGCCGCGGGCCGGACCCTGGCCACGGGTGAGAGCTGCACCGCCGGCTTGATCGCCGCGCGCCTGACGGATCTGGCCGGCAGCAGCGCCTTTTTCCGGGGGGGCATCCTGGCCTACGAGAACAGTATCAAGGAGAAGTTGCTGGGCGTTTCCCACGCGGATCTGGTGGCAGGCGGGGCCGTCAGCCGCCCGGTGGTCGAGGCCATGGCCCGTGGGGCGCGGGAACGGTTGGGCACGGATTACGCCCTGGCCGTCAGCGGGGTCAGCGGCCCCGGGGGCGGCACGGAGGAAAAACCCGTGGGGACCACCTGGTTGGCCCTGGCCACACCCGAAGCCGTTTTCAGCCATGTCTACCGCTTCCCGGGCAACCGCGACCGCAATCGCCTGCTGGCGATGGCCACCGCGGTGGACACCCTGCGGCGTAGCCTGGATTTTGGGCCGGGCGTGAGCCCCTGGCCGAAATCGGACAGCTGGTGCGCGCCGCAGAACCGATGAGGGCCTTCCTGGCTGTCCCCTGCGGGGACGAGTTCCGTGCCTGCCTGTCCACCGGCCTTGACCCTCTGCGCGACCTGCGCGGTCTGCGCTGGAGCCCGCCCAAGCAGTTCCATCTGACCCTGGCCTTTCTGGGGGAATGGCCGGAAAACAAGATTCAAGGGCTTCAGAGGGCTTTGGATGGGCTGACTCCGCCTGCGGCCTTCGATCTGGAAGAGGCCGGCTGGGGGGCCTTCCCTTCCTTGGCGGCGCCGCGGGTTCTTTTTTTGCATTGGCGGCAAGACGCAGCCCTGCGGAATCTGGCGGCGGCGGTGCGCCAGGAGGCGCGGAGCTATTGGCCGGAAAGCCCCATGGACCGCAAACCCTTCCGTGGGCATCTGACGGTGGCCCGGGCGCGGAGGCTGGACGATGGGGCCATACGCCGGCTGGGCCGCTTCGCGTTGCCGGCCCTGCCCGCCGTGCGGGTTGAGGAATTCCAGCTGGTCCGCAGCGTGCTCAGCCCTCGGGGTGCCGAGCACACGGTCCTTTCGCGTTACCCCTTGTGAAGAAATCACTTGCTGTTTCAGGGGCGCTTCGGTGCCCGGGTTGCGAAATAAAGGCGAACAATAAGGTTGCGCGCGGCCCGCGGGTCGTACTATCTTGGGCCGCAGCACGGACTCGTCCGGGGACGTCACCCGGAGCCACACAAGAGAGATAACGCGCATTTCAAAGTTCCATTGGGTGGTCAGGGGGCCGAAGCGGTGGACCCCACCCGGCGGACGGATCCACAGGAGATGAAGGAATGGCCACGAACAAGACCGATGAGAAGAAGAAAGCCCTGGAACTGACCCGGGCCCAGATCGAGAAGCAATTCGGCAAGGGCTCCATCATGCTGTTGGGGGAGAACAAGGTCTACGACGAGATCGAGGCCATCAGCACCGGCAGCCTGGCCCTGGACATCGCCCTGGGGTTGGGCGGCTTGCCCAAGGGCCGCGTGGTGGAGATTTACGGACCGGAGGGCAGCGGCAAGACCACCGTCTGTCTCAGCGCCGTGGCCAATTGCCAGCGGAACGGCGGCGTGGCGGCTTTCATCGACGCCGAGCACGCCATGGATCCCGTCTACGCCCGCAAGCTGGGGGTGGACATCGACAACCTGCTGGTCAGCCAGCCGGACACCGGTGAGCAGGCCCTGGAAATTACCGAGATGCTGGTGCGTAGCGGCGCCGTGGACATCCTGGTGGTGGACTCGGTGGCGGCTTTGGTGCCCCGCGCGGAAATTGAAGGTGAGATGGGCGACGCCCACGTGGGGCTGCAGGCCCGTCTGATGAGCCAGGCCCTGCGCAAGCTGACCGGTACCATCGCCAAGACCAACACCCTGGTCATGTTCACGAACCAGATCCGCATGAAGATCGGCGTCATGTTCGGCAATCCGGAGACCACTACCGGCGGTAACGCTCTGAAGTTCTACAGTTCCGTGCGCATGGACATCCGCCGTATCGGAGCCATCACCCGGGGCGAAGACGTCGTCGGCAACCAGGTCCGCGTCAAGGTGGTCAAGAACAAGGTGGCTCCGCCGTTCAAGAAGGCGGAATTCGACATCCTCTATGGTGAGGGCATCAGCAAGGAAGGGGATCTGATCGATCTGGGCGTGGCCGCGGGCATCATCCAGAAGAGCGGCGCCTGGTACAGCTTCGGCGAGGAGCGCCTGGGCCAGGGGCGGGAGAACGTGCGTGTCTTCCTCAAGGAGAATGCGGACCTTTACGAGTCGATCAAGACGCTGGTTTTCAAGCATTACGGCATCGGCAAGGAAGGCGCGGAGCAGGAAGGGCAGGAGGGGGCCGGCACCCAGGGCAAGGCCGGCGCTCAGGGCAAGGCCGGCGCGGCCCAGGCCGGCGCCGCGCGGTCTGCCGGAGGGAAGAAAGCCTAGATCATGACCGACGAGGTAAGGCGCCTGCTGGCCATGCAGGTGAGCCGGGACAGGGTCCGGATCGTTCTGGATGGCGGGGAAGAATTGACGCTGGCGTTGGAGTCGTTGCCGGCGGAATTGCCCACCGACGGATCGGCCATCGGGGAGAGCATCGGCTCTCCCCTTTTGGCGGAAATCCGGCTGGCGGCCCAGCGTAAAGAGGTGGCCCGCCGGCTCATGGCCATGCTGGACCGGCGCTTGCTGCCGGTGGCCCGTATCCGGCGCAAGCTGATCGAAGAGGGCTTCACGCCGGAGGCGGTGGAAGGGGTTCTGGAACAGATGCAGGCCCGGGGTGTTCACTCCGATCGCGCCTACGCGGCGGCCTATTGCCGTGACCGACTGGCGGGCCGTCCCGTCGGGCGCCGCTACCTGCAACAGAAGCTACGCGAAAAACAGGTGCCCGCCGAGGTGGCCGCCGAGGTGGTGGCCGAGGTGCTGGACGCCGAAACGGAGAAGGAACTGGCCGTGGAAGCGGCGCGCCGCAAGTGGCGCGCGGTGGGGGCGGCGGATCAACGCAAGGGCGAGCAGAAGGTGGCCCGCCACCTGCAAAGCCGGGGGTTCCCGGCCCACCTGGTCTGGGATGCGGTGCGGCGGGGCCGTCCGTCCGCGACCGAGACCACGGAAGGGGAAATGACGTGACCATCCTGGTGACAGGGAGCGCCGGCATGCTGGGGCAGGCGGTGATGCGGCGTCTGGCTTCGGCCATGGACCTGGTGGGGGTGGATCTGGTGGACGCGGACCTGAGCCGGGCCGACGCGGTGGCCGCCCTGCTGGACGCCCACCCCTGCCGGCGGGTGCTGCATTGCGCGGCCTGGACGGATGTGGACGGGGCGGAGAGCCGGCGCGAGGAGGCCTTCGCGGCCAACACCACCGCCACCCGCAACCTGGCGGCCGCCTGTGACGCGCGGGGGCTGGGGCTGACCTATCTGAGCACCGACTACGTCTTTGCGGGCGAAGGCTCGGGCGGGGATCCTGCCGAGGGCTACCGCGAGGACGATCCGCGCGCGCCCCTGAACTACTACGGCCGGACCAAGGCCCTGGCCGAGGAAGCGGTCGCGGCCATGCGCGGCCCCTGGCAGATCGTGCGCACCAGTTGGCTCTTTGGCGACGGCCGCGTGAATTTTCCCAAGACCATCCGCCGGCTCCTGAAAGAGGGGAAGGATTTGCGGGTGGTCCAGGACCAGAGGGGCTGTCCCACCGGTGCCGATGACCTTGCCGACGTGCTGGGCTGGCTTGTTTCTGCGGACGCCCGTGGTATCTTCCACGGGACCAACGCGGGCCGGGCCACCTGGTTCGAAGTGGCCCGAGAGGTGGCCCGTCTGGTGGGTGCCGATCCGGAGCGGATCACTCCCTGCGGATCCGAGGAATACCCCACGGCGGCCCGCCGGCCTCGGTGCTCTATTCTGGCCAGCCGCCGCCTGGAAGAGGCCGGTTGCCCCGATCGCCCTCCCTGGCAGGATGCCCTGGAGCGTTACATGCGTTTGCTGGAGGAGGGCCGCGCGGCCCACCCCTGACCCATAGCTGAAAGGATTGGCTACTCATGGCCGCTGATTCCGCCCATTTGTCCGACCAGGACATCGAGCAGGCCCGCGCTCTTTACCGGGAGACCGTCGCGGAGTTGCTGGCGACCGCCCGCCAACTGGATGACGGCCACAGCGAGGCCGTGCGCCTGCTGGCCGCGGATGTGTTCGCGTCCTGGCAGCGGGGCGGCAAGCTGATGATTTGCGGCAACGGCGGCAGCGCGGCCGACAGCCAGCACATCGCGGCCGAACTGGTGGGGCGATTCAAGTTGGACCGGCCCGGCTATGCGGCCCTGGCCCTGACCACCAACAGCTCAACCCTGACGGCCGTGGCCAACGACTACGGTTACGAGCAGGTTTTTTCTCGCCAGGTGGAAGGTCTGGGCGGGCCGGACGATGTCCTGCTGGTCATATCCACCAGCGGCAACTCCGGCAACTGCATCAAGGCCGTGGAGGTGGCCCGCCGCATCGGCATGCGGGTGCATGGTTTCCTGGGCGGAGACGGCGGCAAGCTTTTGGGTATGCTGGACGGGGCCCTGGTGCCGCCCAGCGCCAACACACCGCGGATCCAGGAGATCCATATCACCATGGGGCATCTGCTCTGCCAGATCCTGGAGGAATGGGCGGCTCGGGCGAAGGCGGACCGGGGTGACTGAAGCCCCGGCGGCAAGCGGCGGTGTGCCCGCCTCGCTCAAGGTGGCCCTGGTCCATGACTGGCTGACGGGCATGCGGGGCGGGGAAAAGTGCCTGGAGGTGATGGCGGAGATGTTTCCCGACGCGGACATCTTCACTCTCCTGCACGTGCCCGGCAGCTTGTCGCCCGCCCTGGAGAAGCGGAACATCCACACCTCCTTCATCCAGGGATTGCCCGGAGCCGAGCGCGTCTACCGCTGGGCTCTACCGCTTTTCCCGCGGGCCATCGAGGGCTTCGATTTGACGGGCTACGATCTGGTCTTCAGCAGCAGCCACTGCGTGGCCAAGAGCGCGATCAAGGCTCCCGACGCCCTGAGTGTGTGCTACTGCCACACGCCCATGCGCTATGTCTGGGACCGGTTCGACGATTACTTCGGCGGCAAACCCCGGCCTGTGCGCGGACTGATCGGCTGGCAGGCCGCGCGGCTGCGGGCATGGGACCGACGCACGGCCCCGCGGGTGGACCGCTGGCTGGCCAACAGCACCGTGGTGCGGCAGCGTATTCTGGATTGGTACGGCGTGCCCCGGGACCGGGTCCGGGTGGTGCATCCGCCGGTGGATATCAAGCGCTTCCGGACGCGGGAACATCTGGCCCCGCCCATGGGGCTGGCCAGTTTGGGATATGATCTTGTGGTGTCGGCGCTGGTGGCCTATAAGAAGATCGACTTGGCGGTGTCGGCGGCCGTGCGGGCCGGACGCACCTTGGTCATCGTGGGCAAGGGACCGGAGTTGCCGCGGCTCAAGGCCTTGGCCGGGGAGACGCGCGGCAGCGGCCGGGTGGTTTTCGCGGGACCGGTTTCGGACGCGGAATTGCCGGCGTACTATGCCCACTGCCGCAGCTTCGTCTTTCCGGGGCTGGAGGATTTCGGCATCACACCCCTGGAGGCGACGGCCGCCGGACGGCCGGTCCTGGCCTACGGCGAGGGCGGGGCTCTGGACACGGTGGTCGAAGGTCTGAATGGGGTTTTCTTCGCGCCCCAGAACAGCGCCGCTTTGGCCGAGGCCCTGGCCGATGAGCGGCTGGATGGGCCCTGGGACGGGGCCGCCATGCGGGAACACGCCGCGGGTTTCAGCCGCGAGCGCTACCGGCGGGAAATGGACGCGGAACTGGGCGCGGCCTGGCGGGAGCACCGGGCCGGCGACAACGGAGTCTGAAGTGGTCATCGACGCAGGCAAGGGGCGGGAACGGTCCATGGAGGCGATCATCCTGATGATCGCGGACATGCTCGTGCTGGAAGCGGCCTTCCTGATCACCTACTGGTTCCGCTTTCACAGCGGTTTCTGGCTGGTGCCCCTGGGTATTCCGCCCCTGGATCGTTACCTGGTCTTCAGCATTCTGGTTCTGAGTATCTTCTTCGGCATCTTCTACGCCTCGAACATGTACACGCAGCGCGGGGCCCGCACCCTGGTGGACGATCTGATGGGGCTGTTCAAGGGGGTGGTGCTGGCCAGCCTGCTGGTGCTGGCTTCGGCCTTCTTCATGAAGGAACTGGCCTTCAGCCGCAGCTTCTTCGGGCTGTTCTTTCTTTCCACCTTCATCTTCCTGACGGTGGGGCGCATGATCTCGCGCTTCCTGATGCGCCGTGTTCTGGACCGGGACAACACCACCGTGCGCACACTGCTGGTAGGGACCAGCCCCATGAAGCGGCGCCTGCTGCACCTGGTGCGTGAACTGCCTGGGCTGCCTCTGGAACCCGTGGGCTGGGTTTCGACGCCGGGAGATCAGGCCGTGGCGGAACAGGCCACCATCCTGGACGCGCGCGGCGGCCGTCGGCAGAGGCCGACCGGGCCGGTTCGGGAGGTACCGCTGCTGGGGGACGTGGAAAATCTGCGTGAGATCGTGCTGCGCGAGGGCATCGATCTGGTGGTGCTGACCGTCCCCTTCGAGCAGCTGCCCCTGGTGCGCCAGGTGGCGGAGGATCTGGCCAATTTGAACGTGGATCTGCAGTTCGTGCCGGATCTGATGGCCCTGCACACCAGCCGCATGAGGCTCAAGGAGATCGGCGGCATCCCGTTCATCTCGGTGCGGGAAGAGGCCCTTAGCGGGGCGGATCGCATCGTCAAGCGGACCTTCGATATATTGGCCAGCGGGTTGGGCCTGATTCTGATCTCGCCCTTGCTGCTGGTGCTGGCGCTGCTGGTGCGGCTTTCCTCGCCGGGGCCCATTTTCTACCGGCAGGAGCGCATGGGGCGCGATGGCCGTGAATTCGCCATGATCAAGTTCCGCTCCATGCGGCAGGACGCGGAGACAGCCAGTGGGCCGGTCTGGACCACGGAGCAGGACCCGCGGGTCACGCGTGTCGGGGCGGTCATGCGGCGCTTCAGCCTGGACGAGTTGCCCCAGCTCTGGAATGTGCTGCGCGGGGACATGAGCATGGTGGGGCCGCGGCCCGAACGCCGGGTCTTCGTGGAGGAGTTCAGCAAGCGCATGCCCCGCTATTTCGAGCGCCACCGGGTGCAGTCCGGGGTCACCGGCTGGGCCCAGGTTCACGGCCTGCGGGGTAACACCAGCATCGAGGATCGGACCCTCTATGATCTCCATTACGTGGAGAACTGGTCCCTGGCTCTGGATATCCGCATCCTGCTGATGACCGTCCATCATGTGCTGCGGGGGGAGAACGCTTACTGATGGGTATCGGGTCCGCATTCCTGCGCAATCTCAGGCCTCGCCAGTGGTCCAAGAATCTGCTGCTCTTTGCCGGCGTAATCTTCGCCCGCGAACTGGGCGATGGAGATCACGCGGTGCGGGCTCTGTTGGGAGCTTTCGTCTTTTGCCTGGGCTCCGGGGTGATCTACGTCTTCAACGATATGGCCGACGTGGAACAGGACCGTCTGCATCCCGTCAAGCGGTTCCGGCCCATCGCCGCGGGGCAGTTGCCCGTTTTCTGGGCCCAGCGTCTGGGGTGGGGCCTGCTGGTTTTTTGCCTGGCGGCCGCGGCGCTGCTGGGCTGGGCGTTCTTCTCCGGGCTGGTTTTTTTCTTCCTGTGGAACTTGCTGTACACACGCTGGCTGAAGCGGGTGCCCATCGTGGATGTGACGGGCATCGGCATGAGTTTCGTGATCCGGGCCACGGCGGGGGTTCTGGTGTTGTTGCCGGTCAGCCCGCACGTGCGCATCAGTCCCTGGCTTCTGCTCTGCACCTTCTTTCTGAGCCTTTTTCTGGGCTTCTGCAAACGGCGGGACGAATTTCTCAAGGTGGGAGCCGGAAGGTCCAAGACCCGGCCCGTGCTGCGCGGCTACACCGAGCCCATGCTCAATGCCCTGATCGGTATCAGCTTTGGCTTGACGCTGATGATGTACGGGCTGTACACGGTTTGGCCGGACACGGTGGCGCAGTTCGGGACCATGCGTCTGGTCTTCACCATTCCTTTCGTGCTGGCGGGGATGGGGCGGTACCTCTATCTCGTTTATGAGCAGGATCGGGGCGGTCGACCGCATGAGATTCTGCTCAACGATCTCATTTTGCAACTGGTGCTGGTGGGCTGGATCGCCACGGCGATCGCCATCATCGGCACCTGAGCGTCCGGAGTTGCCATGAAGAGCCGAGTTGCGATCCTTGAAGCGCGCCCCGAAACCATTGCCGATGATTACCACCGGCTGTTGAAGTTAGCCGGCCTGTTGCCGCCGGACTCCCTGCCGTGGGATCTGCTGGCCTGCGTGCAGGAGGGGCGGAGCTGGCAGCCGGGGCGCAGCTGCCCGCCCTGGCAGGTGCGGGGAATGGCCGAAGCGCTGGCTGACGGGGCCGGGTTGTTGGCCGTGGGGGCGCAGGGGAGCATGGCCGCGGCAGACCGTCTGCGGGCCCTTCTGGCGAGTGAAGAGCGGGAGACCAAAGAAATTGTCACCTGGGCCGGTGCCGCCCTGGAGACGGTCCCCTACAGGGCGGTCCGACCTCTGCCGGCTTTGGAAGGCAGTCTGGAAGCGGGTTTGGAGCTTTCCCCTCATCTGCGGGATCGGCGCCCTCTGCTGTTGACGCCCGTTTCCCTGGCGGAAGGTGGTCGGCTTCAGGCGGCCGTGTCCGCCCTCGCGGACTGGCTGGCTCCGAAGCGCCGCCGTCGCGGCCGCATCCCCGAGTCCGAGGTCCTGGCCGAGGTCCTGGGCCTGGCCCGGGAGCTTTTCACCGGGCTGGGGGTTGTCTGCGATGCGACGGTGCTGGGGCTGCGGCGTCGCGGCGGGGCCCGGGTCAGTCTGGATCGGAACCTGCTGGTGGCAGGAGCCGATCCGGTGGCCGTGGATGCGGTGCTGGCCCGTTTGCTGGGGCTGCGGCTGGAAAGCCTTCCCTGGCTGAGGCTGGCCCAGCGGCGGGGTGTCGGCAACAGCGAGGTGTCCCGTATCGAGGTGCTGGGGGATGGGCACCTGACCGATCTTGACTTTCAGATTCCAGCGGACAGCTTTGCCGCCGGCCAACGTGGGTGGCTGTCTCGCCGGTTGCCGGCGGTGCTGGCCCGTGGCGCCGAGGCCGCGGATCGCGATGCGGGGGATTCGCCCTGGCAGGGCCTGCACAACGATTTTCAGACGGGAGCCGTTTCATGAAGGATGCCGGATTCATCAAGGGCCGTAAGCCGGTCAACCAGACCGTGAAACTGCGGGCCCCCGCCAAGGTGAACCTGCACCTCGAGGTGGTGCGGCAGCGGCACGACGGCTACCACGAAATTGAGACCATCTTTCAGGCTGTCCAGCTGTTCGACCACCTGAGTATCAGCCTTCTGGATCGCTTTCCCGGCGGGGAGCCGGAGATCGGGCTGACCGTGACGCCGGCGGGCGCCGCTCCCGATGATCATAGCAACCTCTGCTGGGAGGCGGCCCGGCATTTTTGTCGGGAAACGGGTGTTTCCGGCGAGATCAGCATCCACCTGGAGAAATCCATCCCGACGGAGGCCGGCCTGGGGGGCGGGTCCAGCGATGCCGCGGCGGTCTTGATAGCTTGCAATCATTTGTTCGGCACGGGGTTGGAGCCGGCGAAACTGGAGAAACTGGGCGCTTCCCTCGGGGCGGATGTGCCTTTTTTCATTCGGGGGGGCACGGCCTTGGGGCGTGGTATCGGCTCCATCCTGACGCCGCTGCCGCCGGTGGCCACGGGCCGGTTTCTTATTGTCAAACCACCCATAAAATTGCGGACGGCAAGTGTTTATGCGAATCTAAATATGGGATTGACAGTCAATAGCGCGGCGGCTAACATCAGGGTCATGAAGCCTATGTTGGTTCGGTTCCCACAAAGGACCTGGCCTGGTTTCAATCGGCTCGAGTCGGCCGTTTTGCCTCAGCAACCTCTTCTGCAACGCTTGGTCCACCGGTTGCAGGAGGTGGCTCCCGTGGCCATGCTCTCGGGAAGCGGTTCGGCGGTTTTCGGGGTTTTCCCTGAATCACGGGATCTGGATGATCTGGTGACAGAGTTCGAAGATGGGGGCAATGAAGTGCATCTGGTCGGACCCCACGCCCTCGGCGCAGAGATTCGGTAAAGAGGACGGTCAAAGGACCGCACAGGATCATTCGGGTTCCCGGAACCTGGATGGGGCTGCATTCAGGCTCGCCATGGAGAGGGAAAACCTTGGAAATCTCTGAAGTCAGGATCACCCTGCGGGATGACAATAAGTTGAAGGGTTTTGCCAGCATCACCCTTGAAAACGCCTTTGTGATACGGGGTTTGAAGATTATCGAGGGAGGGGCGGGGCTGTTCATCGCCATGCCCAGTCGCAAACGCAAAGATGGGACCTTCCAGGACATTGCCCATCCCATCAACATGGCCACCCGG
>PDQT01000281.1 GCA_002747875.1 bacterium DOLZORAL124_64_63
CCCAGGCCCAGGATGATGGGCAGCACCGGCACGAAGTTGCCCGCCACCGCCAGCAGATAAATGAGCAGGGGCTGGTTCATGCCCATGGCGTAGCCGGCGGGGATGGCGCCGCGCAGCTCGAAAACCGGCAGCATCGCCACCACGAACACCGCCAGGGGCGTCGGCAGCGCCTCGATATGATCTAGCAGATACTCACGCAATGTGATCTCCAGGGTTGGGGTCGTCCTTTTCCTCATCTTCGGCCGCCGGCCCCTGGTCTGAACCATGATGAAGGCCCGTCAGCATGGGCACGAAGCGGCAGGACACGCTCTGCTCGATGAGCACTTCCTCGCCCTGCCGCCGGTAGCGGTACAGGATCTGCTCCTGCCCGCGGGAAATGGGGATCAGCAGGTATCCCCCATCCTTGAGCTGGCTGACCAGAGGGGTGGGCAACTGGGGCGCGCAGGCCGTCACCAGGATGGCGTCGTAGGGCGCCTCGTCGGGGTAGCCGATGGTTCCGTCGTGGGCCAGGACCCGGATGTTGTGCAGCCCCAGCTTGTCCAGGATACCCGCTGCCTGGGCCGCCAGCGGGGCCACCCTTTCGACGCTGATGACCTCTCGGGCCAGGTAGGCCAGGATGGCGCCCTGGTAGCCGCTACCGGTCCCCACCTCCAGGACCTTCTCGTGGCCCTGCAGGCCGATCAGAGCGCTCATCAGGCCCACGGTGAAGGGTTTGCTGATGGTCTGCCCGTAGCCGATGGGCAGGGCGCAGGGCTGGTGGGCGCGGCGGCTGAGGGCCGCGGGCACGAAGAGGTGACGCGGCACCTTCCGCATGGCGTCCTGGACCCGGGGATCGGTGATGCCCGCGTCGGCGATCTGTTCGCGCACCATGCGCCGCCGGGCCACGGCAAATTCGTGCATCAGTCGAAGTCCGCTTCCAGGGTTTTCATCTCCTGCTGCAGGCCGTAGTGGGTCAGGTCCACCATCAGCGGGGTCAGGCTGACGTACCCGTCTTGGCAGGCGTCGTAATCGGTGCCCGGTTCGCGCTGCCAGGTGGGGCCCTGGCCACCGATCCAGAAGTAGGGCTTGCCGTGGGGATCCACCTGGTCGGTGATGACGTTCTGGTAGACCCGCGTGCCGAGGCGCGTCAGGCGGATGCCCCGGAAGTTTTCCAGGGGGCCGTCCGGCAGGTTGATGTTCACCAGGGTGCCCTTGCGCAGGGGGAAGGCCAAAATCTTCTCCAGGTTCTCCACCAGGAAGTCCTGGGCTCCTGAGAAGTCCGTGGGATGCCACTTGGCCAGGCTCAGGGCGTAGCTGGGCAGGCCGAACATGGTGCCCTCCATGGCGGCGGCCACGGTGCCGCTGTAGGTGACGTCCTCGCCCATGTTGGGGCCATGGTTGATGCCGCTCAGGACGATGTCGGGGCGGTCGTCGGCCAGGATCTTCTCCAGGGCCATCAGCACGCTGTCGGTGGGGGTGCCGGTCACGGCGTAGCGGTCGCGTCCGGCCTCCAGGATGCGCAGAGGGCTGGTCAGGGTCAGAGCGTGGCTGCTGGCGCTCTGCTGGTCGTGGGGGGCGACCACCGTCACCCGGAACTGGGGCAGGCGGGCCATGGCCTCTTCCAGGGCCTGCAGTCCGGGGGCGTTGATGCCGTCGTCGTTGGAAATGAGAACGTGGCGCTGCTTGGGCATGAGCTAATCCCTCGTCAACAGGAGCATGAACACCAGCCGGAAGAAGCGGCCGGTGTCCACGAAGGGGTTGATGCTGCTTTCCTCGTCGCCGTACACCGTGGTGATGGGCGTGCTGCCTATTCTATACCCCCTGCGGGCCAGGCGCACGAGGATTTCCGATTCGCTGTCATAGCGGCTGGTTTTCAGGCGCACGCCGTCCAGGCAGGCGGTGCGGTACAGGCGGAAGCCGTTCTGGCTGTCGGGAATGTCCTGACCCGCCAGCCAACTGACGATGCTGCTGGTGAAGCGGTTGGTCTGCAGCCGTAGCCAGGGCATCTCCCCCACGGCGGCCATACGGGTGCCGACGACGATGTCCAACTCGTCTTTCCGGGCCGTTGCCAGGAAGGCGGCCATCTCTGCCGGCAGGTGCTGGCCGTCGCTGTCCATGGTGAAGACCCATTCCACGCCGGACTCCAAGGCCCAGCGGTAGCCCGTCTTGAGGGCCTCTCCCTTGCCTCTGTTCACCTCGTGCGCGGCCACTTCGGCGCCGTGCCGGCGGGCGACTTCGGCAGTGCCGTCGGTGCTGCCGTCATCCACCACCAGGACGCGCAGGTCCGGATGCAGGGCTTTGATCTGGCCGATGACCTCGGGTAGGAAGCGGGCGGCGTTGAGGGCGGGCAGGATGGCGCCGACGGTCTGTTTCACGGGGCCCCCCGTTCTGCTGGAGTTGAAGCGCCGGATTTCGGATGGATTCGGTCACGGAATCCATCTGGGGCAGCAAAGAAAACCAGGCACAAAAAAACCGAGCCGGGCTCGGACTCAGTCTTTTCTTTTGTTCAGATGGTCGGGGCGAGAGGATTTGAACCTCCGACCCCTTGCCCCCCATGCAAGTGCGCTACCGGACTGCGCCACGCCCCGACCAAATCGATTTTCACGCCGGAAAAAACCAGGGGGTTTCCCGCCGCGGGGAGACAATGTAATACCCGATCCCCCGCCAAACAAGGCAATTTTAGCCCTTTCCTTTCAGGGCCCGCAGAGTAGCCTGAGAGGGCTTTTCGGCCCCTTTGGTGGCGGGCGCGGCCCCGGATTGAGCCCCGAGCTGGCGCACCAGTTCCAGAATTTCCCGCAATTCCCGCTTCACCATTTCCATGCGCACACCCTGGTCCGCGGCGCCGAAACCCAGATCCAGCTGCGTGGCGGCCGTGGTTTCCTGGTCCTTGGCCTTGCGGCGCGTCTCCAGGCGCACCTTGCGGGCACCGGCAATCTTGAAGCCCTCGTCGTAGAGCAGGCTCTTGATGGCCAGGATTTCTTCGATGTCGGCTTTCCGATAGCGGCGGCTGCCGTTGCGGGTCTTCTTGGGCCGCAACGTGCTGAACTCCGACTCCCAGTAGCGTAGGACATGGGCCTTCACGCCGGCAATCCTGGCCACCTCGCTGATGGAGTAATACAGCTTGCTGGGGTAGTCGGATTTCGGTTGAGGGCTCATGGCGCACCTGAGTTTCTGTGAGGGCTGGTTTTTCATGAGGCCCGGTTTTTCATGAGGCCTGATTTTGCAGAAGGCCGGCGCGCGGCAGCCCGATCAGTCGAGCTCGCGGCGCAGCTGGCGTTCCATCAACTCCCGCATGGCCTGACGCGGGGGCTTGTTTGAGAATAACACATCATGAACCTGTTTGGTAATAGGAAGTTCAATTCCAAGCTTATCGCTCAGCTTTAAGGCGGCTCTGGTCATGTGCACACCCTCGACCACCTGCACGGCACCGTCCAGGACCTGCTGCGGGGTGGCGCCTTCCTTGGTCACGGCCTCGCCGAAGTTGCGGTTGCGGCTGTGGTGGCTGATGCAGGTGGTGATCATGTCGCCGATACCGGCCAGGCCGAAGAAGGTCTCGCTCCGCCCGCCCAGGGCGGTGCCCAGGCGGCTCAGTTCCATCATGCCCCGGGTCATGATGGTGCCGCGGGTGTTGTCCCCCGCCCCCAGGCCGTCGGCCATGCCCACGGCCAGGGCGATGATGTTCTTGAAGCCGGAGGCGATTTCCACCCCCGGGGTGTCCGGGTTGGTGTAGACGCGGAAGAAGGGGCCGCTGATCCAGGTCTGCCAGTGATCCCAGTCGCCCCGGTCGTCGCCCGAGAGCACGACGGCGGTGGGCATCTCCAGGGCCACCTCCTCGGCGTGGCTGGGGCCCAGCAGGACGCCCACCGGGTGCTGCCGGCCACCGTGGGCGCCTTCCAGCTCCTCGGCGATGACCTGGCTGATGCGCTGCAGGCTGCTGACCTCGAAACCTTTGGCCAGGCTGATCACCGGCGTGCCGTCGGGGAAGGCCGCGCTGGCCGCCACCTGGGTCATGACCGGCCGTACGGCCTGGCTGGGCACCACGATGAACAGCAGGTCGGCGTCGGCCAGGCAGTCATCCAACTCCAGGGTGGCGCGCAGGTTGGGCGGCAGGTGCACCTCGCCCAGGAAGTCGGGGTTGGTGCCGGTCTGGTTGATGCTCCTGACCTGGTCTTCCTCGATGCCCCACAGCACCACGCGTTCCCACTTGTGGGCCAGGTGACGCCCGAAGGCGCAGGCCCAGCTGCCGGTGCCCAGGATGGCCGCCTTCATTGCTCTTCCTTCCCCGAGGCCGTCGAGCTTCCGCCGCCCACCTTGCTCTCGGTGCCTTCCTTGAGGCGGGCGATGTTGCCGCGATGCTTAAAAATGACCCAGCCGCAGATCAGGGCCACGAAGACGATGATGGTCTCGCTGACATCGCCCGAGCGGAATTCGAAGAAGACCACCGCGAAGGGCAGGATGCTGGCCGCCACGATGCTGCCGAGACTGACGATGCGCGTGGTCAGAAAGACGGCCAAGAAGCTGACCAACCCCACCAGGACCGCGTACGGGGCCAGTACGGCAAAGGCCCCGGCGGTGGTGGCCACGCCCTTGCCGCCTTGGAAGTTCACAAAGGGGCTGAAGGTGTGCCCCAGGGCGGCCAGAAAGCCGGCGAAGATGCGGAACAGGTCGGCCGGGATGTGGAAGGGCGTCGGTTCGGTGGAGGGCCAGGTGCTGACCAGCCAGGTCATCATCAGCACGGCCACCGCCCCCTTGGCCAGGTCCAGAAAGAGGCAGAGGGCGCCCCACCACGGCCCCAGGGTTCGGAAGACGTTGGTGGCCCCCAGGTTGCCGCTGCCGTGCTGGCGCAGGTCGATACCCTTGAGTCGTTTGCCGAGGATATAACTGAACGGGGTGCTGCCGATGAGAAAGGCCAGCACGAGGAAGAGGATCAGAAGCATGGGCGTCCTTCGCGAAGCTGACGGTGACGGAGCTGACGGGTGACGGATGACAGGACCGGGCCGCCGGGCCCGATCAGTGCTTCTTCATTTTGACAAAGATCCGGTTGCCCGTAAAGCCGTATTCCTTGCGGATCTGGTTATTCAGATAGCGCAGATAGTTGCGCGCGAAGAACCTGGGCTCGTTCACGGACAACAGGATCGTGGGCGGCGCGCTCTCGATCTGGGTGGCGTAGTACACCTTCCCCAGCCCGCCCTGGTGATGGCGCGGGTTCTGGAAGGCCATGATCTTCTGGATGAAATCGTTCAGCTGCGAGGTTCCCAGGCGCTGCCGGCGGGCCTCGGCCACTTCCCAGACCTTCTCCAGGATGCGCCCCGTGCGCTGCTTGCTTTCGGCGCTCATGGTGAACCAGGGCGCGTAGGTCAGGAAGGGGATTTCCTCGCAGAAATCCTCCCAATGCTGCAGGTGGGTGTTGTTTTCCTTCTCTTTGATCAGGTCCCACTTGTTGAAGACCACCACGCAGCCCTTGCCCGCGTCGTGGATCAGGCCGGCGATCTTGCTGTCCTGGGTGGCCACGCCCCGCTCGGCATCGATCATCAGGACGGCCACATCGCAGTTCTCCAGGGCGCGGAAGGTGCGCATGTTGCTGAAGGCCTCCACCGCCTCCTTGACGCGGCTCTTGCGACGCAGGCCGGCGGTGTCGATCAGGCGCATGGTCTTGCCGTGCCACTTGATGTCGGTGTGCACGCTGTCGCGGGTGGTGCCGGGGATGTCGCTGACCAGGGCCTCCTGGCGACCGGTCAGGACGTTCAGCAGGCTGCTCTTGCCCACGTTGGGCCGTCCCAGGATGGCCACCCGGCAGTCACAGGGGTGCTCGGTCTCGGCCTGAGGGAAACCCTTGACGACCTCGTCCAGCAGGTCCCCCACGCCGTACCCGTGCAGGGCGCTGATGGCGTGCGGATCGCCCAGGCCCAGGCTGTAGAACTCCGCCATGGCCATCTGGTCGGCTTCCTTCTCGGCCTTGTTGCAGGCCAGGACCACGGGCTTGCCTGTCTTGCGCAGCTCCCGGGCGATGCTCTCGTCCCAGGCCATGGGGCCCACCTTGGCGTCCACCATGAACAGGATCACATCGGCCTCGTCGATGGCCAGGCGGCTGACCTCGGTGACCAGGGAGTCGAATTCGCTGTCCGCCTCGCCGAAGGGGATGATGCCGCCGGTGTCCAGGAGTTGGAACGGGTGGCCCGCCCAGTCGGTGATCTCGGCGATGCGGTCCCGGGTCACGCCGGCGGTCTCGTGCACCACGCTGCGTTTGTCCCCGATGATCCGGTTGAACAGGGTGGACTTGCCCACGTTGGGGCGTCCGATGATGGCAACGGTGCGCAGGGACACGGCAACTCCTGAAGGATGATGCTGAAAAGGGGAATACAGGCCAAAAAGCTAGCTTAATTGTGGCCGGAAAGCAACACCGCCCTCTTCTTTGTCAGGGCGCGGGATGAATAATGCGCGCCGGGGTTGACGAACGGGAAGGGACGGATTACGTTTCTGCCTCCGGAGCGGGCTTAGCTCAGTTGGTAGAGCATCAGCTTCCCAAGCTGAGGGTCGCGAGTTCGAGCCTCGTAGCCCGCTCCATCTTTTTTCCCCTGGTCCGTTTCTTGTCTGTATCTTGTCCGTTTCTTGTTTGGACTAACGCCCTTGGGGTTTCGCGTCCGTCTGGTGGTTTTTCCTCCGGGCGGATTTTTGTTTGTCGTGGGCCCGTTGGTGGCAGGCGCTGCAGAGGGTGGTGAGGTTTTCTTCGGCGTTGGTGCCGCCTTGGTGGCGAGGCGTGATGTGGTGGATTTCCAGGAATCGGGTGTGCGGACAGCCGGGCGCTTGGCAGCGGTGCTGGTCGCGGGCCAGTACCCGCCGGCGGGTACTGGGCGGGATGGCGGATTTGTTGGGACCGTCGTCGGTGGCGACGCGGGCGTCGCAGGCCAGTTTCTCGTATTCGGACGGAGTGAGTTTGGTTTCCCCACGGCTGGTGGTGATGTGGGATTTTTCACATTCGGGGCAGTGATGGATGTGGATCTGGGTGTGGGGTTCTTTGTGGTTCGCCACGCCCTCTGAATCAGCCCGGCCCGCCAGCGAGGCCATGGCCTCCAGCAACATGATCGCCCGGCTCGAACCGGCCACCGCGCCACCCTGCTTGCCGATGACCTCGACCAGCGCCTCGAAATGGGCCAATTGCTCGCTGGTCAGTTCGAAGGTGACCTTGTGGGTGAGAGCCACGGGGAGCGCTCCGGAGGGATGGAGCCCGGCCAACAATTCGCCCTGGGCTGGATTCTTCGCCCGCTCCCGCCTGGCCCGCTGCTTCGCCCGCTTCACCGTTTCGCGCAATTCCTGGCGGCTCTTCTTCTTGGCCTCATTCAACCAACGGTCCTCATTCTTGTCATCAGCCACCTTCACAATCT
>PDQT01000372.1 GCA_002747875.1 bacterium DOLZORAL124_64_63
CAGTGGGTGTCCAGGGAAACCTTCTACGCGGGCTGTCGGCCTCTGGCGGTGCAGGCGGCGGACCTGAACGGCGACGGCTATCAGGAACTGAATTGCCTGGACTCCTCCTTGGAAGCGTTCACGATCTTGTTGGGAAATAACGGGCCTGGCTACTGGGGGTATCGCAGCCGGCCACTGGGTACCACCCCTTTGAATTTCGTGGCGGGGGATTTTGACGGGGACCAGGACGAGGATGTCGTTGTCAGCGGCATCGACCCCACCCGGTTGGTCGTCTTTTCCCTGGAGATGGGGCACGGTCTGCTGGCCGCCCCCCGGCACCACGATCTGGACATCTTCCCCGGGGCCCTTTGCGTTGCGGATTTTCTGGGCGACGAAGCGGAGGAACTGGGGGTGGTGGATCTGTACCGCGGGGGACTGGTCCTGCTGGATCTTTCCGGGCCGGGGGAACCGCAGGAGGTGGCCTTCCTGGACCTGGTCCAGGTGCCCGGTCGCCTGAGCACCGGGGACGTGGATGGTGATGGCCGGCAGGATATCATCGCCATCCTGAACGGGAACAGCCTGCTGCATGTATATTTCGGCGATGGAGCCGGCGGGTTCAGTGTCCCGGTGGTTGTGGATTTGCCGCTGGGTCTTTATGACGCCCGCTCTCTGGATCTGGATGGTGACGGCCGACGAGAGCTGGTGGCCTCCGATGGCCAGAGCCGGGTGTGGGTGGTGGCCAATCAGACGGGGCGCGCCTTCGGTGTCCCGCTGGCGGTGTCGGTGGGCAGCGGAGCCCGTCATCTGGCCCTGGCGGATCTGGATGGGGATCTGGATCTGGATGTGGTCGTGGGCAACACCAACGGGGAAAGCCTCAGCCTGTTGGAAAACATGGGTAACGGGACGTTGGCCTGTCGGGTGTGCGCCATGAGCCTGCCGGATGGCCCCGGCCAGGTGGTTGCCCGGGATCTGAACGGGGACGCCTTGGCCGATATCCTGGTCACCCTCGGGAATGGGACGGAGCAGCAGCTTTTCCTGTCGCGCGCGCCCTGGGATTACGGATTCGCCATCACCCTGGAGTCGTCCCCGTCCATTTACCGGACCCACCTGGCCGACTTCAATGACGACCAGAAGCCGGACATTCTGAACCTGGACAATGAACTGGAACTGGCCGTGGTCCTGCGCAACACGGCCCTGGAGTTCGTGCCGGTTCAGGCACCCCGGCTACGGGCGCGATGCGATGGGCCGGAGTGGATCATCCGGATCGAGGCCGGCGGCAACCCGGACTGGGTGCTTTACGCCACTGATGGCCGGCAAAGGCGGGAGTTGGCCCGTCCGGATCGGGCTGCGCTGGGGCGCCTGGACAGGCTGGAGGAAGGGTGGCGACTGACCCTGGATCCGGCCCGGTGGTGGGCCGATCCGGACGGGCTGCATCTGGAGCTTGTCAGCGGGGAGCTGGTTCAGCGCCTGCGGGCTCCCGAGGATTGCGCTGGGGCGGCCTTGCCCCATCTGCGGTGGCAGAGCCAGCCCTGGCCCAACCCATTCAACCCGCATGTCGAGGCCCGGATTCGGTTGCCGGAACCCTCGTTCACCCGGGTCACGGTGCACGATGTGGCGGGGCGGCGGGTGGCCACCCTGCTGGCGGGGGCTCTGGCGGCGGGGCCCCATCGGGTGGTCTGGGACGGCCGGGACGGTGACGGGGAAGCTGCGGCGGGGGTTTATTTCCTGCGGGTGCAGACGGAGCAGGGGGTGCTGACCAGCAAGATCTCCCTGATCAAGTGACTTTATCGAGTAACCGGCTTGTCGAGTAACCGGCTCATCGAGTAGCCGGCTCATCAAGCAGCCCCTGCGGGGCGGTGGGATCCAGGTAGCGCACTTCCTGGATCAGGTCCACATCGAAGCGCTCCCGAACGGCCCGTTTCATGCGCCGCGCCAACCGAAGCACCTGGGCGCTGGTGGCCCGGCCGGTGTTGATGATCATGTTGGCGTGTTTGGGGAAAACACGAGCATCGCCTTCCGCGAAATCCTTGGCCCCCACCTGTTCCAGCAGATGGCCGGCGGCGACGCGGCGGGCACCCGGCGCGGGCGGCGGCAGGTTGCGGAACCAACTGCCGGCGCTGGGCAGCCGGCCGGGGTGCTTGCGCGCCCGATCGGCCAGATGCTCTTGCCGCACGGCGGCGGCCGTGGACAGGTCTCCGGCTTCCAGTTCCAGAACCACTTCCAGGAGGATTTCGCCGCTTTCCCGCAGATCGGTGGCGCGGTAGCGGAAGCCGAATTCGTCGGCACCCCGGCGGCGCAACCGGCCGTCCGGCCCCAGAGTAACGGCCTCGCGGATGAATTCGCCGATCTCGTACCCGTAGCAGCCGGCGTTGCCCATGACCGCGCCCCCGACGGTGCCGGGGATGCCCGAGGCGAATTCCAGGCCCGTCAACCCGGCCTGGAGGCTGCGCTGGATGAGGGCGTCGAATTCCAGGCCCGCGCCCACCGTCAGGATGGTGCCCCGGCTTTGGAAAACGTCGGTTTCCACCCGCAGGATCAGTCCCGGGAAACCCGCGTCATCGGCCAGGATGTTGCTGCCGCCACCGAGGATGAAGCAGGGTAACTCCGCCGTCGCGGCCATTTCCTGGAACCGGCGGGCCTGTTCCGTTGTACGCGCACGGCAGAATACCTTGGCGGGCCCCCCTACCTGGAGGGTGGTGGCTCGGCGCAGATGGTGGCCGCAAAGGACCATGTCTGTCAGCTCAGCGGGCAACTTGGTGATGATTTTGTCGAGATCGGCCATGGCGTCTCCGGGTTGGGGGCCTGCCCATTAAACGGGCGGACCGGGGGCTCGTCAAGGCGGCGTCCTCAAGACATCCTCAGGATGTCCTGGAGGCGTCCTCGATGCGCCGGTTGGCAATCCGGAAGATGTCCGGTTAGATTGATGCCGCCTGCGCGTCATGTTGTCCCGCGGTAGCCTTTTGCGGCTGCCGGCGCACCCTTTCCGTCTGCCCGGCGAGACGTGGCCACCGGATTGTGAACGAAAACCGGATCATCCTCAGCGCCTTCTTTGCTTCCGTGGTCCTGCATCTGGTCCTCGTGGTCGTGC